>CAYYLC010000002.1:164270-233752 GCA_964472415.1 uncultured Gammaproteobacteria bacterium
TGTCATGAATGTTGCCAATGCCGAGAAAAAGCTCGGTATTCATGGCAATTCCGTTCACTAACTTAGATTCGTTCTGGGTTATTACGAAACCAAATCGTCCGACCACTCGGTCGGATCTACCCTCCGCCGTTTGGCGAGGACCATTCCTTATTCGGTCCCCTGCCACTACGGCGGGGGCCATTTCTCACCATAAAAAACCAACTAAAACTGCTTAAAATTTTTCTGAGAGAAAATTATTCGAGGTAATCTTTGAGCTTATTGCCACGACTTGGGTGGCGGAGTTTTCTGAGTGCTTTTGCCTCAATTTGTCTGATTCTTTCTCGAGTTACTGCAAACATTTTCCCAACCTCTTCCAAAGTTTTTGGTTTTCCATCTCTGAGGCCAAATCGCTCCTCAAGCACGCGCTTTTCGCGATCTGAAAGTGTTCCGAGTACTGATCCGAGCTGCTCTTTTAGTAATCCGCGAGACGCAGTATCAAATAATGTTGGTGCGGTGACGTCATAAATAAAGTCTCCAAGATACGAATCCTCTTCATCACCGACTGGCGTATCAAGAGATGCTGGCTGCTGGGAGATTTTAATAATCTCTCGTGCTTTATCTGGCTCGATCTCCAGTTCTTTTGCGATTTCTTCAGGGGTTGGTTGTCGACCAAGCTCTTGCATAAGTCGACGTTGTACACGCATAAAACGATTGATATTTTCGACCATATGAACCGGGATCCGAATCGTTCGTGCCTGATCAGCAATAGCTCTTGTTATGGCTTGTCTGATCCACCACGTAGCATAAGTTGAAAATTTAAACCCTTTTTTCCAGTCATATTTCTCAACAGCCCGTATGAGTCCTTGATTCCCTTCTTGAATAAGGTCAAGAAGCGTCATGCCACGACCAACGTATTTTTTTGCAATAGAGACGACGAGTCGAAGATTTGATTCTACGAGTTTCTTGCGAGCTGCTTCTTCACCATTTTCAATTCTTTTCGCAAGATCTACCTCTTCATCGAAGGTCAAAAGAGGAATTCTCCCAATCTCTTTTAGATACATTCTAACCGGATCAGAAACTGCAACACTGCTGAGGAGGTTTAGTGACTCAAGCTCTTTTTCAAGATCTTCAATTGCTCTTTTTGCCTCTTTCTCCTGATCAACGCTTTCGAAAATATCAATATTTTTCCGAATAAGTTGATCATAGAGATAGTCAAGCTCTTCAATGTAGTTTTCAGGCTTTGCGAATTTTTTTAAGATTTCGTCCTGAGTGATATACCCCTTTTTTTTCGCGGATTTGAGCAGTTCATCGACGTTCTCATTTTTGATAGCTCCAGCTCGCATAGTCCTATATTTTAACTGATATAGCCATTTTATTCAATCCCGAATGCTCTATAGTAAGGATGCTTTCGTGAGTTCCTCTGCAGTTTGGGAGAATTGTTTTTGGAGTTCTTCAATCTTTTCTGGGTTTTCTGCTTTTTCCTCCTCCTTTAATGCGTTTGAAATAGCCTTTAGCTTTCGTTTTAGAGACAGCTTTATGATTTCACGAATTGTTCGCTCCAGTTCTTTCGTGCGCGCAATATCAGATTCAAATTTTGGGAGTGGTTTTAGATATGCGAGGTCAAATGCTTTCGTGAGTTCAGGTGAGAGTTGTTTTCCAAATTTCTGGGGATCAAATGTATTGCTGTGTTTGAAATATTTACAAAGTGCTTCAAATACTTTCTGATTGGCGCCAGTAGAAAAATATTTTGGCTTCATTAAAGACTCGGAAAGTACGAGTGCGTCATATGGGTTTTCGTTTTGGACGATAAGTCCTAAGAGATGTCGCTCAAGCGCCTCTTCACGAGTAAGTGGGATTTTTTGAAAAACTGGAGACGGTTTTTTAGGAGTCATTTGTGCTTTCTCTATTTCTGTGGAAACTGATTCAAATGATGTGTCAAGAAGAGATGCAAGTTTTTTTATATAGTGCTCTTTTACAATCTCGTTCGTAATCGCTTTTATAAAAGAGCGGACTTTCGTAAGAATGTTTTTCTTTCCATTTACTGTTTTAGGATTCTCCTCAGAAAGAGCTTGGTCGATGATGAAGTCATAAATGCTCTTTTCGTGCTTTAGGGCGATTTTAAATTCTGTAGGATTTGTTCTTAAGAGTTCATCTGGATCTTTTCCATGTGGAGGAATAACTACGCTTGAGCTAATCCCCTCCTCTTCAATTAATTGAATTGAGCGTTTTTGTGCCTCAATTCCCGCGATGTCGGTATCAAAGCAAAATACAATATTTTTTGTGAAGCGCTTGAGGAGATTTATCTGTTCTTCTGTTAGAGCTGTTCCTTTTATAGCAACGACGTTTGAAACCCCATGTGCAATTGACGATAATACATCAAACTCTCCTTCCATAAGGATCGCCTTCTGCTCCTTCTTTATCGCATCTTTCGTGTAGTTTATTCCAAAAAGTGAATACGATTTTTTATAGATGAGCGTTTCGCGAGTGTTAATATATTTGGGTCCTTGAGAGTTGTCATCAAGGACTCTTCCCGAGAACCCAATAACATTTGAGCGCGCATCAAGAATTGGAAAAATAATTCTATTTCGGAAAAAATCAAATAATCTTCCATTTTTTTCTGTTGCAACACCAGCGTTGAGAACAAATTGTTTCTCATACCCTTTTTTCTTGATAAGGTATGTCGTGAGCGCATCATAGCTATTCGGTGCATAGCCAAGGAGGAACGTATTGAGGAGTTTCTCATTAATACCTCGCGTGTTTGTAAGATACGAAAGTGCATTTTTGCCCACGATGTGTTTCGTGAGAATGAAGTGGTAGTATAAGGCTGCAATGTGGTTTATCTCATAGAGCGTATTTTTTTCTTGGTCAGTCTTGTCGCGAAATGGTGTGGTCGTGAGCTTGATCCCTGCTTTGCCTGCAAGAAATTTTAAGCTTTCGGAAAATCCAATCCCCTCAATTTCTTCAATAAATGAAAAGTGGTCTCCTCCTTTTTGACACCCAAAACAGTGCCATACTTGGCGTTCAGCAGACACTACGAATGATGGGGTTTTTTCACCATGAAATGGGCAAAGGCCTTTAAAGTTCTGTCCTGCTTTTTTAAGGGTAATATATTCTCCAATGAGATCTACGATATCAATTTTTTGCTTTATTTTTTCTATAGGGTCCATGCTGATTCATATTGTAACATCGTTTTTTCTAAAAAATCCCTTCATATAGTCCGTAAAAAACATATATACTATTTTTATGGTTGCGCGGGTGATGACCTCAGCAGTTATCGGGGTAAACGGATCTCTTGTGGAGGTGGAGACAGATATTTTAAATGGCCTTCCCTCCTTTACTATCGTGGGGCTTCCTGATAAGGCGGTTGAAGAGGCCCGTGAGCGAGTCCGTTCTGCTATAAAAAATAGTGGTGTTGATTTTCCGGTAAAGCGTATTACTGTAAATCTCGCCCCTTCAGATTTACCAAAAGAAGGTTCAAGTTTTGATATGCCTATAGCGATTTCAATTCTTGCAGCCTCTGAGCAGGTCGAAGGAAATATTGACGATGCACTTTTTATCGGCGAATTATCTCTCAATGGTACATTTAGGCTTACTCGTGGAGTGTTGCCCGCAATTCTCCTTGCAAAATCTCGTAATTTTAAGAAAGTATTTGTGCCGTATGATAATAGATTTGAGGCGTCAATGGTTGAAGGTGTGGATATTTATGCGGTTGAAAATTTACGAGACCTCTTATTATTTTTAGATAATAAAAAGGATTTAGAGAAAATAATAAGTGTAGATTTTGAAAATCTTCAGGCAGAAAGCAGCTATGAATATGACCTCAAAGATATTCGTGGTCAAGAAATAGTAAAGCGCGCGATGGAGATAGCGGTTGCGGGTGGGCATAATATTTTACTGAAAGGTCCTCCTGGAAGCGGGAAGACGCTTATTGCAAAAACTATTCCTTCGCTTCTCCCTTCCCTCTCTTTTGAAGAAGCATTGGAAGTGACGAAAATTTATAGTATTTCAGGGTTGCTTGATGGAGACAAATTCATGATAAATCGTCCTTTTCGAAGCCCTCACCACACAACATCTTATGTGGGGCTTATTGGTGGAAGTGCAAACCCAAGGCCTGGAGAGATTTCTTTGGCACATCGCGGTGTTCTGTTTTTAGATGAATTTCCGGAATTCTCTCGAAATGTTCTTGAGTCCCTCCGACAGCCATTGGAGGATGGTGTTGTTTCTATTTCTCGTGCAAGGCATAGGGTTTCATACCCTGCGGATTTTATGCTGGTTGCCGCAGCAAATCCTTGTCCATGTGGATATCAAGGAGATAGTGCTCGCGATTGTATTTGTACATCCCACCAAATACTGAGATACCAAAAGCGTCTCTCAGGACCACTCTTGGATAGGATAGATATTCATGTTGACGTGCCAGCTGTAAGAACAGAAAAACTTATGTACGATGGAGAGGTTGAAGATTCGAGTGCCGTTCGTAGTAGAATAGATGCAGCGTTAAAAGTTCAACGAGTAAGATTTAGCAGGGTAAAGACGGTGATGAACGGTCAGATGAGTGCGCGGGACATTAAAGAGCATATAGCGCTTTCAGACGAGATAAAAGATCTCATGCGACATGCCTCGCAAAGATTAAATTTATCAGCACGTTCTTTTCATAAAGTATTGAAGGTCTCACGGACAATCGCAGACTTAGACAACAATGCTCGAAATATAGAAAAAGTACATGTTCTCGAGGCGTTACAATATCGGCCGCGTACAGATGAGGGATTATGAAAAAGGTAGTTTTTTTTATTTTTTACACATTTTTCATGGTGCTGCTAGGACGCCAGTTGACATTTTTGCCAACCTTTCATGCTCCTACGCTAACTTCTCAGAAGACGCTTTCGAATAATGAATTGAGAGACCATATAAAAACGGCTATTGGTGATTTTAAGGGAGATTATAGTGTTTACTATGAAGACTTGGTAACGGGTGGTGCATTTGGTATTGATCATAATACTGTTCTTACTGCTGCATCGCTCAACAAGGTTCCCGTTGTATTCTATCTCTACTCGCTCGCGTCAGAACGGAAGATTAATTTAGAAGAAAAAATTGTATTACAGGAAAGCGACATTCAAGATTATGGGACGGGTGTTTTGCGATATCGAGAGCCAGGAGAGGCATATACGCTCAAACGCCTTGCCGAGTTGTCGTTTCATCATTCTGACAATACGGCAATTCATCTTCTTACCATACGGTTGGGTGAGGATAATATCCAGAGCTTTGTGGATAATCTGGGAATGGGTGCAACAAGTATTGCATACAATGAAACTTCTCCAAGAGACATGGGAAATTTATTCTCGCAGTTTTATATGGGAAAGCTTATGAGCGAACCTCTGAAGCGAGAGTTGATGGATTATTTATCAAATACAGAATTTGAAGATAGAATTCCTCGTTATTTAGAGGAGGATGTGGTGGTATATCACAAGACAGGAGATCACGATAATATGGTGCATGATGGAGGGGTCGTAGATGATGGCAAGAACCCTTTCGTGCTCATTGTGATGTCGCAGGGAATTATTGATGAGGATAATGCACGGGATACAATTGGAGTAATCGCAAAAGAGATTATTGAGAAGCGATAGGCTAGAGTTTTGAGAGAAGATCTTGGTAGGCAGATTTTGGATCTGGATTCTCCCAGAGGAAGCTCGTTGCTACAAATCGAGTTGCTCCATTTGCGCGCACCTTTTGAATAGTTGTATCTTTCACTCCCCCGTCTGCTTCTAGAGGGATTTGAGTTTTTTCTCGGAGCGCTTTTATTTTACTGAGCCGGCTATCCATCATTGGGGGGCCTGAAAACCCTACTTTGTCAGAAGTGTAGATGAGTATGCAGTCAAGATTATCTAGGTGTACATCGTTAAGTTTATTGATAGCTGTGGGCCCGTCAAGTGCGAGCCCCACTTCTCCTAGGCGTCGTCCTTGGTCTACAAACGCTGTAATATCAGACATTTTCTCAATATGGCCGATGAATCGTTTGAATCCATTTTTTGCAAGCGGCGCAAGAAAGTCAATTGGTTCTTCTACCATGAGATGTGCTTCGAGAAGTAGTATGTCGCTATACTTTTGGAATGGTTTTGGGTCGAGAAATGTAAGATTATTTACAAACTTACCATCGATAAAATCCACGTGAACGCTTTTTGCAAACATTTGTGTTTGAGAGAGTTTTTTTTCAATTTTATCCCAATCTTTTTCTAAGATCCCAGGTAGGATTTCTAAATTGTTATGATGCATGTTCTAATTCTCTTATTTTTTCTATACGTCTCTTATGACGTTCTTCATTGGAGAAAGAGGTTTCTAGAAAAAGGGAGACAAGCTCCTTTGCCATATCTGAGTTTACGAGCGCAGAGCCTAACGATAAAATATTTGCATCATTGTGTTCCCGGGAAAGTTTTACGTTTTCTGTATTTACTGCGAGAATCGCACGAATATCTGGAAATTTATTTGCAACGATTGCCTCTCCTGCTCCAGATTTCCCAAAAACAATACCAAACCCTTTATTCTGCGACACTTTTTTTGCGGCAATCTGTACGAAATCAGGATAGTCATCGTTTTGATCATACGTATGTGCGCCACAATCAACTACTTTATACCCTTCTCTTTCTAGATATTGTTTTATTACTTCCTTCAATTCATATCCAGCGTGGTCTGTCGCAAGGTAAATGTTCATAGTTGCTTTACGTGAAGATTCGCATTTTGCACTTCATGTTCAATTTGAGAAAACATGAGTTGTCCGGTTTGCGCACCTGGCTGTTTCATTTCACCGAGTGCATTTACTATTCCCCAGCGCATTGCGTCTGTGATATCTTTTTTATGAAGGTGTGCCGCTAAAAATGCGCCAGCATATGCATCTCCTGCGCCTGTTTTTTCATACCCTTCTGGCTTGGGGGAATCAACATGATGTACGGTATTCGCAGAACCTATCGCATAGGCGCCGTTTTCTCCATCAGTTATAGAAAGAATGTCAAAGTTTTTCTCCTTAAGGCTGAGTAGGAGTTTTTTTGGATCCTTAATTTCCTCACCACCCAATGCTTTATGTATTCTTTGTGCTTCTTCCATGTTGCACAAGAGTATTTTAGCGGTTGATATAGTCTGTATAAATACATCATTCATGCTTTTTAGCTGGAGTGATCCAGGCGAAAGTGCGATCGGAATATTGTTTTTTTGGGCGTATGCAAGGACTTGCTCATAAGCGCGCTCCCACACCTTTCCAATCGAGCTGAGAAATATAAGATCGGGCGTGGTATGTATTTTTGTTTCATCAAAAACGTGTTCTGCAACATTATGGTGAGAGAAGATGATTCGGTCTGTTGGGAAATCAAATATAAGAGAAAGCGATCCCGTGGTCGTTTCTATATCTTCTACGATGAGTTCAATTTCCTTTTCTTTCATCTTCTCACGAATGTGTTTTGAAAGCGGATCAGTTCCAAGATAGGTATAAAGTGCTGTGGGGATCGAGAGATTATGGAGTGCAGAGGTTACATTTGCACTATTTCCTCCTAGAGAAAGCGTCTTGAGACTTATCGGGACTTTTGCACCAAGTGGGAGCGTGATTTTTCCATCTGAAATTTCAAGGTGCGCGCTTTTTTCAATTGATACGAAAAAATCTATTAAGCAGGATCCTACTGATAAAACATTCATGTGGTTCCTACTGTACCAAAATTAGTACAAAATAAAAAGTCGTATTTGTATCAGTTTGTAAATTTTTGTATAAGAAGATGTATATTGTAAGGTATCCTATAAATTTTATATAATACCGTTATAGAGAAGCACTGCCCGCGGAAATTATTTGTATAACAAGATTGTATTTTTAAAATGGCAGTGATAAAGTTTTTGTTTTATTTATTAGCGTATACTTTAATTCGAGTTGGCAATTTTGTTGAGAAGTTTATAGAATTATTTATTGATAATATCAAGAGAATTACTCTAAGCATACATAGGCATAGTAAGAACATATTGTCTTATAGTAGGAGGCTTTTTCACTTCCGTTTTCCGAAGATTTCATATCCAAAATTTTCCCTTCCTCATATCTCATTTCCGAGACGACAAAAAAAACAGGCTCACATAGGGGTAAACTCTCCGAGAATATTCTCCCGAAAGCGCCGATTTGTAGTAAACTTCTTTTTCTTCTTTTTTGGGATCTTTTTTTCTAGTATTTTTATTTTTCTTCCAATTTTAGGGTATGTTTTTGTTTCTGATTTACCCTCTCTGAACAAATTATCTGTAGCATATATCCCTCAAACTACTAAATTATATGATAGAGACGGTGGGTTATTGTATGAGTTTTATGCTGAGGAAAACAGGACGCTCGTAGCGCTCTCTGATATTCCAGCACATCTTCGTCAGGCAACGATTGCGATAGAAGACCAGAATTTCTATAGCCATCCAGGGTTTGATTTGCGGGGAATTGCGCGTGCCTTTGTTTCGAATGTGACTGATGGAGAGTTTCAGGGAGGTTCTACGATTACCCAGCAGTTGATTAAGTCAGCGCTCCTCACTCCTGACCCTACGATTACGAGGAAGACAAAGGAAGTAATACTTGCCCTTTGGGCTGAGCAGAAATATGATAAGGACGAAATCTTAGAGCTGTATTTTAATTATGTGCCATATGGTGGAACTGCATGGGGGGTGCAAGCAGCAAGCGAGGTATATTTTGGCAAAGATGTATCTGAAGTAACCCTTCCTGAAGCTGCATTTCTCGCAGGCCTTCCTCGGGCACCTTCTGTGTACTCGCCATTTATTAATTCTGAAAATGTGTGGAAAAAACGTCAGTTAACCGTTCTTCGGGCAATGGTGAGAGATGGGTATGTTACTCAGGAGCAGGCGGAAGAGGCATATAATCAGAAGTTGGCGTTTGAAGCACCGCAGACTTCTATTAAAGCCCCGCACTTTGTGATGTATGTAAAAGATTTTCTTGTTAAGAAGTATGGGCTATACGCTGTGGAGCGCGGAGGGTTGCAGATTACGACAAGTCTAGACTTAGATTTGCAGCAATTTGTAGAGGCTGAGGTGAGAAAAACTGTTGAGGAGAATAGATATTTAGGGATTGGAAATGCTGCCTCAGTCATCACTGATCCGAGAAACGGAGACATTTTAGCAATGGTGGGAAGCAGAGATTTTTTTGATAGAGAGCACGATGGGAATGTAAATATCACGACCTCTCTTCGTCAGCCTGGTTCTACAATAAAGCTCATAACATACACTGCAGCACTTGAAAATGGCTATACTGAAGGATCACTAGTTCAGGACAGTCCGATTACGATCAAGATTTCTGGCAAAGAGAGCTATAAGCCAGTAAATTATGATGGGCGTTATCATGGAATGGTTCCCCTCCGAATTGCACTCGCAAATTCTTACAATATCCCAGCAGTACGAATTGCCCAAAAGCTTACTCCAGAGCTTATTCTTGAATATGGACAGAAAATGGGAATTTCTTCTTGGAGAAATGATATGCCATATGGACTTTCTATAACGCTTGGAGGAAATGAGGTTACGATGCTCGATTTGGCAACTGCATATGGTGTTATTGCAAATAATGGTCAAAAAGCTGAGCTAGACCCAATTCTGGAGGTACGCGATAGTTATGGGAAAGTGTTGAAGGAGAAAGACGTGCATCCAGTTCAAGTAGTCAGCGAAGGAGCAGCGTTTATTGTTGAGGACATCTTATCAGATAATCGGGCTCGTAGTGGTGCATTTGGGGCAAATTCACCACTTTATATCCCAGACAAGCGAGTGTCAGTAAAAACAGGGACAACTGATAATAAGCGAGATAACTGGACTGTAGGATTTACTGATAATTACGTAGTGGCAACGTGGGTTGGGAACAATGATAACACTCCGCTTTCACCAACGCTTGCATCAGGAATAACAGGTGCTGCCCCACTCTGGAGAGATGTAATGGAGTCTTTGGTAAAAGATGAAGAAGAGCATGAGGTTGTAATTCCTGAAACAATTATAGAAAAACGTTGTTTTGGGTACGAGGCATACTTTCTTAGCGGAACAGAGGATAAGAGTAGGTGCTGGATTCCTCGTCCGTCACCCACCCCTGCTACTCAGTAGCCTTTTGTAGTTCTTGAAGTGTTTTTTGAAGCGCATCTTCTTGATTGAGATTGTAGGTATTGATTACTAAGTCATAGTATTTCCTATCCCAATATACCCAATTTTTATCATTATTTGCATAGAGTCGTCTAAATTTTTCTAAATTCTGTTTGTCACGCTCTTTAATTTCATACTTTGCTTGCTCAATAGAAGTGCCATCCCTATTTACGAGACGGTCTATCCGGATATCTGTTTTATCGTTTCCTTCGCCATCTTCCGTAACCACTAAGATTTTGAATACATCGGGAATTCCCTGTGCGTCATATCCTGCGAGGTGACTTTGGATAATGTGGCCGTTTTCTTCTCTCAGGATTTTTTTAATTCGCTCTTCATACTCGAGGTCATAATGATCTGGCCGTTTCTCTGTTTCTTCAACACCAGCGCCAATTTCGTCTTGTATTCTTCTCATGATTTTTCCTCCATCGAGAACATTCCAAGAGAGATTTTCAGCAAGTTTTGTGGCAAGGGTTGTTGCACCACTTCCAATTCGGCCTGAGATGGTAATATTTCTAATTCTCCGAAGATCTTGTCCCATGCCGTATTTTATGACATTTGGGTTTGTTTGCCAAGAAGTGCAGTTTGTTCAACGAGCCTATTGGCATATCCGTATTCATTGTCATACCACGCAATGACTTTTACCATATTTCTGCCAACGACCTGCGTGAGAGACAAATCGACAATCGAAGAGTGTGGATTTCCAACAATATCACTACTAACGATTGGGTCGGTAGTAGTTTCAAGAATGCCTTTATATTCATTCTCAGAAGCGTTTTTAAAGAGCTGGTTTATCTCTTCGGCAGTCGTTTCTTTTTTTAATAAAAGGGTAAAATCTGACAATGAGCCAACTGGCACCGGTACCCGAATAGCAAGTCCTGTAAATATTCCCTTAAGAGATGGAATTGCTTCTGCCGCTGCTTTTGTTGCACCTGTTGAAGTAGGAATGATGTTTGTTGCAGCAGTTCTAGCCCGACGATAGTCTTTGTGTCCTCCATCCTGAATTCTTTGGTCAGATGTATAGCCATGAATAGTTGTCATCATAACTTTTTCAATCCCGAAATTGTCCTCGAGGATTTTTGCTACAGGAGAAATGCAGTTTGTGGTACACGAGGCATTATTTATAACTACGTCAGGAAAATCCTGGCCTGAGCTATTTGAATTTACTCCGAGGACATATGTAGGAACTGGTGTGTTTCCTTTGTAGGGGGCAGATAGGATTACTGATTTCGCGCCAGCAGTAATGTGAAGCATGAGGTCTTCATGTTTCGTGAATGCTCCAGTTGATTCAATTACGGTGTCAACTTGAAGATTTTTCCAAGGGAGGTTTTCTGGTTTTCTGTCAGCAAATATCGCAATTTCTTTATCATCGATAACCAACCAACCCAAAAATTCTGCAGAAGACTCTATTTCGAGCGGTTTTTGTTCGGGAGTTTTTATAGAAAATGTGTGATTTTTTAGAACACCATAGTTGCTGTCATATTTGAGGAGATACATCCATCCTGCAAGGTCTGTACTTTTGCCAGCATTTATCGCAACAACTTCAATTTCTGAAGAATGGTTTTCAATAATAACGCGGTGCGCAACTCGCCCAATTCGTCCATATCCATTTATCGCAACTCGTACCATCTATTCTAGAATATCAAAACTGCTTATAATTGCAAGATGTAAATATTTTTTTCAGGGAGGATTTGCTTGTTTTTTTAGCGTAATTTTGGTATTATCACACACATGCCAGAAATACTTACAAAGCCAAATAAGAGAAAAGCCAGCAAGAAGCACGGCTTTTTATCTCGCAATAAAACTCATAGCGGGAGAGCAGTTCTTAAACGACGTCAGTTAAAGGGGAGAAAGGACATCTAGAGCCCGAAAGTGTATAGGCGTAAATTGCGCGTGCACGATAGAAATGTTTGAGAAAGAAAAGCGATTCTCTTTTAAGCAAGGGTTACCCAAAAAGGTGATTACGAGTCCTTACTTTACGCTTCGATTTGGGCTTGCAAAAGGCGAGATGGGAACGAATGCAGTCGTTGTGAGTAAAAAAGTTTCAAAAAAAGCGGTTATTCGGAATAGAATAAAACGTAAAGTTGTCTCAAGTCTGAAGGAGACTCAGGATGAAAAGTTAGATAAATACGATTTGGTATTTTATATTAAGCCCCAGATAATTGAGGCTCACGAACAACAAGTCGATTTGGCAATACAAGAAAGTATAAGAAAGATTTAAGATGGATATTATATTTCAAATATTTGACCTCATTTTTAAGCAGCCTATCACCAATATTTTGCTCGGATTTTATCAACTTTTGTCATCTGTAGGATTACCATTTGCGCTTGGTTTTTCCATAATTCTCCTCACAATCTTTCTCAGAATTGTTCTATATCCATTCATGTCCACGCAAATTCGCTCAAGTAAGAAAATGCAGGAACTTGCCCCTGAAATGAAAAGCATTCGAGAGAAACACAAGGACCGCCAAAAGCAGCAAGAAATGATGATGAGGTTGTACAAGAAGCACAATATCAATCCTGCAGCGGGTTGTCTGCCAGCAATTATTCAGCTCCCGATAATTTTTGCGTTATATCAAGTTATTACACAGATGGTGTCAATTGGTTCATTTGAGATTTTTTCAGAAAAAGTGACCCCTCTTTTATATTTCGATTTCCTGAAGCCCGATCATCTATGGGATACAAAGTTTTTTGGAATTGAACTTGCGGTAAAGCCAATTGATCTATTAAACCAGGGTGCATTTTTAATAATTCTTATCCCACTTCTTACTGCAGCATCTCAAATGATACTTTCCAAGATGATGATGAATAAAGTTGCGACTCCAAAAACTGATAAACCCGATGATTTTCAAACGACATTTATGAAGCAGTCACTCTTTATTTTTCCTATCATGATAGGATTTTTCTCCTTTACCCTTCCTACAGGGCTTTCTTTGTATTGGATTACGTTTACGTTATTTGGTATACTGCAGCAGTATTTATTAGTAGGATTTGGTGGACTTGTTCAATGGATTCCGCAGCTTGCAAATTATGAAAGATATACAAAATAGCATACAAGAAGAGGCAAAGGCATTACTTGAATTACTCTCAATTCAAGCGACTGTTGCAGTGGAACCTGCTGAGGAAGAGTCGTTTCAGATAGTTATCGATGCGGGAGAAGAGAATGCATTTCTTATTGGGAAGCATGGGAATACTCTGGCGGCATTTGAGCTGATGTTGAAAATGATCGTTGCGCAAAAGATGGGAGAATATCACCAAATAGCAGTTGAGATTGGGAATTATAGAATCGAACGCGAAGAATATCTTGAAGGGCTTATTGGACGACTGAAAGAAGAAGTTGATGCAACTGGTAATGAAAAGCAAGTACGAGGATTGAAGCCATGGGAGCGCCGATTTGTTCATATGCTCCTAAAAGATGATAGTTCAGTATACTCTGAGTCGGAAGGCGAAGGACGCGATAGGGTTCTTGTTATTAAACGAAAATAGCTTGCCCGAGATTTCATGGTGTATTTACGACAGCTTGAGGGTATAGTTTTTTATCTTTCTCTTTTTTCCATTAGTTTACAGGTCGGTAAGCATTTTTGGCCCTCCTACGCCTTTGTAAGGGGTATCCGGCTTGATTATCTCTCCCCTACACTTTATCTAAGTGATATTTTTATTATTTCTTTACTTATTTTCGTTTTACTCCAGAGGCCTCAGAAATTATGGGACTCTTTTTCTCATACTCTCCTCTTCCCAGCCTTTTTTCTATCAGTATTTCTCTCTTCTATTTTTGCCTCAAACTTCGAAGCTGCAATCGTGTGGTGTTTGAGAATAGTGCTCGCTGTTTTTTTTGGGTGGTATGTGGGTAGATATGATTTTAAAAAGAACTTCGTGTTAGTGGTTGATACTTTAATGCTTGCGGGCATTATGCAATCAAGTGTTGCATTTTTGCAATTTCTGTTTCAGAGGTCGCTAGGAGGATTTATGTATTTCTTTGGTGAACGATCATTTACTGGAGAAACAATCGGTGTTGCAACGTTTTTTTCAAATGGGAGAGAATTGTTGCGTCCATATGGGACATTCCCTCACCCTAATGTCCTTGCGTTTTTTCTTCTGATAGCACTTATCTTAGGGATGCATTTTGTACTATATCAGAAGAGCTCTAGGCGAACATATGGGTATATTTTTTCTCTCATTATAATAATGCTCGGATTGCTCGTTACTGGCTCAAGGAGTGTTATTCTCGTAGCGATCTTTTTGTCAGGGGCGCTTTTTTTCAGAAAGAAAAAGCAATTAATATATGTGATTTTGACAATATTGATATTCGCCCCTCTCTATCTAGTCTCATTTTCTGGACGATTTTTTTCTATTCATTCACTGACAGAAGCAGTAGACGTGCGTGTGGATTTAATAATAAATACGTCGGAATTAATTTCTCAGAATATATTATTTGGAGCTGGCCCGAATAATACATTCTTTCTCTCCCAAGGAGATACTGTGCCAATCTCTGTACGTTTTCAGCCAGTTCATAATATGTATCTTCATGCAATAGCGCAATTAGGACTGTTGGGCCTAGTCGTAATGGCATTATTTTTGAAAAATATCTTCGTGAAGCTTCGATATGGTTTTTATCAGCGAGAGCAGTGGATATTCCCAATAACACTTCTTCTTTGCGGCTTATTTTTTGTGGGATTTTTTGATCACTTTTTTATAACTCTTCCCCAAGGACTTTTAATGAGTGCGCTATTGGTAGGACTTTTATATAACACCTCTATGGTGTCGGAGTAGGGCTTGGTGTGGTAGGCGGTGCGCAGGTTGTGCAATATGTATCGCCAGTAGGATCAGTAATAATTTTTCCATCACGTTCTTCTACATTTTCTGTTTGGCCTTCCTGTGCGAGCGCGTTAGTAGTAGTATCGACGAATATTTTAGTAAGTCCTGGATCTATATCATTGGGAACAGTTCCTTCGAGAAAATATTCTTGTTTGGTAGGGCAGCGATACGCAGATCCCTCAGGTTGGGGGCGAAGTCCGGAATCTGAGCAAATGATAGCAGTAATAACGCTTTCTGGTTGCTTGAGATCTTCAGGATCTGTGCCATTAAGAAGCGTGGTCATAATATCATTCCAGATAGGAGCAGCACCTGTTATGCCTGAGCTTACTCCACGAAGTGGCGTGTTGTCGTTATTCCCTACCCACACAGTTGCTACAAATGATGGTGTATAGCCAACAGTCCAGTTGTCTCTGTAGTCATTCGTTGTCCCTGTTTTGACAGATACGGGATAGTCGGGGATTCTGAGTGGAGAGTTTGCTCCAAAAGCAGGAGTTCGTGCTGCATTATCTTGGAGAATGTGTGAAATAATAAATGCGACTCCTTCAGGGATTACTTTATTGCCGGCCATAGGGCTTTTTGGAGCATTATATTCTTCAACTATTTTTCCTTTTGCATCTTCAATTTTCAGGATTGGTTGTAATGGGATTCGATACCCATAGTTTGCAAATACGCCAAATGCCTCAGTCATTTGAAGCATCGTCACCTCTCCTCCACCGAGGGTTAAAGAAAGGCCATAGCGCTCAGGATTGTCGGTAAATGAGCTAATACCCATGTCTTTGGCAACCTGTATCATGTCAGAAACCGTGTTTAGCTGTAGCATTTTGACAGCAGGAATATTATAGGAGTTTGCTAGAGATTCTCGCATCTGCACTACTCCATGAAATGTTCCATCGTAGTTTCTCGGACAATATTGTCCGGAAGCACTGGGGAAGCAAATTCTGTCATCTACAAATGGTGTTGCGGTAGTGTATTTATTGATAAGCCCGGTTGCATAGTTAATGGGCTTAATTGAAGATCCAGGTTGACGTTTTGCAATCGCAACATTTACATTTCCATCACGTTCTCTATCAAAATAATCTCTACTCCCTGCCATAGCAAGGATTTCTCCTGTTCCGGGATTACTGACAACTGCTGCAGCGTTATACCAGTTTCTTTCAGAAAGCGCCGCGCCTTCTGTTGCAATTGCATCATCAACAATTTTTTGTACATTTAAGTCAAGACTGGTGGTGATACTAAGTCCTCCTTGCTCTATCATTTTTTCACCATATTTTTGGGTAAGTAAGTCTTTTATGTAAAAAACAAAATGCGGAGCGAGGATTTCATCTCGAATTTCTGAGAATTCGAGTCCCTCTTGTAGCGCTTCTCGTTTTTGGTCTTCAGTAATGTACTCTTCTTCTTGCATAGCTCTGAGTACTGCTTCTTGGCGTTTTTTCCCCTCTTCAGGATGAGAGCCGAATGGTGAGTATCTGCTTGGTGCTTGTGGAAGCCCTGCAATAAATGCTGCTTCTGCAAGGGTGAGCTCAGATGGCTTTTTGTCAAAATACACATGACTTGCTGCATCAACGCCGTATGCAGTCCCTCCAAATGCAACCTGATTTAAGTACATCTCAAGAATTTTGTCTTTCGAATAGATCGCTTCTACAATAAAAGAAAGAATTATTTCTTTTACTTTTCGCTCAATAGTCTGCTCAGGTGTTAAAAGCGAGCTTTTAACGAGCTGCTGGGTTATGGTGGAGCCTCCTTCTACTCGTTCTCCACGAAAATTTACCCATGCAGCTCGTGCAATCCCTTGGATATCAATTGCTCCATGTCGATAAAAATTTCTGTCTTCAATTGCAATGGTTGCCTGTTGAAGTGTTTTCGGGATTTCATTTAGGGGGATAAGTGTTTGGTTGCGTCCCGTGTACATAGTGTAAAGGAGGGCTCCATTTCTATCAAAAATTTTACTTGACTGTGGTTTGCTATTTGAGCCAAGCTGGGTTGCGCTGGGAATATCCTTGAGAACAAAAAATACGATAAATATAAATAATGCAAGAGCTCCTATGATAAAAATAACAAAAACAGGGAGAATTATGAATCGGAATTTTCTACTTGAAAAAAATTTCGGGAACTTTTTTCGTTTCTTGTTCTGTTGTGTCATAAGAACTTATTTGTAGTGAGAAACTATTATAGCAAATTATTTATATTTGAAAGAATGTGCCTATGATGTAGGCAAGACATGCGGAAAGCCCTCCAATAAAAACAATTTCCATAATGGAGCGGATGAGTGATTGTGTGGTGACCTTCCAGCGCACTACTCCCAGCAGGACGAGTGCACACAGGGTAAATAGGATAGAGATAGCAAATATATTTTCTGTAAGACCTAAGAATATATAAGGAAGAAGCGGCACTGCGCCAAATACAAGAAATGAGAGGAATGTAGAAAGACCGGCGAGTATTGGATTTTCGTGTTCTGGGTTGCTCATTTCGAGTTCATTTTGCATCATAAAATCAGCCCAATATTCTGAATTTTTTGCATAGAGCGCCGCCATGGTTTGAGCATCTTTTTTGCTATATCCTTTTTGCTGTAATATATAAAGAGTTTCACGCATTTCCTGCTTAGGGTTATTCTTTATCTCTTGAAGTTCTTTCTGGCGATGATTTCGATAAACATCTTTATCTGCAAGAATGGAAAGAATATTTCCAAGTCCCATCGAGCTTGCGTCTGCAATGAGGTTTGCAAGGCCAAATAGTAGCACAATCATTATTGAAAATTCGGCGACACTTGCACTCTGTGCTCCTGAAAATCCCGCGACAACGGCAAAAGTTGTTACAATTCCATCACTTCCTCCATATACAATTTCTCGGAGATATTCAGAAAATGCTGATTGTTTGTGTTCTTTTGCTACATGCTCTTCAAACTCTTCCTTTGTGTATTCCATATTAGTCATTCTATCACCCTTTTATAAATGCTGTGGTAAGTATTGTATCAGTCTTCAAATCATCCTCAAGAGTTACTATTCCATCTCCGAATGATCGAATACTCTCTCCTTTCGGGAGGTATGCAGGGGGGAATAGAAGATCGATATTTGTTGGAGTAGTTTGTGTTCCCGGCTGTTTTATAAGGGTAAGTGAATAGGTATTTTTTTTATCATCCAAAAACAATGTGGGATTGGTATAGGTAAAGCTAATGGTTACTATCTCTCCTTTGGGGATAGTAACTACTGTTCCAAAAATTGTTTTTTGATAATCATCAGTTGTTTCTATCTCGAGGCTATTGGGATCCGGAGAAAAGTTTGCTAACTCATAGATTTTAGGATCTTGGATAGCAGAGATAGTCTTCTGCTCTTTTCCATTTAGGGCTACTTCTTGAAAGATGCTATTTTGTGGCACTATCAATCTGAGATATGTTTTGTAGTCATCTGTTTTGCTTGTATTTCTGAGTGTGAGATTGGCAGTAGAAAGCCGAGTGGTAAGATCTGCTTTGTAGGTAATACTCCGTGATACATCTTTATTAGCCTTGTTGGTGCCAATATTTGCTTCATTAAAGCCAAGCGTATCATAGATTTTCTCATCATTCTGCTCTTTTCTATCCGGAATAGTTCCTGTGTAGTGTAGTGCAGAAAGTAATTTTTGTATTTCCTCTGCTTGGTAAGAAAGCAAAATATGTTTTTCGTCAAGCAGTTCAGGAAGTAGGAATGCGGTAGAAATGAAATATTCAGGATTTTTTTCCATTTCCAGTGTAATACTTGTCATAAGTTCGTTTAAAACATCTCTTTTTTGAGTAGATCCAGGAAAGAAATCTTCCTCAATAGTTTTTTGAAGAAACTCCATGCTGTTGTCACTGGTTATTGTAAAGTCGTAATTTCTGAGCTTTATCGGTCCGGTTATCCCGAGAATTCTTTGGATAATGGTAAAATCCACTGCTATTACTCCATCTGGCGTATTCCCTGATTCGAGATTATAGATTCGGGCAGACATACTTGCAGAGCGCTCAAAATCAAGATCAAAATTACTGTCACGAAGATAGAGGTGTGGTTGTAAATTCCGTCTTACAATATAATGCGGTTCAATATGTCGAGTAAGTTGTCCATCAAGCTCATATACATCTTGAATTTTAAAATCTTTTACTCTCCCCTCCTCTACAATTAGTCTTCCAATAGAACCAATAAATCCGCCTGTTGGGCGGAGTTCGGCGTTATTCATAAATAGGAGTAAGTATTCCTTTTCACCGTTATATCCGAGGATTGTTGGTGCAACAGGCAAAAGACTTAAGATCTTTGTTGTTTGGGGAGTTAGGATATTTGAAATTGTTTGATTTTCTTGGCCGAGTAATATTCTTGATCCTACATGATACAGGTGCTGAGAATCCAGAAGAATATTTTCAAACGCTTCCTTCTCTATGCCTGCGCTGACAGTATCTAGTTTTTCGATAAGGCTTGAAGAGGAGGTGGTCAGTTCTACAGTAGTTGTTACGAGATGGAGTGTTTCAGCGGTATTTTTGAGAGATGGAAAATAGGATAGTGCACTTTCTGTAACGAGTAGTGTGGGGAGTGGGACTGATAGGACACGTTTTGCAAGTACGCCATGATTTTTAGCTTTTACAAAATCATTATTTTCAAATGCATGAATTGAGGATCGGAGAAAGAGGAATCCTGCAATGCCAAAAATAATATTTATCATTATAAAGAGTATGAGGCCTGAAAAAAGCGCGAGAGATATTGAGGGAGTAAATTTTAAAAATGAGAAGGAGGGAGGAGTGCGTTTTTTTCGCTTGGTTTTTTTATAAGAAGGAGCCTTTATGGTTGATACTCCGAGATGCTCTACTGCGTAGAGGAATCCTTTGAGATGATAATCGAGATGATAGATTTTTACCTGTAGTTTATTTTTTAAATTCTGCGTCATGGTGGACCGCTCTACAAATCGTTGAATAGGATGTTCATGGTTTATTTCCAGATCTATGTCTGGCTCTATGCGGTGTAATAAATGAATTGCAGAAAGGAGTGTTTCGGGAGCTTTATAAAAAAGATAGTAAAGCCCTTTGGGTTTTCGAGAAAACAGGAGTTGTTTAATTCCTGTTAAAAAATCTCGTTTTGAGATCGGAAAAATAGGAGAGAGGTCTTTTCCAGAAAGGCGAATTGTCCCCTTCCGCAATGCGATTCGGATAATTTTCAACAATTCGTTGTCTGAAGTATTCTCTTCAAGGATTGTGCCATATAATGCGGGAATAATATTAGCCTCAGAGTTTATATGAAGGAGCACATCAGAGAACGATTCATAATTGTTTGCAGGAATAAGAATGAGGGATTTAGCACGGTCCTGCTTTAATTTTTTGAACGTAGTTTCAAGATATTCCTTTTCTTGAATTGTCGACAAATGAATTACCGCATAGGATATTTTCTCAGAAAGATGCGGGAGAAGATGGAGATCAGAAGGTTTTATATGATAGATGTTGGAACTATCTTTTTTTGGAATAGGGTTTCCGACAAAAAGAATTGAAAGCTTCGAGGAGAGTTCGTCAAAGAGTGCTTCTTGGAGGAGTGTATTATTTGAAACAATAAGAAGAAGCGGTTTTTTGGAATCATAAACCTCTTCATGGAGCAGTTTTCGCATGTAATCATTGTATGAAAAAACAGAAAAATTGTCGAGGAGAAATGAGCCTATGCGGGAATAATCTAGAGTTTTTCGTCGAGTGCTTTATTGACCATCCTGTCAGCTTCTTTGTTATGCGCTCGAAGTACGTGCGTGTAAGTGACATCACTAAAAAAGCTTTCTAGAGCCTTTGCTTTTTTGACTAATTGTTTAATAGATTCATTTTTTACTTTGTATTTTCCGGTAAGCTGTGAAGCAACAAGCAGAGAGTCGCAAAATAAGTTGAGAGATACATCTTCCCCTTTGTGTTTTTTCACCCATTCAAATGCAGCAATTACTGCCATGTATTCGGCATAGTTATTTGTTTGAATTCCAAGATATTCCCCCTTTTTAAAAATAATTTTTTCATTTTCATAAACAACAAATCCGTATGCTGCTGGGCCAGGATTTCCGCGAGATCCACCGTCTGTATAAATTGTAAGTTTCATTTTTGCTTGATTTTAAAGCTTCTTTCAAATAATTTTCAATCCTAAAAACTCTAAATGTGTAGTATTACTTTACAATTGATATGGGTGAGATGCAACTTTTTAGATAATAACAGAATCCTCTTTGAGTTTTTTTGGATTGAGTATGCGAATATGTTTTCCAGCGTTTTGAATGATGTTTTCCTTCTTAAGTTTTGCAATTTCTACACTGACAGTCTCGCGTGCAACTCCTAGGAGATTTGCAATATCCTTGTGGGTAAGGGGAATTTTAATAATCAAAATCCCATTTTCCTCTTGTCCGAAGCGCTCAGAAAGAATCAATAAAATAGAGCAAACTTTTTGATATGCGTTTCCAAAAGCCATCTGTCCCATTCGCTCAAGTAAACCATCTACGCGTTTTGTAAGTCTATCGGTGCTGTAGAGAAGTACATCAGGATTTTCATTAAGAAATGTCAAGAAATCTTCACGAGACCGTTTATAAATAATGCATGGAGTAATGCTTTGAAAAAAATACGGCTTCCTGCTTTTATTAAAAGTCCATGCAACTGGAAAGAAGTCTCCTTTTCGGGAAATGATAAAGGTAAATTCATCGCCATTTTCCGAGAAGAGATAGTTTCTCACATAGCCTTTATTAATATAAAAAATACCATTTGGGATTTCATCACCACGAAGAATTGTTTCGCCTTTTTTATAAAGCAATGGATTTGCGGTTTTGAAAAAAGCTGCTAGTTTTTCTACTGCGACGGCTCTCAATTTAGAGTATTATACCAGACTCAGAATGAAGGACGAAATTATCCCAAGCCGTCTCGTTTCGAATGAAGAAAGAAAAACCATTGCTCAAAAAATGAAACAAGGCCTTTGTATGGCGTTTCAATAAGAAAATCCAGGATAAAGAGAAATATATTTATCTGGGAAATACTTTCCGTAAGATGCCTTCCGAGTCGTGCGATGGGCATAAAGAATAGATCAATAAACGGAGTAAAGAGATGCTGTCGTTCTTTGACTGTGTATGTTTGTGCAGTCTGATTAATTCGATATGCAAGAAATGACACAATCGAGAGAAAGAAGATAAATATTCCCTGGCTTGCAATTGTAAAATTGAATCGCATAAGAAGTAGAACTATAAATCCAACGGACAAGAAAAATCCTCCATATGAAAGAATTGAGAAGAAGGTGTGAAGCGTGCTTGTGCTATTTTCATCGTGTTCCTTTATAAGCAGTTTTTTTCCAATCTTTGGGTCTTTGTCAGTAATGAGAATTTGTATTCGTTTAAAAATTTCTGCAGTATTTTTTTGTCCAGGGATACGGATGAGGAGGCTAACAATTATCATTAAGAGGATCGGTCCAAAAATATTTATTAAGAGAGGGATCCAAAAAATTTGTCCGTGGATGATATTGTCATATGTTGCTTCAACAGAGAATGCAAATAAAACTTTTGAAAGTGCAATAAAAATAATACTTCGGATAATTGCCCTCCGGACTTTTGTTGCGACACTTTGGTATCGTGTAGAGCACGTTGTTTCTATGAATTTCTGGAATTCCTCAGGATCTTTTTCTATAAGGGTGAGTGATTGAGGGTCTTGACGAAGAATATCTTCAAGGATGAGAAATGGGGGAATCTGCCGTTTGACATAATTGAGTATTTTAAATCGAAGCTTATGATTGAGCTGCCCTTTAATTGTTTTGATTCCTTCTTTGAAATTCTGAGTAATTGACTCAATATTTTCTTCAGAGAGTTCTCCAAAATATTGTTTGAATAGATTGTATTCTATAAGTGCATGATCGTTTTTAGAATAAGCCTTTTTAATTGCGATAAAGAGCTGTACGTTTCTATCTTCATCAGTACCATCTTCTATGACGATATTTTTTTTGAGAATATGGAAAATGAAGTTTTCTATGGTTTCGCGTTCTTGTGATGGGCTAAGAATATTCTCAATATCAGAGGAGAGGATGTTCGTGATAAAGGAGTTCGTATTTATGTTGTGGATTGTTTTCGGAACTTTTGATTTTAATTCTAAATAAAGCTTAATAGAGCGGGTTACATTTTCAATAGTTTTTGCGTCAGTCTGTTCTTCTTGAATATGTTGGGCCCAGAGGAGTTCTTTGACTAATTCTTCACCAACTTTGCTTTTATCTCCGAGCATTAATTTTCGCTTCAGAATCCGCTCGATACTCGCGCGCAAAATCATTTCTTCTTCACGGTATTCTATAGAATTTCTGAAACGTTCATACCAAGAAGCAAGTTCTGAGACAATTGGATTTATATTTGAGGGGCTGTGTTTAGCATCTTCTCCAACTTTTTTAAATGTTTGGATAAGAATTTTTGCGTACGAATTTAGTTCCATAATAGCATTCAATTATATTGCCGCAATTTTTGTTCTGCAACCGACACTTTGCCTCGGAAAATATTGCGTGATACAATTCATCGTGTAATGGATAAAGTATATGATCATAAAACAGTAGAAGAGGGGATTTATAAAAAATGGGAATCGGGTGGATATTTCAAGCCAGAAGTTAATCCTGATGGAGAACCATTTTCAATAATTCTTCCGCCACCAAATGCGAATGCCCCGCTTCATTTCGGTCACGCGATGTATGTAATAGAGGATATTCTCGTCCGTTTTCACCGAATGAAGGGATTTTCTGCATTGTGGCTTCCAGGAGCGGATCATGCAGGATTTGAAACACAATTTGTGTATGAGAAGCACTTGAGTTTGCAAGGGGAAAGTCGATTTGATTATTCTCGAGAGGAGTTATTTCAAAACATTTGGGATTTTGTACAAAATAATCGAGGTGGTATGGAGAACCAATTACGAAAATTAGGATTCTCGCTCGATTGGTCTCGGCTCAAATTCACTATGGATGAAGATATTGTGAAAGTAGTCTATAAAACGTTTAAAAAGCTTTTTGATGATGGACTTGTGTATCGTGATAAGAGACTAGTCAATTATTGCACATTTGACGGAACATCATTTTCTGATCTAGAGGTAGTGAGTGAAGAGGTTGCAGGGGAAATCTATGATATTTCTTATCCATTAAAAAACGGTGGAGAAATAGTGGTTTCTACAACAAGACCGGAAACCTTGTTTGGTGATATGGCGGTGATGGTAAATCCGGATGATGTGCGCTATCAAAATCTTATTGGAGAAACAGCACTGATCCCACTAATTGATCGAGAAATTCCCATCATTGCAGATCCGTATGTGGAAAAAGATTTTGGGACTGGCGCGGTAAAGGTAACGCCGTTTCATGATTTTAATGACTGGGAAGTAGGAAAGAGACACAACTTGGGAGGAATTCAAATAATTGGATTTAATGGCAAGATGCAGAACACAATGATTGTTGATGATTTATATGGAAAACAAGCGCGTCGAAAAACCCTAGAATTACTTAGAGAAAAAGGATTATTGCAAGAATCACGAACACATACGATGAATAAAAGAAGCTGTTATAAGTGTAAAAATATTTTAGAGCCGCTTCCTCTGGAACAATGGTTTGTAAAAATGAAACCACTTGCAAAGCGAGCAATTGAGTCAGTTAAAAATGATGAAATAGAGATTCATCCGAAAAGCTTTGAGAAGATATATTTCCAATTTCTCGAAAATATCCGTGATTGGAATATTAGTCGCCAAGTGGTTTGGGGAATTCGAATCCCAGCATGGAAAAATACAAAAACACATGAATGGATAGTGACTGATGGAAAGAGGCCTACGGGAGAAGATTGGGAGCAGGATAGTGATACGTTTGATACATGGTTTTCGTCCTCTCAGTGGCCTTTTGCAACACTTGCGAGCGCACACGACAATGATTTTAAAAAGTTTTATCCGACAACTGTGATGGAGACTGGATATGACATTCTGAGGTGGTGGGTTGCTCGTATGGTTATGATGGGGTTGTATGCTACGGATAAAGTACCATTTCAGCATATTGTATTGCACGGATTAGTAAATGATCCACTGGGCAAAAAAATGAGTAAGAGTAAAGGAAATGTGATAAATCCATTAGAGCTCGCAGATCAGTATGGAGCAGATGCCGTACGATTTGCATTAGTATATGGAACCGCATTAGGGAATGATCAGGCACTTTCTTATCCAAAACTCGAGGCTGCTAGACGATTTACGAATAAGCTCTGGAATATGGGGCGATTTATCTTAGATTTTAAACCGGAAGATGCACAATCTGAGATAGGTAGTCATCATGAGGATGCGGCAATAATCGAAAAACTCCATGCGCTTGTTTTTGATATCAATAGAGCATATAAGAACTATCGTTTTAATGATATTTCAGAGAAGCTGTATGAATTTACCTGGCATGAATTTGCAGATAAGTATATAGAGAGCACGAAGGGCAGACGAGTAGAGGCGCAGCCATGTTTAGAATATGTATATAAAACTATTCTGAAGCTCTTGCATCCAATTATGCCATTTGTGACAGAAGAGATTTATGGGAAATTTGAGAATGAGCCGCTCATTATTGCATCGTGGCCTTCAGAGTAGTTCCCATAAAAGATTGGCGCTTCTCGAGTAAATTATCGTACAATACGGAATATGGACAGATTGAAAAATTATTACCGCAGAATTACGACATTATTACCGAGAGACTGGTTTAATCGAGAAGTTAGTAAAAGCTTATTGCTCCTCTTCAGCACTTTATTGCTTGGATCACTTCTTCTTATGCTAGGAGGAGTTTATATGATGCAGAGCCTCCTTTCTCAAGCATATCAATCACAGCAGAGTATTCACGACCGGTATTATTTTTGGGTAGAAAAGATGGAGGAATATCCCACCTCTCCGGATGTTTTTTATAATGCTGCAATTGCTGCCCGATCTGCAGGGCGCGAACAATCAGCGCTCGAGTTTTTACAGGAAGCGATTCTTTTAGATCCACAATTCAGCGAAGCTGTAGATTTACAGAGTGAGATTATTGGAAAGAAATAACGACTATTCCTGAGGTTTCTCTGACTCTTCAGTGGGAGATTCTTTTGATTTTTCTTCAGCACTTTCTTCAGAAGCAGCTTCCGCTTCAGCGCTAACTTCAGCCTCCAAATCTTCAGCTTCTTGAGATACAAGTTCCGAGATTCGAAACACCGTGCTGTCTGGTGACGTAGTAATCTCAACTCCATCTGGTGTTTTCAAATCTGATACTAGAATAGTATCGTCAATTTTTGCGAGGCTTTCTACATTTACTTCAATATTTTCTGGTAAATCTGCAGGAAGTGCCTCAATCTCAACCTCCATAAGTGATTGCATGAGAGCGCCTATTTTCTCTTTCTCAGCCTTCGCTTCACCGGTTGCTATTACCGGAATAGTGGATTTTACTTTTTCCTTTAGGTTGACTTTATAAAAGTCTACATGAATAGGAGAGAGGTTGAGAGGGTTTCGTTGTACATTATGAATAAGTACTGGGTGCGTATCAGATCCAACCTTTAAATCTACGAGGCCGGTTTCGCGTACTTTCGTATATATCGCTTCAAATTCGCTTATTGGAAGTTGTAAGCTCAGGGATTCAAAGCTTTTGCCATAGATATTTGCTGGTACGATTCCTTCTTTTCGAAGCCTTCTTACTTTTTTGCCAGTTACTATTCTTTTTTCTGCTTTTAGTGGTTCGTGTTTCATCTGATTGTATTCTACTAGAAAATCCTCCAAAACACAATTTCCTTTGGTTTGACAGATTCAAAATTAGGCTCTATAATTAACAGTTACCTCATAGTTTGAGAGGTTACGCGGGGTAGTGTACGGCTGCACAGGAGGCTCATAATCTCCTAGATAAGGTTCAACTCCTTACTCCGCAACATATATTTAAAGAAATAGCTCTATCCACTGTTTCCAGTTTGGGGTACTTAGCTTCTCCTCTAAGGTTTTACGAACTGGGTTTTCTATTTCTTTTTGAACAATAATCTCATTACTTTGTACAAGTCCGAGTCTGTTTCGGGATTCTTGCTCGATGAATGTATCTGTTTGTACAAATTTTAGTTGTTCTGTAAGGAAGCTGTTGCGATTTTTTTCATATTCAAGTTCTTTCTCTAGACGCTCGACATAAGACCCATTATTTTTAATTTTAATAAGCTCTTGAGTGGTGTTTTTGAGAATTATTCCCAAGAAAATAATGAGAATAGCTCCAAAGAGAATTTTGTAGTTGACAAACTTCATGGTTACTGATATTATAGGCTCAAATTTACTATGTCAGAGCCAACGAAACTTCGAGACGCCCATTCTAAATTTCAAGAATTTCTGAAAGGCAAAAATAGAGCGTCTGCAACCATTTTAGCATACGGGAAAGACCTAGATCAGCTAGTGTCTTTTCTTGAAAAATTGGAGAAAGAGCACGTTCATGAAGTGCAGCACTCCGATATACAAGCTTTTCTTGCAAAACTTCAGGATGAAGGATATACTCCTAAGTCTCTTTCAAGAAAGCTTAATTCCACACGCACCTTTTATCGGTATTTGAAGTTAAATGACTTTGTGACCGATGATCCATCGTTGCTTGTTGATCATCCAAAATATGAGCTAAATCCACCACGAGTTCTCTCTCCTTTGGAATATAGGGCACTTCGAGATGCGGCATCAGTTGATCCACGAATTTATGCGATTATTGAAATTTTGCTCCAAACGGGGATCCGAATTGGAGAGCTTGCAAATCTTCGGGTTGCAGATATTAATGATTCGACGCTTACAATTCGTGCCTATGAAGGCCATCCGCAACGTGAAGTACCACTTAATAGACGTGCAAAAGAAGCATTAAAGCGATACATGGAGACACGTACGAAAACTGAGTCTGATTATATATTTGTCACTAAAACAGGCAGACCATTTTTAGTTCGAAATATCCGCGATGCAGTTGAGCGATATTTTAAAAAAGCTGGGATTGAAAAAGTAAAGATAAATGATCTAAGGCATACATTTGTAGCACATCACCTCAAGCAGGGAGTATCTCTCGTATTTCTTTCAAAAGTGCTTGGGCACAAGCGACTTTCATCAACTGAACGATATTTACAGTATATAAAGGATGTAAAAAACGGTGACAGTACGGTTCTTCAAGAGCTGTAAATATTGGCTTTTTATCACTCGCTTGCTATAGTAGAACTATGGAGCGAACAGAAAAATCTTCAGAGTACTCGGATATAAAAACGCTTCTTTCGTGGAGTGCGCCAGGACGACCATTTAAGCAGAAAGGGAAAGAGTATTATTTGAATGGACTCCTAATTGCATTCTTATTAGAGGTTATTTTATTTTTGTTCCAACAGTATTTATTTATGTTTGTTGTAGGGGCACTTTACTTTCTCTCGATAGCTTTGGCAACAGTTCCGCCGCGAAATTTCCATTATAGAATTAGTAATCAGGGAATAAAAGTCGAAGACCATTTCTTTATCTGGGAGGAACTATACGATTTCTATTTTAAAAAAATGAATGGAGTAGAGGTTTTGATTGTTCGCACGAAGGCGCTTTTGCCAGGAGAGGTTCAGATTCCGCTAGGAGAGCTGTATCCTCACCATGTGCGGAGAGCATTGATTTCTTATTTGCCGTACCGTGAGATTGTACGATCAACATTTATGGAGAGGTCTGCAGATTGGCTTTCACGAAATTTTCCTCTCGAAAAAAGATAATAAGCGGAGAGTACAGGATTTGAACCTGTGAAGGAGTAAAACCCCTCGAGTTTTCGAAACTCGTGCAATTGACCACTATGCGAACTCTCCCGACAAAAAGTTATCTTCTCAAAGTTTTCTCTCTTGATAGTAATCCCGTTTAGCGGAATTACATAGGGAAGTGCAGACCGCAATTTGAGCATTTTAATTGATTAAAATGTGAGAGCACCAGGCCATGGCAATTCCGTTGCGTCCCCGAGTGGGGTCGAACCACCAACCTTTGGATCCGCAATCCAATGCTCTATCCATTAAGCTACGGGGACACTATGCGTATTTTAGTGCATCGGAAGGTCTGAATCAAACAAAATCGTGTATAATAGTTTTATGGCAGATATCTACAAAGAGTCAGTTGCACTTCACAAAAAAAAGCGCGGAAAGCTTGAAATTAAATCAAAAATTGTCATTAAGAATAGAGACGATTTATCACTCGTTTACACTCCTGGTGTAGCTGAAGTCTCAAGAGAAATAGCGCAAGACAATGCGAGGGCGTATGATTTGACTATAAAAAACAATTCTGTTGCAATTATTTCTGATGGATCATCAGTATTGGGTCTTGGAAATATTGGGCCATATGCTGCAATTCCAGTCATGGAGGGAAAGGCTATTTTATTTAAAGAATATGCCGATATTGACGCGTTTCCTCTGACTGTTCAGACACAAAATTCTTTTGAAATTATCAATTTAGTAAAAAATATAGCACCTATATTTGGTGGAGTGAATTTAGAAGATATTGCAGCACCACGATGTTTTGAGATAGAGAATGCATTGCAAGAAATAGGGATTCCGGTATTTCATGATGATCAGCACGGAACTGCAATTGTGCTTTTGGCTGCACTTATCAATGCGACAAAGCTTGCAGGGAAAAAGCTCACCGATCTAAAAGTCGTGATAAATGGAGCAGGGGCTGCGGGAACTGCGATCGCGAATTTATTGCTTTGTGTGGGCTATGATCCTAGGATCTGCGAACCCGTAAAAGAAATTATTGTTTGTGATTCTGAGGGAATAATTCATAAAGCGCGACCTGATATTCAGAATAATCCGCACAAAATGCGACTTGCAAGCATTACGAACAGACAGAATCGTGAAGGAAAATTGTCAGATGCAGTACGGGATGCAGACGTATTTATAGGAGTAAGTAGGGGGAATTCTTTTAAACCGTCTCAGCTTAAGAAAATGCAAGAAAGGCCAATAATTCTTGCAATGGCAAACCCAACCCCTGAGATTATGCCAGACATTGCATATGATGCAGGTGCATTTATTGTGGGAACGGGACGATCCGATTTCCCAAATCAGGTAAATAATGTTTTGGCGTTTCCGGGAGTATTTCGTGGTGCTTTGGATGCACGGGCAAAGGTTATTTCAAATCACATGAAGATTATGGCAGCTTTCGCGCTTGCAAAGGTTGTTAAAAATCCTACCAGGGATAATATCTTACCTTCCGTGCTTGATAAATCAGTGGTTCCAGCAGTTGCAACAGCTGTAAAAAGAGCATATCAAGATGACTTAAAGCTTGGGATGGTATAGCCCTCATAGTTTAATGGATAGAATAGGGGATTCCGGATCCTCTGATGTGGGTTCGATTCCCCCTGAGGGCGCAGCGGAATTACAAAACTTTTTTGGATTTCCATTGATTACATATCGGTTTTCATGAAATAGTTTCTAATTCCTATCTTAAAAATTTGTTTTAACGTTTGTTAAATAAATATTATGAAATTTGAATTTAGTGCTGGAGGTATTGTATATAAAAAAGAACGAAACACGCTTTTTATTCTTCTTGCAAAACATTCATATCATAAAGGATGGGTATTTCCAAAAGGATTGATTGATAAAGGTGAAACGAAAGAGCAAGCAGCAATACGAGAAGTAAAAGAGGAAAGTGGTGCGGATGGTGTTATTCAGAAATCACTAGAGCCTATAACGTATTGGTATAGATTTGAAAATGAGAAACGAAAAAAGACGGTATATTATTTTATTATGCAATATGCTGGAGGAGATATTAGTCAGCACGATTTTGAAATGGATGATGTGCAATGGTATAAGGCGCAGGATGCAGTGAAAAAGCTCACTTATAGATCAGAAAAGGAACTACTCGAAAAATCGCTCATTAAAATAGAAAGACTTGCAGAGTAGCTGTTGTGCGGAGGAGGCGGGATTTGAACCCGCGTGAGCTTGCGCTCGCACGCTTTCCAAGCGTGTGCCATAGGCCACTAGGCGACTCCTCCTTTTGAAGCGGAACGCATTTTAATTCTGAGTAGTAAAATGCGTAAGTGAACACTTTTTAAAACTCTTCGCAAAATTGATCTAAGAATTTATAAAGAAATAGTATGTGAATTATAAGTTACTCTAAGAAATTATCCAAGCCATTTCTGAAAAATTCCTTTTTTCAGCGTGAAATGGTAGAATATACAATCTGGCTGGGTAGCTCAGTGGTTAGAGCAGAGTCTTCATAAGGCTAAGGTCGTGAGTTCAAATCTCACCCCAGCTACAAGGTTTTAATTTTTCTTCATGGATACTAGACCGATTGGTGTATTTGATTCAGGAGTCGGTGGACTTTCTGTATATCGAGAGTTAAAGAAGCTTCTTCCTCATGAACAGGTTATATATCTTTGTGACCAGAAAAATGTTCCTTATGGGGCAAAAACAAAAGAGCAAATTCTCTCCTACACAGATCAATCTATGCAGTTTTTCCTCAAGCGTAATGTGAAACTTGTGGTGATTGCTTGTAATACGGCAACAATTTATGCGATAGATGCAATGCGAGAAAGATACCCGATTTTATTTGTAGGAACTGTTCCTATGATAAAACAGCTCAAAAATTATACAAAAACAAAAAAAGCTGCAGTTCTTTGTACTCCAGCGACAGCAAAAAGTGAATACTTAAAGAAACTTATTGAAGAATATGCCGATGGGATAGAGGTCAAAGTTATTGGTGGAAGTAATCTTGAGCAGTTTGTAGAGCGGGGGAATTTGGATAATCTGCGTATCTATAATTTACTCGTGACATTGCTCAATCCGCTTCTCGAAAAAAATATAGATACATTGGCGTTAAGTTGTACACATTATCCTTTTTTGCGTCCTCAGATAGCAAAAATTGCTGGAAGTAGAGTGCATATATTAGATTCAGGAAATGCTATTGCAAGGCACACAAAAGAGATTTTAAGAGCTGGGAATCTTTTATCAGAAAATGGGCAGAAAGACCTTTTTTATACTACCGGAGATATGAAAAAATTTAGAATTGTTGCGGAAGAATTATTGGGTAGTACAATAGAAGGAGAAAAAGCATATGTCTAACACGCAAGAATTTAATATTCGGTCAATAGGAGACTTGCAGGGTAAAAGTATTCTCATTCTGGGTTTTGGGATAGAGGGTAAAAGTATTGCAGGATATTTATCCAAAAATAATATCTCCTTTTCTGTATATGATAAAAATCTCGAGAAAAAGCAGGAGTTAGAAAGTATTTCTCATGCGACATTTGTTTCCAAGGAGGACTTCCAGCAGTTTGAAGTAATAATTCGTTCACCCGGCATTCATCCTGATGCTCAGATCTTAAAAACTGTCTCTGAAAATGCGCTCATAACTTCTAGTACAAAATTATTTTTTGATCTTTCGCCCACAAAGCAAATTATTGGCGTAACAGGTACAAAGGGGAAGGGGACGACTTCAACACTTATTTGCGAGATGCTGCAAGAGTATGGTGAGGATGTATATTTAGGAGGGAATATTGGGAAAGCACCATTTGATTTTATTGATAGTTTGGATCAGGATTCTTGGGTGGTTTTAGAAATGTCTTCATTTCAACTTATTGATCTTCACAAGAGTCCATATATTGCAGTTATGCTGATGACGACATCAGAGCATTTGAATTACCACAAAGACATTTATGAATATGTTGAGGCAAAACGAAACATTTTTCGGTTCCAAAATGAAGACAGCTTTGCAATTGTGAACCAGGATTATCCTGCAAGTAGTGAGTCTGATCTGGCAGGGGAAGCGAAGGTGTATAAAATTAGTCGAGATCAGGAAGTTTTTGATGAAGGTTGTTATATAAAAAATGATACAGTAATACTCAAAATTAATGGGAAGATAAAAGAAGTTCTTAAAGCAGAGAGGATAAAGCTCCCAGGAAAGCATAACCAGGAAAATGTATGTGCGGCAGTTCTTGCAGCGTCTCTTGCGGGTGTAGATATGGATTCTATAAAACATGTACTTAGTACATTTACGGGGCTTGAGCATAGGATAGAGTTTGTCGCAAATATCCAGGGGGTCATGTATTACGATGATTCTTTCTCCACTACTCCTGAAACGGCAATTGCTGCAATTGAGAGCTTTTCTCAGCAGAAAATACTTATTCTCGGTGGAGCAAGTAAGAATTCTGATTTTACCGATCTTGGTAAGACGATCTCGAATTCGAATTCAATCAAAGTAATTATTGGGATTGGTGAGGAGTGGCAGCATATAAAAGAGGTAATTGAAAATCCACATATTCAATTTATTGAAGGTTGTGAGACGATGGAGGAGATTGTGCATGAGGCGTCGAGGCGAGCTGATGTGGGAGATGTAGTGGTTCTTTCTCCTGCTTGCGCAAGTTTCGGGATGTTTCAGAATTATAAAGATCGAGGAGATCAGTTCAAAAAGGCAGTGAGAAATTTGACAAATTAATTTCTCTTCATTATACTTTCACAACAAAGCTATGATTCGGAGGGATGGAACCGAGGAGCTGGGGCTTAAATTACCCACGGAGACGAAACCGTAAAAGACTGTAGCGAGTGTCGGATAAGTTTCGGAGCTCGTCATGAATAAGATCTGCATGACGTGCTTCCCCAGGGAAGCATTTTTTGTAAGAGAGCACAAGGTGGCACCGCCGATCCTGTAAGGCCCTTGTAAGATTTCAATGCATGTTGGAGTTTTACAAGGGCTTTTTTTGTTGGAAGGAGGTGAAAAATAATGATAGAACGGTATAGATTTGAATTATCGAAAATAACTGAGGAATTTGAAGTTAGTGAGATTTTTAATACAAATGGCGAGAATATAGGGATGGGTGTAAAAGGTCGTAGCCCATCAAGGGATGGTTCTCTGCGCGATGCAGGAGTTGAAGTGTTTGGACTGTATATGGATGCAGCAGGAGAATCTCTATGTTCTGAAATAGAACTCGTGCCTGGAGAGAGTAAAAATATCACTGAATAATTGAAATTGGTTAATTTAGGCTTACAATAGTAGAATATAACTATGAAAAAGAGAGTTTTGTCAGGGATTAGGGCTACAGGAAGACTTCATCTAGGAAACTATTTGGGAGCTGTAAAAGGTATGCTTGAGCTTCAGAACAGTGAAGAATATGAGACATATTATATGGTTGCAGACGTGCATACTATTACAACTCCCTATAGTGTTGAAGATTTGAGGAAAAATAGACGAGAAGTAATTCTTGACTATCTTGCTGTAGGGCTTGATCCGGAAAAATCAGTTATATTTCAGCAATCAGAAATTCCAGAGCATTTAGAGCTATCATTTTATCTCTCGTCTGTAGTAACTGTTGCAAAGATGCAACATCTTCCGACATTTAAGGATAAGGTAAAGCAATATCCACAAAATGCGACAATGGCACTTTTAAATTATCCGATTCTCATGAGTGCTGATATTTTGATTTACAAGGGAGAGTTGGTGCCGGTAGGAATTGATCAGGAGCCACATCTAGAAGTTGCAAGGGAAATTGCAAGACGTTTTAATCAAGATTATGGAACAGATTTAGCTGAACCGCAGCGATTTAAAACTCAGGGAGAATATGTCCCGAGTCTTACTGGGGAAGGTAAGATGAGCAAGAGTATTGAGGGGAGTTATATAAATTTGACCGATAATCTAGAAGAGATTACGGCAAAAGTTGCAAAGATACCAACTGATAGCGGGAAAGGTGAATCGATAGAGGGTGGAGTAAAAAGCCTGTTTGAGCTTGTTGGACTATTCCAAGGGAAAGAAGAAAAAGACGAGTACGAAACTCTGTATAAAAATGGAGGAGTTCGGTATGGAGATATTAAAGCATCTCTTTCTGAGGCCATCTTTAATGAATTAAGACCTATCCAAGAGAAAAGAGCAGAATTTGAGGGCGATCCAGATCTTGTGGACAGGATAATTTCTGAAGGAAATGAGGAAGCGAGGCGGGTTGCAAAAAGGACTATGGAAGAAGTTAGGAAAAAAATGGGGCTTTTATAATCATGAAGCAGCTTTATATTTTAGTTTCTGGATTTGTTCAGGGTGTAGGATTTAGAGCCTTTACCGTAAAAAAAGCGAAAAAGCTTGGCTTGACTGGGTTTGCTAGGAACTTAATTGATGGGAGAGTGGAGATACGCGTTCAAGGTGAGGAAGATAAATTGCGTGAGCTCCTGGTTCATGTAAAAAAAGGGTCATATTTCTCTCAAGTTAAAAACGTTTTAGTAAAAGAGGAAAAGATTACGGAAAAATTCGTGGATATGATTAAGGAAAAAACTATATGAGAAGAGCAATAATTTCATCAATCAAGTTTTATCAAAAGATTGATATTTTTAATTTGCCCGCGTTTAAAGCGCTGGTGATCTTTGATGCGTCATGCAAGTATAGTCCGACGTGTTCTGATTATATGATTGGTGCAATAGGGGAATATGGGATTATGAGAGGGTTTTTATTGGGTTTGAAAAGAATAATTTCGTGTCATCCATTTTCTCAGGGTGGATTTGATCCTGTTCCGAGTAAGAAAGTTTAAAATACAAGCTCAATTATGATATAATCACCTTTCTACAGTTTAAAGTAGGAGATCTGCTCTTCTGGGAACGATTTTAATGAAACTGCAATCAAAAAACTCAAAAAATAAAGGGAAGTTTGGTATCAAATTCGGGTGGAAAGACCTGGTCCTTTACGGATCTTTGCTACTTTTTTTAATATTCATAACATATGGCTTAAGTGGTATGGGTGCTGGAGATAAACCTGAAGAGCTTCCTTTATCACAAGTAATTGCTGATGTAAGAGAGGAGAAGATAGAGGAAATCATTGTTTCTGACAGTAGCTTAGAAATCCGATACAATGATGGAACTGAGGCAATCAGTAATAAAGAAGCTGGCTCATCAATTTATGAGATACTGCAAAATGCACAAATAAGTACTCCCAGTGCAAATATAACGGTAAAAGATAATTCTGGAATGGATACAGTGATAGGGATTGCTGCTGCATTTTTGCCAGTGCTTCTTATTATCGGGTTTTTCTTTTTTATCTTCCGTCAGGCACGAGGTGCTCAGGAGAATATATTTTCATTTGGAGGAAGCAAGGCAAAGGCGTTTAATAAAGTCTTCCCAAAAGTAACATTTGATGATGTTGCTGGAGCAGATGAGGCAAAGGAAGAAATGTTTGAGGTTGTAGATTTTCTGAAACATCCGGAAAAATATCACAAGATCGGCGCTCGAACTCCAAAGGGAGTCTTACTCGTGGGACCTTCTGGGACAGGAAAAACGCTTTTGGCTCGTGCGGTTGCTGGAGAAGCAAAAGTCGCATTCTTTTCAATTGCTGGATCTGAATTTATGGAGATGTTAGTAGGAGTTGGGGCTGCACGTGTTCGTGATTTGTTTAGTAATGCGAAAAAAGCACAGCCTGCGATAATTTTTATTGATGAAGTTGATGCGATCGGGCGTGCGCGAGGGAATGGTATGATGGGTGGACATGATGAGCGTGAGCAAACGCTAAATCAAATTTTAGTTGAGATGGATGGATTTACTCCTCGAGAGCAAATAGTCGTTATCGCTGCAACGAACAGGCCAGATATTTTAGATAATGCGTTAGTCCGTCCTGGTAGATTTGATAGGAGAATTGTTGTTCCATATCCAGATATAGAGGGAAGGCGAGAGATTATAAAAATTCACTCAAAGGGAAAGCCATTTAAAAAATCGGTGAATTGGGAGTCTGTTGCGAAGCGTACCGTAGGATTTACTGGAGCAGATCTTGAGAATATGTTGAATGAGGCAGCAATTTTGGCAGCTCGACATGCAAAAACTGAAATTGACGAACATGATATTGAGGAAGCTGCAACAAAGGTAAAGCTGGGACCTCAAAAAAGAAGACTACAATCTGAGCATGACAAGAAAATTACTGCATATCACGAGGCAGGACACGCGATCGTTAGCTATGCAATGCCAAACGCGGATCCGGTTCATAGAATTTCTATTGTGGGCCGTGGAATGAGTTTGGGGCATACCCTTATTCCGCCAAGTCATGATCGAGTACATGAGACAAAAACACGACTCCTTGAACAAATTGCGACAATGCTTGGAGGACGGGCTGCTGAAGAGATGATCTTTACAAAAAATGACATCACTACAGGAGCAGCTGACGATATAGAGAAAGCAACCAATCTTGCCCGTACTATGGTAGTAGAATATGGAATGAGTAATATCGGTCCTATAAACCTAGATTATGAGAAATCATCTACCATGTATGGTGAAAAGACAAAGCTTTCAGAAAACATGCAGGCAAAGATAGACAGTGAAGTAATGAGAATCATAGATGAAGGAATGAGGCGAGCAGTTGAAGGATTGAAGAAAAATAGAGAGAATTTAGATAATGTAGCGACAGCACTTTTGAAGAAAGAAACGTTGGAGTCAGATGAATTCATAAAAATTATGAAAGGTGAAATTAAAAAAAATGCTCCAAAGAAAATAGCCGCAAGCAAGAGATTATAAATTCCACAGAATAAGCTGATATACTAAAAGTGTCCTATGCAAGAATTAACGTATCTCCATATCCGAAATGCGAAAGATGATGAAACTACTATAGAATCTGCGACGCAAATTTTTGCCTCAGTTCTTTCAGCGCCCTATGTTTCACTATTTAAGCGGTTATTTAAAAAACCACCGATATTTTCCTTTGAGATTTTTCTTATAAAAAATAAAATTAATTTTTATGTTACTGTTCCTTCTGAGCACGCGCAATATATCTCAAGCTTAATTCTTTCCTCATACCCGGTTGCTTTTATTGCACGAACTGATGATCCGATGGATAAGGTTCTCTCTGCTGCACATGTTTCAATAGGAGAAATGAAGCAAGCAGGAGCCTATTATTTACCAATCAAAACATATTCTGATTTTTCTATAGATCCACTTGCATCTCTTATTGGATTTATGGCAAAGCAATCAGATGACGTTACGATGGCAATGCAAATTATTGTGACTCCTGCGTCATTTCCTTGGCAGGGAAACATCATGAGGCAGACTACTGAAGTGAAAAAGGGAGGAAATGAAGAAGGACCGTCTATTGAATATGCACTTCCAAAAGCTCAAATGACAAAAAAGGCTTCATTTCAAGGTGGAAAGGTGATAATCAGGCTTGCTGTGGGATCAGACTCTGTTATTCCAACACCATTTTTGCATGATCTTGCTGGAACGTTTGGGAGTTTCTCATTGGGAGAAGGAAATCAATTGATTCTCAAAAAACCGCTTGTTCGAAAGGGCGCATTTTTAACTCGGCTTAAGCAAAGAAAGAGTCCGGTATTTGAGAGGCGTTACCAAATTTTTAATTCACAAGAACTTGCGACTCTGTGGCATCCGCCAGGACTTCAGTTGGCAGGAATTAAGAATATTTCTTGGGGGAAGACATTGAAAGGCGAGCCGCCTGAGAATTTGCCAACTGCATTGGGTCTTACTGACGAAGAAAAAAGACAGATAAATTTCTTTGGCCAAACTGAATTTAAAAATACTGAAACAATTTTTGGCGTGAAAGATGTAGATAGGAGAAAGCATGTATATATCATGGGGAAGACTGGCGCTGGAAAATCAACGCTAATTGCAAATATGGCAATTGATGATATACGAAAAGATAGAGGAATCGGGATCATAGATCCACATGGAGATTTGACTGAGCAAATCCTCGATTATATCCCCAAAAGGCGGCTCAATGATGTAGTGTATCTCGAACCATTTGATACTGAGCGACCATTCTCCTTAAATGTTTTGGAAATTAAAAACCAACAGCATAAAGATCTAATTGCTTCAGGAATTGTGGGAATATTTGCAAAGATTTATGCGGACTCATGGGGACCACGACTCGAGTACATTCTGAGAAATACGATATTTTCCCTCCTCGAAATTGAGGGGGCTACATTGATTGACGCACTCAGGATTCTTTCTGAAAAAAACTATCGTAATCGTGTAGTGCCGCAGATATCAGATCCTGTTATTAGAAATTTTTGGGACAATGAATTTGATAAAATGACGGATAAATTACGCGTTGAGGCGATTGCGCCAATTCAGAACAAGATCGGGCAGTTTGTTTCAAGTAAGATGATCAGAAATATTATTGGCAGCCCGAAGTCTACTATCGATTTAGAGGAGATTATGAATGGAAAAAAGATATTGCTTCTTAATCTTTCGCAAGGAAAATTAGGGGAAGATAACGCGTCACTTCTGGGTGCGATGATTATTACTCAGATTCAGCTCGCTGCAATGAATCGGGCGTTTATGCGGGAAGAAGATCGTCAGGACTTTTTCCTGTATGTGGATGAGTTCCAAAATTTTGCAACAAGTTCATTTATAAAAATTCTTTCTGAGGCACGAAAGTACCGTCTTGCAATAACCCTTGCAAATCAGTATATTGACCAGCTTGATGTGACTATTCAGAAGGCAATATTTGGAAATGCGGGGACGCTCGTATCATTTGTGACGGGTGCAGGAGATGCAGCGCTTCTTCAGCAAGAATATGCAGGGATTTATACGCAGAATGATTTGGTTTCACTGGGAAAACACGAAATTGTTTTGAAGCTTTGTATTGATGGTATGTCTTCAAGTCCATTTCCCGCCAAAACTCTTCCACCACCAAGCTTAAAAAATGATAATCGCGAAACAATTATTCGGCTTTCAAAAGAACGCTATGGTCGAAAAGTTTCCCCGTAGTTTGCAAAGCGCTGTTTTTCTTACCATTATTTTTCGACATTCTTCGAACTTCACGATATAATTGACCCATGCACGATGATAAAGACATTTTTATGCTTGTTGATGGAAGCGCAATAGTTCATCGTGCGTATCATGCACTTCCAGCGTTTACGAGAAAAGATGGGGTTGCCACTGGTGCCGTTCATGGATTTTTCCAGATGATTTTTAAAATGATGGAGCATTTACAACCAAAGCATATCGCGATTGCATTTGACCGCCCTAAGCCTACATTTCGGCAACTGATGTATGCTGGTTATCAATCTCAACGTCCGAAAATGGAGTCTGAACTTTCTGAGCAATTTCGAATTATCATAGAGCTTCTTTATGATGCCAATATTCCTACATATGCAGTTGACGGATATGAGGCGGATGATATTATTGGAACGCTTGCATATAAGGCAAAAGATATTGGCGGGGTTTCATATATCGTAACAGGAGATCGTGATATGCTGCAATTAGTAACAGAGAAAGTGAAAGTTCTTGCCCCCGTGAAAGGAATCTCAGAAGTCATGCTTTTTGATGCGGATAAAGTGCGGGAAAAATACGGTATTAATCCTTCACAATTTGTGGATTTGAAAGGGCTTATGGGAGATGCTTCAGATAATTATCCGGGAGTTTTGGGTGTAGGGCCAAAAACTGCGGCCGATCTTATAAATACATATGGAGATATTGATGCAATTTATAAAAATCTCGGGGAAATAGCGTTGAAGAAAAAGAAGCTTGCAGAAAAACTTACGAATGGTGCAGAGGATGCAATCATGGCGAGGAAGCTTGCAAAGATTTTAACTGATGTTCCGTTTATGTATGATTTTTCTGAGATGGATGTGAAGCGTATTGATGCAGAAAGGCTGCGAGAGGGATTTGAGAAATATGAGTTTAAAACACTCCCTAAACGACTTGATGAGGTGATAAAAAAATCAGGCGAGTTTGGGAAAGCAAAGATGCAGATGAAGCTCTTATAAATGATGGAAGCAGTTATTTTTGATAAAGATGGGGTATTAGTAGATACTGAAGGGATTGTATCCGAAGGAGTAGCGCGTATCGTAAAAAAGCATAGCACTATTCCCTTTAATATGGATGATGTTGTACGGCTTCGGGGGAGTAGTGCTGCTGCTACATTTGCGTTTTTAAAGGAAAAATATAAGTTATCGTTCTCAGTTCCGGAAATCCTTGATAAATATCAGATAGAGTATGAGGAAATCATTTCTACAAAAAGCGATATTGTAATGGAGGGGGCAATAGATTTCATAAAAGAATTGCAAACACAAAATATTCCGTATGGGATTGGCACGAACTCAAGCAGGGAACGTACGCAGTTGTCTCTCAGAGGCATTGAACAGTATTTTCCCGTTATAGTTACTGCAGATGATATTTTGCATCCCAAACCAGCACCAGATGTGTTTTTAGCAGTAAGCGATAAGCTCGGAGTTGATATAGAAAAGTGTATTGTTGTAGGTGATACTAATAATGACGCGCTTGCTGCGCAAAGTGCAGGTGCAAAGTTTGTGTTTTTTGACCACAATTTAGGACTTACGGTTGAGGGAGTGGTAGATTTAAGAATTGCCTCAATGAAAGAGCTATCTGTAGAGAGATTGCAAAGACTTTTTTCATAATATGAAGATAGCAATTGTTCATGACTATATAAAAGAGTATGGTGGGGCAGAAAAAGTTCTTGAAGAATTGCACGCTATTTTTCCCAAGGCACCAATTTATACCAGCGTATATCTTCCGTCATACCTCGGACCACATAGGGATCGATTTGAAGAAATGGATATTCGTGCTTCTTTCCTTCAGAAAATCCCTTTTATTGCCAAGCTTATTTCGCCAATACGCCTGATTAGTCCGTGGGTGTTTAAAAGCTTTAATTTTAATGGATTTGATGTGGTTCTTGTTTCACAAACTGGTGCGTATTTTCCTCATGCATTAAATAAGAAAAATGCCAAGCTTATTTCCTACACTCATACGCCCCCGAGATATCTTTATGGATATAAGACTGCCCGAAATATTAGCAAGAATAAAGTTTTTTATCTGCTTGCCCATATCATGAACCACTTTTTACGTATTGTAGATTTTAATACCGCGCAAAATGTAGATGTGTTTATCGCAAACTCTGAAGAAGTAAGATCGCGTATTAAAAAATTTTACAGAAGGAGTGCGCAGGTTATCTATCCACCAGTTGTCGTGAGTAGCCTTACTGCCTCCTCTGTGTCACCTGCTCAGTCCTATTACTTAACAGGGGGAAGATTAGCGAGGGCAAAGGGGACTGATGTCGTGATTCGCGCATTTAATAAAAATGGAAAAAAATTGAAGATATTTGGGAAAGGGTTTGCAGGATTTGAAGAGGAGCTAAAAGTATTATCGAAAAATAATATTGAGTTTGTGGGAGAGGTGAGTAACGAGGAGAAGTTTAGCCTTATGACACACGCACAGGCATTTATATTCTCTTCATTTGATGAGGATTTTGGGATTACTCCAGTGGAGAGCATGATGCTTGGGACGCCTGTGATTGCATTTAAATCAGGCGGAGTTCAAGAAACAGTGCGAGAAGGAGTCTCTGGAATATTCTATGAGGAAAATTCTCCAGAAAAATTGAATGAGACAATAGAAAAATTTGAATCTCCTATCTGGCAAAAGAAATTAAGAAAAACGAGTATGCAGCAGGTAACTCGCAGATTTTCTCTGGAAGAATTTCAAAAAAATATACAACACGCGATAAGGCTGTAGTAATATATTATTGTATTTTACATACAGTTATGATTTTCCTGAGATTGAAATATAGTGAGAAAAATAGAATCCCAATAGAGAGGATATATAACTCAATTCCACCAAAAGGGAGTAGGGTAATTACTGCAGAAATCCCAATAATCGAGGCAAACGAGAGCCCACATGAAGCACAACCCGCTGCTACTAATGAGAGAATTCCTGTTCCGGTAAGTATTCGTATATTGCCGCGCTTTTTCAGTATGGAAAATTTATTCAAAATAAGGGTTAGATTTATTCCAAATAAAATTCCCATTATAGATACCATTATTAAATCAATTATGCTGATTGCTTGTAACGAGCCGAAAAAAATCAATGCAATGATTTTTAGTTTTGCCAAAATCGGATATGAGTTGAATATAAAGGTAAGAAATGATCGGAAATTGATAACTATTATGGTGAATGAAATAAAGGAAATTGAAAAGAAGAAAATAAATAAGAGAGACTTTTTGTGTAGTAATTCGTTGGACAAGACACGAAAGAAAAGTTTGAGGTTCATGATGTTATTATAGCGGATGAAAGAAGCCTATCCTTCAAGTTCTTGGTCGATGATTGCTTTGAATGAGGCAAACGGCATAGCACCAATTAGTTGCTGACCATTAATGTAAAACGTGGGTGTTCCAGAAGCCTGGGCTGCAGCTGCATCAGTTGCGTCTTTATCAACATTTGCAGCGTACTTTTCAGTTTCTAAACAGGTTCTAAACTGGTCTCCGTTTATGCCTATTTCTGTAGCCCATGTTACAAAGGTGTCAGTTGTTGCGGCAGAGAATTGTGCCTGGCTTTCAAATAATTTATCATGGTATTCCCAAAATTTATTCTGTTCATTTGCACATTCTGAAGCAAGTGCTGCGGGACGAGCTTGTGGATGGAAGTCAAGTGGGAGATGTCTATAATAAAGCTTTGCCTTTCCCGTATCAATGTATTCAGCTACAATCTGATCGTACGAATCATTGTAGAATTGTCCACAAAATGGACACTCAAAATCAGAAAACTCTACAATAGTAACGGGAGCGTTTGGGTCACCTTTTACTGGCAAGCTTCCATTTTCTACGTCAACAAAGACCGGTGCAGCTGAGTCTCCAGCGAGAGCAGCTCCTGCAACCTCTTCAGTTGGAGTGCCAGCTATTTGTGCATTCTCGACTCCTTGCAGACGCCCTAATAGGTATCCAATTGCAAGAAACGAAAGAAGAAGGACGATATACATAAACCTCACCATAAGAAGCTGAATCGGACTCGAGAAGATCGATGCGATAGTAGCCTGTTGTGATTTCGCCATCTATACATGAAACCAAAAAAACAGAGAAAAGTCAATAGAAATTGAAAAGTTGAATGCGTGCAAGTCTATTGTATAATAGACGAGTGCGAAAGATTTTTTTGCATTCATTGAGGTGTTTTGATAGAGTAGAAAGCTTTAAATTAGGGAAATACTGATTTAAATTACGGTATGGGAAATTCAAAAGAAAGAATTATTATGTCTCTCGGGGGGTCACTCGTTTATCCCCACGGAGGGGTAGACGTTGAATTTCTTAAACAATTCAATAAATTTATCCGCGAAGAACTGGCGAAGAACCCAAACCGCCAGTTTTTTATTGTCGTTGGGGGTGGAACGATAGCTCGACATTATAGAGATGCTGGACGAGATGTTTTAGGGCACGAACTTACTCCAGACGATTTAGATTGGTTGGGAATTCATGCAACAAAAATGAACGCACACCTTATTAGGACAATTTTTCGAGATATTGCCCATCAGTTCGTTCTGAAGCATTATGAAATTATTCGGAAAGTTACTGAACCGGTAGTTGTGGGATCTGGATGGAAGCCGGGATGGTCGACAGATTTTTGCGCAACCTTAATGGCAGAAGATTATCGAGTTAATGAGATCATTAATATGAGTAATATTAAGATGGTATATGATAAGGATCCGAAGGAATTCAAAGATGCAAAACCAATCAAGAATATTACGTGGAAGAACTTCCGAAAGATTGTAGGAGATACATGGGCACCAGGACTGAATGTTCCATTTGATCCTATTGCGGCAAAGCGCTCAGAAGAGTTAGGGTTGAAAGTGGTAATTTTAGATGGAGAGAATTTAGAAAACTTGAGAAATTATATTAATGGAAAAGAATTTATAGGTACGATGATAACACCGGAAAACGAATTATGAGGTCATTTGACCCACAAATATTACAGAGACTGTATATCCCCCCCAAAGATGCTCACAAGCCACAAAGTGGTACAGTAATGCTGATCGGTGGTTCTCAACTTTTCCACGCTGCGTCTTTATGGGCACTTTCGGTTATAAGCAAAATCGTTGATATGGCATTTTATGCATCTGTCGAATCTAATAATGAGATAGTCCAAAAAGCAAAAGAAGAGTTCCGAAATGGAATCGTCGTGCCTAGAGGTAAAATTGATGATTATATAAAAGATGCGGATGTTGTGTTGATTGGGCCAGGACTGCCTCGCAAGGAAGGTCTTGAGATAGGTGATGATGATACTAAAGAGCTTACCGAAAGTCTTCTAAAGAAATATCCTGAAAAGAAATGGGTTATCGACGGTGGGAGTTTGCAGATTATGAATCCGGAACTTCTGTTTGATCTCAGAGAAGTACCCATACTCACCCCGCATCTGAAAGAATTTAAAATACTTTTTGGTATAGATGCGACCCCTGATTCTGCTTTGAAAATGGCAAAGAAATATAATTGTGTAATAATACTCAAAGGCGAATTTGACGTTGTTTGCTCAAGTGATGGTGGCGTTAAGATAGAAGGGGGGAATAGCGGCATGACGAAAGGTGGTACGGGAGATGTGCTTGCTGGATTAGTTGCTGCGTTATATTCAAAAAATGATGCGTTTCTTGCGGCGCAGGCGGGGAGCTATATTAACAAAAAAGCAGGAGAGAGTCTTTTTGAAAAAGTTGGGTATTATTTTAATGCTTCAGATTTAGCTGATGAAATTCCTCGCGCTATGAAGAGGGAGATTTTGGGACGATGAGTATAGAAAATAAAGAAGATAATCCTAGTAGAGACTGGTTTACCTTTTATACTAAGGAAAATATTTCTTCAGAAAAGATTGAAGAAATAGATAATATCGTGATGAACGGTATGACTTTCCAAATAGCTTCATTCGAAGATATATCCCCACAAATCCAATTACAAACAAAGAGTTCTCTATATGAAATAAGTAAAGATACGTTAGGAAGTGCTCTTTATAGTAGAGTGGCAACGGAGTATGAAAGATTAAATAATATATTGGAAGGGGAGGATATTTTATTCAGCGGGCAAATTTCAATAGATGAGCAAAGAAAAATTAACCTATTATCCTTACGGAATGGGAATGATCAAGAGTATGAAGAGATCCTTTCTTCTATACAGCAGATGAAAAATAAATATGGTGAAAAATTCAGAGCCCCATCGAATATAATTATTACTGCAACTGATGAGAAAAGATTTGATGCTAATTTAGCAAATGGGAGATATTCGTATCCTACGGATTCTATTCTCCTTTTTCCTCAAGCATTTAATGGAGAGCATAGAGTGTCTGGTGTTTCTAATTTAACGGGTACTTTATTTCATGAATTTGGTCATTTGTATATTAACGGGCATAGCTCATTATCAAATGAGTGGTATGAGTTAGGAGGATGGAAGAGGGATCAGGATGGTGTTCCATACACAAATATGGGAGAGGCGTGTGTCAATGATTATGCCCGCACTCTTCCTGAGGAAGATTTTTGTGAATCATTAGTAGCATCAAACGTTAATCCACGATTATTACAGCATGTTTCTTCTGAGAAATATAGATTCATAAATAATTTTTTTGGAGATTTTATAGGTGATTCTGAAGGTGTTGAAAAGCCTATCCTTGAATCGTCTGGTGAGCCGATTATTGATCTTCCTAACAAGCTTAAGTATATTGTTGCTCAGAGATCTTTATAGTTCAATAACCGTTACGCCTTTTTTATCCTCAAAGCGCTTGGGGAGAAATTCTTCGTGCGTTGTAGTAATAATCACTTGGTGATGAGGGAGAAGGTCGAGAACTTTATGAATATTCCCTTCATCAAGTTCTGAGAAAATGTCGTCAAGAAGCAGTATGGGTGTTTTGCCTGTTTTCTCTATGAGAAAGAGTGTTTCGATAAGTTTTGTTTGAAAAACGGTGAGGCGCTGTTCGCCTCGAGAGCCAAAGTCTTTTACTGATTTTCCATTTGGAAATTGAAAGATAATATCATCTCTTTGTGGCCCAACGAGCGTTCGAGCTGTGGCAATCTCTTCCTGTTTATATTTATTAAGGCGCTCTCGTGAGATGGTGCTTTTGTCGTAGTGAATATGCATGTCAAATATTTCCTTGGCGGCGCTATTTACATAATCGATAAACTCTTCTCGAAAGCGAGTGATAATTTGACCATTTTCAATAACGAGATTATCCCAGTATTCAAACTCATCAAGTGTGAAAAATTTCTTTCCTTCCCGAGAGAGGTAGAGCATGCGGTTCCGTCGCTTCAATGCCTTTTCATAGAGAGACACTGCAAGTCGATATTGCTTGTTGGATTGAGATAAAATGGAGTTAATGTATTCGCGTCTAACTGATGGAGAGTTGTTAATTATTTCAAGATCCTCCGGTGTGAAAAGTACGGTAAGAAGATTTGAAATAAAGTCGGATTGGCGCCGCGAAACATTATTTACGAGGTATTTTTTTGAGATGCGATTATTCTGATTTGCTATTATAATAGCAAGTTTTTTCTCATCATTATTTTCAAATATCCTGCATTCAGCCCGAGCAAATAAATTATGGGTAGTAATAACATCAGTATCCTTTTCTGCTTTAAAGCTTTTTCCATGCGAAAGCATGTATAGTGATTCAAGAATCGAAGTTTTGCCGCTCGTATTTTTTCCGATAAAAATAGTTACTTGAGAAAATAAAAAAGTGCGTTTCTGGTGATTGCGAAATCCTGAGAGTATGAGAGATTCAATTTTCATTATCATATTATACATATTCTTAATTCCCGTATTTGGTAAGACGAGAAATTATCCTCTTCAAGGAGAATGTATAGTGAGATTTTTTGGGAAAAAGAGGTTATTTTTTAGATTTTGACTTTTTATCTATCTTCTCTTTTTCTCCCTCAAGGCGGGACAGGAGTCGAGAGAGCTGAAGGGTAATTACGACAGCAAGTGCAGTAACGATTACAGCATATATTGCAAGAGAGGCAAGTTCTCCAAAGTCAGGGAGCCATACTTTAATGTAGTTTTGTACAAATGCTTGAATAAGTGAGTTCCACGCAAGTGCTGCAACAAGTCCAAATCCAGCAGTCGCAAGTGTTAGCATTTGCTTTACGATTTCTACATGGAGCTTTTTCCTTTCTTGAGTCGGTGTCATAAACATATTTTACATGAGAGCAAGGAAAAATTCAAAATGAATGATGCTAATTTTGCGATACTTACTATATCCTTTATAATAGCTCAACAAAATCATGAAAGAGAATGATAGAATTATTGGTGAAAACTTTCCTTTAAAGGAGTGGAGTGATGAAAGGCCCGAGACAATAATGAGGAATGGGAGAGAGATAAAGCTGTCTCTAATCCCAAAATCAAAAACTACTTGGAGAGATAGATTGGCGCTTTTTTCTGCAGGTATTGCCCTTTCAACAATTGTAGCAGCAGATTCTCATGTTTCCGACGAGCCGCATGATGTAAATAGTATTATTAGCCCTTCTATTATAGCGGATGATTCTGAGAGTGGAGAGGCTATAGGTTCATTCTCTATCGTGCCTATTGCAAATGGTGGCGAGCTGCAGAAAATGGAGCAATTTCATGAGGAGAGAAGTGAGGATGGGTTAACTGATATTGAGCGACGAGATATGACGCTTGATTCTTACCTTGAACAAAGATCTGCTTTTATAGAATATGCACGATATGAGTTATTCACTGATGGATCCCATGAAGCCTTATCAGAAGTGAAGCAAGAACGATATGAGAGTGTGATATTTGGAATTAATATTCTCCAAAATTATTTAGGCCGAGCTGATATAGAAATAGACGCAAAGGCTGGAAGTGTGATTATGCCTGGAAGTAGACCGTATAATTTGGGGAGCACTACTGACTTGGTAATATTAGATCAAATTATTCAATATGAAATAAGGGACTTTAAAGAAAGACCGGCAGAAAGAGGTGAGCGAACTAATGATATCTTATGGTTGGCGAATAAGAGAGGTCTAGACATTGAGGTAGAGGAAGATGCTCTTGCCTTTTTAAGAAATGATGGAATGCTTAATCTCTCAAGAATTCTTCAAAAGATAGATTTTCTTGGGTATCCACTCCCGCAGGAAATTGATTATGTTCAGCAATTTGGGCATGGGAATGCTGTCGGTAAATATTTGTCATCTGATGAAAAAATCCTTTTGACGGGTGATGAAGGTTCTGGGACTTCAGTCCATGAAATAGGTCATCATCAATCTTATGAGAATGAAGATTTTAGTCAGTCAAAATATGATATGACTATAACCGGAATAGAGGATGAGGTAATGGCACAGGGTATGGTAACTGGCCTTTCAAAGTTTACTGTTGAGTACGGAAAAACTAATAATAAAGAAGATTATGCAACAGTATTTGAATGGTATTTTACAAAAGGAAAAGAATTTCGGGACAAAATAAAAACAGAGTTTTTAGCACAGAGCCCAGAATATAAGTTTCTCGTTCGTAAGTATGAATTTATGAAGGAGCTTTTTCAAGGAGGAGAGTTTTTGTATGAGGGTAAGGCATTTCATCCAGAGATAGGAGATGTGTTTTCTATAAGTAAGCCAGTGTCATTGCAAAAGGGGATTATTCTCCGTTCAGCTCCGGATTTTGAGGCAGATCCATTAAGTGGGAAAGATCCTATTGCAGTTATCGTAGATGGAGAGCGAGTGCGGATCCTGAATGCTTCTGAAGAGATCATAAATCCAGATACAGAGCTTACGACGAAAATGTATTTAATTATGAAGGAGAATGGGCAGACGGGATGGATAGATGGACTGATTTTGGGAGATTTGCTAGAACAGGCAGGAATAGGACCGCAGTTAAATTGACAATTCTCTATTAATCCCGCATAATTAACGCAGTATTCCCGTATGTATCAACCTACGTTTCAAATAACAAATAAAACTCTCCAGAATATCGGTGATATTGAGGCTGCACGTCAAGTAATAGAGAATGCGCCACTCCTTCCGTATTGGGAAAAGAAATTTCAAGAAGAAGCAGTGATTCGTACGACACACTATGGTACACATATTGAGGGCAATGAGCTATCTCTTAAACAAGTCCAAAAAGTGTTAGAGGGACAACGGATTGTAGCCCGAGAACGAGATGTGCAGGAGGTTATCAATTATCGCAATGTCATAAATTACATGGATGACAAGAAAAATGCTTCAATCGATGAAGATACTATTTTTGAACTCCATGCCATCGTCGTTCAGAATATACTTGCGCCGGAAGATAGTGGAAAGTATCGCGAAAAAAATGTAGTCATTAGAAATAGTATTAGTGGGGATGTGTCTTTTCGGCCTCCCCATTCTATTGAGGTCGAGTGGCAGATGAGAGATTTGATGTATTTTATTCAGCAGGAGAAGGAGATTCATCCAGTATTAAAGACTGGGATTGTGCATTATGAATTTGTTCGTATTCACCCATTTCTTGATGGAAATGGAAGAGTGGGTCGTGCACTCTCTATGATGGTTTTATTTAAAGATGGTTATGATGTGCGGCGTTTTTTTTCGCTCGAAGAACATTTCGATAGAGATCCTGATGCGTATTATGCAGCACTGCAGAGTGTCGAGAAAAATAATGGGGACGTGACTGAATGGCTTGAATATTTCACCCATTGTCTGGCAATCGAGCTTACGAAAATTCGAGAAAAAATCGAACACATTTCAATTGATACAACACTCAAGAAAAAACTTGGTGGTCCTGTGATGTTGAGTGATCGGCAGATAAAAATAATTGAATATATGCAAGAGATTGGATATATAGAGAATAAAGTGTTTGCAAATTTATTTCCTGAAGTTTCCGAAGATACTGTACTCCGTGAAGTGCAGGATCTTGTGAAAAAGGGTATAATCGTGAAGAAAGGGCGCACGAAAGGCGTAAAGTATTTAATGGCATAAGTTATGGAGAATTCAGCAGGGTTTGATGAAAGCAAAGAACGCAATGAGCAGGAGTTTACGAATTTAGATTTAACACCCCTTGAGCATATTCTTATCGGGAGCTCTACATATGTAAATGGAAAGAGCTTTAATTTTGAAACGTTTGCACAGCAATTTATGGAGGGAAGTTTACCAGAAGATATTTATAAGCCTTTAAGTATGCAGAAGGATTCAATTGAAGCGATTGAGAAGAAGAGGAATCAAAAAGGAGAGCTTGAGGGAATGTTTGGGTTTCTCAATTACGAAGACGAAATATTGTCTCAATATGTGCCGTATATGAAAATTGATAATTTAATTGATAGATCAGATGGCATAATTGATGCTGGATGGGTTATGGGGCTTAAGGAGAATGGAAAGGAAATAAAAGATGCTGGAGTACTTTCTCATCTCGCGATCAATCCTGAATTTGAGAAATTCTTTCATCTGGAACCGATTGAGCATACTCATGAGAAGATGTTGACACTTAAGCAAGGTCCAAAATCAGAACCACCTTCTACCGAATGAAATTTTCCGATATTGCATCTGACTTGAAAAAGCTGGAAGAAACTTCTTCTCGGAATGCCATGATTGAAATTCTTGCAGAGGTTTTCCGAAAGGTTCCAGCAGATGATATCGACGCACTTGTATATTTGATGCAGGGAAGAGTAGCGCCCCTTTATGAGGCAGTGGAATTTAATTTTGCGGAAAAATCCATGATAAAAGCAATTGCGCACGCGTTTGGGGAAGATGAGGGAGTATTAAAAAAAGAATTTAAAAAAATTGGAGATCTTGGAAAGCTTGCAGAAAGTTTATCAGACAGAAAATCTTCATCAGTTACCATAAAGGAAGTTTTTACTGAGCTTACGCGTGTTGCAGATACCGGAGGAGTTGGAAGCGTAGACAAGAAGCTCAATATCCTATCAGATCTTTTTTCATCTGTTGATAGTTTGTCTGCGCGATTTATTGCGCGGATTCCTGTTGGAAAATTGCGTTTGGGATTCTCTGATATGACAGTTATTGATAGTTTTTCCTGGATGCTTGTAGGAGACAAGAGTATTAAGAAGGCAATTGAATCGAAATATAATATTAGACCGGATTTAGGATACATTGCAAAAATTTTAAAAAAGGATGGGATCACAGGAATCGAAAAAATATATCCCACGGTTTTTACTCCAATTCTTATGGCTCGTGCAGAGCGTCTTTCAAGCGGAGAGGAGATCATTGATAAAATTGGAGAATGTGCGATTGAGCCAAAATTTGACGGATTTAGACTTCAGGCACATTTTGACGGAGAGAGGGTGAAGCTTGTGACCAGAAACTTAGAAGATAGTACGTTTATGTACCCGGACATTGTTGATGGAATAAAGGCTCAAATTGATGCAAAGCAAGTGATATTTGAGGGGGAAGCGATTGCATATAATCCTGAAACTGACGAGTATTTGCCATTCCAGTTAACGACACAACGAAAGAGAAAGTATGGAATAGAAGAGATGGCAAAGAAAATTCCATTGAAGTTGATTAGTTTTGATTTATTATATTTAAACGGAAAGGTATTACTTGACGAGCCATATGAAAAACGCCGAGAATTACTTTCAAAAATTATAAGAAGTGGAAATACTGTGCTTCTTTCTGAAGAAGTGATTGTGAAGACTCCCAAAGAGATTGAGCTAAAGTTTGATGAAGCGATTTCTGAAGGACTTGAAGGGATTCTTGCAAAACGGCTCGATGGAAAATATACCGCAGGTGCAAGAGGATGGAATTGGATTAAGTTTAAGCGATCATATGATGCGCGGCTTGATGACACGGTTGATTGTGTCGTGATGGGTTATTATTATGGAAAAGGAAAGCGAGCAAGTTTTGGGATTGGGGCGTTTCTCATAGGGATTTATGATGAAGAGCAAGATAAGTTCTCAACTATCGCAAAAATAGGCACTGGGCTTACTGATGATGAATGGCGAGAGCTTGCGAAGCGATGTGATGTGTTGAAGGCTCATGAAAAACCGCCTTCGTATGAAGCAGATAAGAATATGGAGCCTGATGTATGGGTAGAGCCAGAAATAGTTGTTGAGATAAAAGCAGATGAGATAACGCGTTCGCCAATTCATACAGCAGGGCGAGTTATGAAGGTGAGCAAATCCGGGGCTGCATTTGATGTAGATGTCCCAGGGTATGCACTGAGATTTCCTCGATTAGAAAGATTTCGAGATGACAAAAAAAATAGCGATGCGACAACGCTCTCTGAAATAGAGAAGATGTTTGGATTGCAAGGGAAACAGTAGTATTTTTTACCAACTTCCCCCACCGCCTCCACCTCCTCCTCCACCCGAAAATCCGCCAGAAAACCCTGATGATGACGATGAGGGTGGTGTGGAAGATGAGTGAAAGTTTTTCTGGGATTGTGAAAGTGTGGATGCAAAGTGAGCTACATGAAAGGTGGATGAGGTGGTGCTCATATACCAGTTTGGGGATTGTAGGTCAAACTTTTGGAAGCGGTTTGTCCAATTCTTCTCGACTCCGAATGACACGGCGAATGGCAGGAGTCTTTCAAAAAATAGTTGCTTATCTCCCTGGAAGTTAAGTTGTCTTTCTTGTGAATTTAGGAAATTTTTCATACCCTGGGCAATTTGCGCGCTCTGTGCGCCAAATAATGTTTTTCTCGGCATATTTTTCCCAAATAAAAAAGCGACAAGGGCAAGCATGAAATTAAAAGTAGCAATAGAAATTGCTCCAAGAATATAGTATTTATCTCGAATACTTTTTGGGTTTTTTGCGAAATATCCCTCTGCTACTAGGCTTTCATAAATCATTTTTTCCACCTTTTGTACTGTTTTATACAATTTTACGTCTGTTAGCTTTACTGTTTGTTTTTTGTTAAATATTCCATCCAAAAGCGTTTTTTCAAATGGAAGTAATGTGTCTTTTGCTGGAGGATTATTTGTATAGTTGAGTGAAAATTGTTTTTTTTCATGCTCCTTGATTTTTATATATCCGCGTTGTGCAAGATCAATAAGCGTTGCAAATATATCACGGGTATCAACATGCTCATCGAGAAGTGAGCCAGTTTCTGCAGGAGAAAGTATACGACGAGTTTTGGTTTTTGGAGGATTATAAAGCGCAGTTACTTCACTTCCGACATTTGGATCACGGCCATATCGAAAGAAGCGGATGATAAGGAGGATAGGAAGAATGAGATACCAGAATATACTCCCAATAATAATCCCTTCAATCACTACTTTCCCAGTTGATTGTTCCCAGAATGAAACGTGTTTTTGTGCCGGAAGAAAACTAATTATATCTTTTGGGAATGTAATAACAGTTGTTAAGCCTTCTCGTTCTTTGAGCGGTTGGGTAGTATAGAAATGAATAGTATTGTCTTGAGAGTATGCATTACATTGAGAATCTGTGCTTTCTTGTGTTCCGGTAAAGCATTTCGTCTCAATGCTTCCAGGTGAAAGTACATCAGGGAGAATTATGGCAGCACTTGCTGTTGTGATGGGAGTCTCCCAGAAGTTTCCCGTGATATTCCAGTAGAGCTCGTCATAATTATCAAAATACCCTAGAGCGCCGCTTATTGTGTAGGAAATATTGTAAATGTTGCTTCCTGAAATCGTTTTGTTCGGATCGCCAATTTTTAGAATAATCCGCTCATCTTTTGTCTCTCTCTCAAATTTATACGGTTTGCCTTGTTCGTTTGTTACGGTAAAATCTGTAAGTGTAGTATCATAGCGCGTGTTATTATCATCATACTTTGTGTAAGGGATTATGCGATAAATTCCGTGACTTTTATTTTTTGAAAAATCATACAGAATTTTCTCAGTAATCTGTATGGTTCCGTCAGTATTGAGCAGTATTTCTTCGTGAAACGAGTGAATGGTTTCTGAATTTTGCGCAAAGAGAGGCCGTGAAAAGAAAAAAAACAAAAAGAGTATAGAGAGTATGCCTTTTACCATAAGAAAAGTCCTAGATATGCAATTCCGATGTTTCTTAGTGTTCGTCCGATAAAAGTGAGGAGTATGAAGCGTTTTAATGGATATTCAGAGATTCCTGCAAGAATTCCCAATCCATCAAAGAATGGATTCGGGATGCATGCAAAAACGGGAATAAGTATCCCACCGCGCCATTGCACAATAATTTGAGAGAATTTAAATAGCTTTTTATGTTTTCTGAGATCGAGTATTTCGGTTGAAGAATAGCCGAAGATATATGCAACTCCTTCACCAAGCGAGGACGAGAGTCCTGCAACTATTGCTACGAGAAGTGGGTTAAAAGATGCGCCAGCAAGAGCGACGGACACGATTGCAGGTGCTGGGAGAAAGAGGGTTGCACTTCCTAGGAAATTTATGAGAAATAGCCCGATCATTCCAAATGCGAGAAATGACTCTATATCAATCCGAAAAAAAAGTGGTAAGAGGAAGAGTGAGGTAGAAACCAAAAAAATTGTAATCAGAAATATTTTACTGAGAGACGTTTTTGCCGAGAGTAGATTTGATAGTTTATTTTTTTTCAGCATCCTTTTGTTTGTCTTTAAGTTGCTTTAATTTCCACATAAAAAGTGCGCCTGGCCTATCAACTCGGGCGTCTTTTACATACGAAAGCGCTTTTTCGAGGAGAGCACGATTTGTGGTTTTTGCAAGTTTTATATAGAGTGCTTTGTGTTTATAGTCGTTGAGTTCATCGGCAAGGTATACACCAAATTTTTGGAATTCCCGCGAGATATATTTGTCTTTTGCAGGATTAAAGTCTTTGAGGATAGATGAGAGTTGCTTCATGAAGTTATTATACATGAGAATGCTAATTGGGATTGAAGACGGTGGGGGAGTTATGCTACGATGAGTCCATCTTGTCCTCATGCTATGCGTTATCCGGTAAACTTTTCAGTTTCGTTTAAAAAACACAAAACACCCGGTATCCTTATTGCGATTGAGGGGATGGACGGTTCAGGTAAAACCACACAGGCTGAGCGAGTTGTAGAAGAGTTAAAGAAGAAAAAGGTAAAAGCAATCTATACCAAAGAGCCGACTGACGAGCCAACTGGAAGACTTATTCGTGAAATTTTATCCGGAAAACTAACAGTTCCACCGTTATCTCTCCAGTATTTATTTTGTGCAGATCGGGGAGTGCATCAGGGAGAGCTTGAGAAGTATTTAGAAAAAGGGTATGTAATTGTGACAGACAGATATTTCTGGTCAGCGGTGGCGTATGGGATTTCCGACATGGAAGGAAGGCCCGACTACTATATGGCAGCATTTTCAATTCTTTCTATGTATAATCAATTTTTGTCTCCAGATTATACGTTCTATTTAGATCTTCCGGTCGAAACAGCGTATAAGCGGATTAGGAAAAGTAGTAAGCATGGGGAAATTTATGACAAAAAGGAAAAACTTATTACTATTCAGAAAGGATATAATGTGTTAGTTAAAAAATACCCGACAGAATTTACTGTAGTGGATGGAAACAGGGGGGTTAACGAAATTTTAGAAGATTTGTTGCAAAAGATTCAGAAAAAGATCAAATGAAAATAGCAATAAAAAGGATTGATAAGACTTTAGCGTTGCCAGAATACAAAACAAATGGTGCAGTGGGATTTGATTTGTCTGCACGAATTACGACAGAGATTCCATCGGGTGAAATGAGACTGATTCCACTGAATATCGTAGTAAAAGTTCCAAAAGGGTATGGATTCTTCCTGTTTTCGCGGAGCAGTACGCCTTTGAAGAAAGGACTAATTGTGGCAAATTCTGTTGGGGTAGTTGATCAGGATTATTCTGGTGAAGATGATGAGATTAAGCTTTGTGTTCTCAATATTACAAAAGAAACAGTAGGAGTTGAAAAAGGAGAGCGAATCGCACAAGGAGTTATCATGAAAGTAGAGCGACCGGATTTCGTGGAGGTAGATAAAATGAGCGATAAATCCCGTGGAGGGTTTGGTTCAACTGGACAAAAATGAGCACGATAGTTACTTCTGAAAAACAATATCTAGATTTACTCAGCGATGTATTAAGCAACGGAGTAAAGAAAGAGGATAGGACTGGGACCGGGACTATAAGCACGTTTGGAAGGCAAATCAGATTTGATCTAGAAAAAGGATTTCCGCTTCTCACTACGAAAAAAATGTTTATGCGCGGAATTATCCATGAGTTGTTATGGTTTCTTATGGGTGCATCAAATATTAAATATCTCGTTGATCATGAGGTGAATATCTGGAATGATTGGCCATATAGATATTACAAAGAGCACATGGAAAAATCTCAGAAAGAATTTTTATCTATGAAAGAGTTTATTGCAAGGATTAAGTCAGATGATGTGTTCGCAAAACAATGGGGAGAATTAGGGCCAGTATATGGCGTGCAGTGGAGGAGATGGAAAACTGTTGATGGGAAAGAGATCGATCAGATACAAAATGTTGTTGATCAGATTAAAAAAAATCCGTATTCGAGAAGGCTAATCGTAACTGCGTGGAACCCAGCAGAAATTGAGGAGATGGCGAAATCAGGCCTTCCGCCATGCCATTCGCTATTCCAGTTTTATGTTGTGAATGGAAAGTTATCCTGCCAATTATATCAAAGGAGCGCTGATACATTTTTAGGGGTGCCATTTAATATCGCTTCATATTCACTCCTCACGATGATGATTGCGCAGGTGTGTGGATTAAAACCGGGAGAATTTGTCCATACATTTGGTGATGTGCATATCTATTTGAATCACATTGATCAGGTGAAAGAGCAATTGAGTAGAGACATGAAGTTATTACCAACACTAAAAATAAATCAAAAAGTAAAAGATATTTTCAGTTTTAAATTTGAAGATTTTGCGCTTGAAAACTACGATTCCCATCCAGCAATAAAAGCACCGATTGCTGTATAACAGAGCATATGAATCCAATAATATCACTCATTGCCGCAATCGGCGTAAATCGCGAGCTAGGCCGCAATAATAAGCTCCTTTTTGATATTCCTGAAGATATGGTGCATTTCAAAGAAAAAACCTTAGGGCACGCAATTATTATGGGAAGAAAGACGTTTGAGAGTATTGGCCGTGCGCTTCCGAGGAGATTTAATATTGTGATTACGAGAGATAAAGGGTTTGCACATCACGGGGTGGAAACCGCTCCATCGGTGAAAGAGGCATTAAGAAAAGCGCAAAAACATGAACAAGAAGAGATTTTCGTAATTGGTGGAGCACAAATTTATAGTGCCTTTTTATCGTATGCAGATAAACTATATTTAACTATTGTGGATGCAGAAGTAGCCGATGCAGATGCATTTTTCCCTGAATATGAAGATAAGTTTAAAAAAATACTTTCCTCAAAAGGTGGAGAAAGTGAGGGGTATAACTATACGTTTGTGGAGCTAGAACGCTAAGCAATTTTCCTTTCCATGTCAGGAAAGCGAGTAAGGATTTCTTCAGCAAGCAGCCGCCGGTGACATTTTTCCGGGGTCTTCTCCCAGCAGAGTAATGTAACTGTTGTTTTATTCGATAAATCAGCGATCATGGTAAGTATTGCGTCTTGCTTGGGGAATAGTTCTTTGTGGAGTAGGTTTTCAAATTCTTCCCAGGAGACGGTATTTGCGTGGTAGCTCTCAAGGAGTTGCGTTGAGGGGGAGAGGAGTGGGATCCAGATATCAAACACAAATTCAGGTTTTATTCTTCGCATGGTGCAAATACGAATACCATCAGTTTGAAAAGCGCGTTTTTGTATTGATTTTGTTTTTAGCATGTTACTCTATGATACCAAGTCTGCGTTTGATGAGTGCACCATCGATGCCGATGAGTGCCGTATGAAGTGCCTTATCAATAGCTTGCTCTTTTTTTTGTAGCGATTCTATGGGGTGTCCATTGATTCCCGCGACATAATTTCTTTCCAGAAAAATGGGGAGACAGAATCCGCTACTCATATCAAATATATCAGCATCTAGTCTATCGAGTGCTTCTTCGCGGTAACGCCGAACACCTTCTTTCGTAGATAGTTCCATTAATCCTTCTTGAGTAAGCCAAATTGATGCGTCATTTGTACTTACAAGGGTATTTTCTGGGTCTTTTGGATCCAGTATGTAGGTTGCTGATCTGACAATATACGGCGCTGGTTTTTCTGTTTCTTCGCTGGTGATTAAAAGCTCGGTAAAATTATCTGAAATCTCAAGCAGTTTATCTTCGGTAGTGGCTCCGTGGGGCTTCCCTCTGTTGAGAAAATCGTAGCGAAATGAATTTCGATTTCCATTTATGATAACGAGGTCAGTCCGAATATCGCCTGCTACGATAAGTGGAGAGAATTTGCCAATACCTTTTATTTGACGCGCTGTTGATTGTGCTTTTGATTCTGCTGCTTCCATTATATCGGAAGTTGATTCATTTTCTTGAGCCTTTGAGAATGCGATGAATTCACTTTTTGTATTATCTGCTGCGATTTTGTGAATATATTCAGCCTTTCTCGTATTTCCTCCTGTGTACACAATATGTGTAGGAGTGGAAAAGAGCTCAATTTCTTGTGGCGTGATTTGTTTTTGGGCAGCAAAAACGAGCGCGCGGGTTTTCCCGCGTTTTGTCATGTCATTAAATGTAGTTGTTCCTTCCCACCCATTCGCTTCAAAAAATGGTCTGGAGCCTCCACTTGCGTGAGTTGTGATATGGCTCACGTTAAGATCTCTCGCACGATTATCCAAAATTTGAAAAAGTTTTGAGCCGATCCCATTTCCTTGGGCGCTTGGGTCTACGTGTAGTCTTCGTAAATCAAGGTCGCCATACGCATTCCGACGAATTACTTGGTTATGTCTCGTAAGCAAGAATCCGACAATTTCATTTTGTACATTTTCTGCGACATATGCCTCAGTTCCTTCAGTTCCTATAGCATGCTTAATATCTGCCTGACTATTTGCAGCGATGTATGCTTGTATGACATCTTTTGGAAATAGAGAAAATGAAGGACCTTCAAAATTCTTCCGCGCGAGATGAGAGATGTTTTCATAATCATGTTCGTCAACTCTTCGAATATCTATCTCTCCTTTCTGCAGAGCTTCAGGTGACGGTGTGTGATTATAAGGATATGATTCTGGTGACATAGTATTAAGGTGTAGGCTGTGTGACGGTAGTGTTGTGAATATAGTCATAAATTTTCCGTGCACTGAACGCAGCACTATGTGAGCTGGTAGGGATTTCGAGCTGATAGATTTTTTCACCATTTGGATAGGTGAAGTCAGAAGTATAGATATCTTTCATATGCAATTCAGGATAGATAGTGCTAAATGTCCTATCCTCTCCGTGCTCTTTATTTTGAATTATGGACAGTGCTCGTGTGGTGTCGATGATAGGGTTGTTTGTGTGGAGCTTTTCGTACTCACGAGCATATCGGATTTTATCATCTGCAACGAGAAGAATTGGATGAATATTGCAAGGGAGCGGGAGTTGTAATTTTTCTGCAGCAAGGGTAATTTTCATTGTTAGAAAGCCGAGAAGTTTTCCTTCAGGGATAAGAATTTTTCCTGCATTTTCCTGATTAATAATCATTTTTGCATTCTCTAAATCCAATTTCTGATCCACTCCTATTTGTCGTTGATAATGACCTCGTTCTTGTTTGCCTGTGGTTTCTCGTTGGTGCTGTCTGATAGTATCTCCCGCAGAGGAGAGCGCTACATCATATCCGTCTCGAATTGAGAGCCAATCTTGAAGAATGCCCTGGATAGTGCTTTTTCCCGTCGAGGACCTTCCGACAAGAGGGTAGACGTCAAATGAGTGTGGTTCGTATTCCTTTGCGCTTAGCGTTTCTTGCACTATGCGCTCAAATGGATCACGAATATCGTGTAGTCGCTCATGCATAATAATAGTATTATAGGATTTATGCTTTATAAAATCAATCAGTGATTCTGCCATTAGTTTGGTGATTAAAAGATTTATATAAGCCTATTGAACTATTTTCTTGCAATAATTTTCTGAGTCTGTTTAAATCATCAGTGTGAAAGAATTAGTTATCGATCTTCATTTACATTCACGTTTTTCACGCGCTGTTTCGCAAAAAATGAACCTCGCAAATATGTTTTTATGGGGCAGGATGAAGGGATTAGGGTTATTATCAGTGAGTGATTTCACGCATCCGATTTGGCTGCGTGAAGCAAAGGCGCAGCTGAAAGAGGTAAATAGCGGAATTTATACATTGAAAAACGAAAAAGAGCTTCTCACGCAACTTCCCAAAGCTACACAAAAGGAGGATTTATCTACATACTTTATGCTTTCAACAGAAGTTTCTAGTATTTATTCTGAGGGCGGGAAGGTGCGGAGGATCCACAACCTTATTTTTGCTCCTTCATTTGAAGTAGTAGATAAAATCAATGCAGCATTTCTTGCTCGAGGATTTAATTTAAGCTCTGATGGTCGGCCAATTTTAGGAATCTCTGCACAAAACCTTATAGAAATGCTCCTTTCTATAGACAACAAGATAGTGCTCATTCCGTGTCATATATGGACGCCGTGGTTTTCGATGTATGGGAGCAAGTCGGGATATGATCGGATTGAGGATTGTTTTGGGAAGTATGCAAGCAGAATATTTGCGATAGAAACTGGTCTATCTTCAGATCCTTCTATGAATTGGCGGATAAATGAGCTGAAGAATCGGTCTGTAGTAAGTTTCTCAGACGCGCATTCTATGCAGAAAATGGGTCGTGAAGCAACCGTATTGACATCAGTTAGTGGGAAGGATATTCTTGAATCAAATATAACGTATGACAATATTATGAATGGACTTATTCAAGGACGAGAGAAGGTGTTTAAGATAGATTATACGATAGAATTTTATCCCGAAGAGGGTAAATATCACTATACTGGGCATAGAAACTGTAATGTTGTGCAGACTCCTCAAGAGACAAAGAAAAATGGTAGACAGTGTCCCGTATGTGGCAAAGATCTGACAGTTGGAGTGATGCATAGAATAGACGATCTTGCAAATACTCCGGAAGAAAATTATGTAGGAAAGAAAAATGGGCATGGAGTTATCTGGATGTATGATAAAGACAAAAAACGCCCAGGATATGTAAACTTAGTACCACTTCTTGAAATATTAGCAGAAAGCCTTGGGGTTGGAGTGGGAACACAAACTGTTAATAATATGTTTCAGAGGCTTCTTACAGAGCTTGGAACAGAGCACGAGATTTTACTGCGTACGAAACTCTCAGATATTGAGAGAGTTGGGGGAGCACGAGTTCGAGAAGGAGTTGAGAGAGTAAGGAGTAGGAATATTCATATCGTTCCTGGATATGATAACACCTATGGAATCGTGGAGATTTGGGATAAAGATGCTCGCCAAGGTACGCAGAAAAAAAATACCACACAGAGCACTCTAGATTTTTAATACGTTTTTTTTCGTATAATAAAGGAATGACAAAGAAGTCGTGTACATGTATTATTCCTTTTTATAACGAAACATTCCAGCAGTTAAAGAGTATTATTGCAACCATTTCTTTAGTAGAAAATATAGAAAAGATAATTTGCGTTGATGATGGTTCTCAGAATGAAACTGTCTGGCTCGATTTGAGAAATGAGTATAAAGAAATTACGGTAATCAGATTGAGTGAAAATTCAGGAAAATCAGCGGCAATTCGTGCAGGATTACAGCACGTTCATACACCATATGTATTATTATTTGATTCTGATTTGCAGAATGTTAAAAAAATAGAGCTCGAATCTGCACTGTGCTATATATTAGAAAATCCGTTGATTGACATGTTGATCTTAAGGAGAATTTCTGACCCTTGGTTCGCAAAAATTATAAGAGGAGAAATTTTAACATCGGGCGAGAGGATCTTAAAAACTCATGATCTTGTGCGAGTATATACAGAGAATAAGCCTGCAAAATATCAATTAGAATATGCAATCAATTTTTATTGTATGAAATACGGTAAGAAAGCGTATTGGTATCCTTGCTCTGGTCAGAACATTGTTAAAATCCGTAAGATCGGTTTTGTGCGAGGAGTAAAAAATGAAATTATGATGTATGTTGATATGTTGCGATACGCTGGGGTTGTAATGCCCTTAAAAAGTTTACTATTATTTTGTAGAGAAGATATACGTTCTGCAAGGACTATCTGAGGTTGTTCATTTTGAAGTTTTTGCTTTTCAGAATCGCAACTTTAATAAATGGTTTTACATAGTCGAGAAGTCCATTAGTCATACCGTCCTTGAACCTTCTACTCGAGGAGAGTACGGGGAGGTTTCTTACAAGTTTTATTTTCCCAAGTTTTCTTACTCTCCGGGCAAGGTCTACATCATCGAGCGCATCTAAGTTTTTATCAATTTTTCCTGCTGCTATATAGGTTTCTTTCCGTATAGCGTAGGAAAATCCTGAAAGCCAATAATGTCCGAGTGCGATCCTGTGGCCTTCATTTGCAAGTAATAAGAAGAACTTAAAGATAGCTTTATCAATACGAGAGGGTTGATCGATATTGCAAAGAGAAGTGACTGCTACAATTTCTTCGTTTTTGAAATAGTTCATGAATCGTTCTATCCAGTCTTCAGGAAGAATAGTATCAGCATCAGTTGAGAAAATTATCTTTCCATTTGCTTCTTCAAAACCGCGCCAACGTGCGACCCCTCTTCCTTGTTCCTTTTCGATAATTACTCTCAAATTGAGCTTGTCCTTGAAGGATTTTGCAATCTGATTTGTTTTATCAGTGGATTTGTTATCAATTACGACTACTTCAAATTTCGTATTCGTTTTTTGCCAGGCGAGAGACTCAAGACAAAGACCGATATAGTCCTCTTCATTGTATGCGGGAATAACAACTGATGCTTCGAGTTTGCCCATAGGTATCTAATAAATTATAGTATAGTGGTTACTTTTTATCCACCTTCGGATTTATGGAATAAAAAAGGTCTAGCGCATTTTTGAACGCTTGATCCATGTTGAAGTATTTATAGTTGGCAAGCCTTCCTACGAAATATACACCATTTTTTTCAAGAGCTTGTGCATCTTGTTGGTATTTTGAGAATATCTCACTATTTTTAGGGTTTGGAACAGGATAATAGGGTTCATTGATTTCTGGCTTATAATCTACTGAGAATTCTTTGGAAATAGTAGTTTTCGGATGTTTTTGGCCTGTAAAGTATTTATACTCGACAATCCGTGTAAAGTCTTCCTCGTTTGGGTAATTTATTACGGAATTTTGTTGGAAATATTCTTTGTCATGTGTTTCAAATTGGAATTTAAGCGACCTATATTCAAGATGAGCCTCTTTTGCATACTTATAATCAAAATACTTATCAATTGGACCCGTATAGAAAAGCTTATTCCATTCTAAAGTGTCTTTTACCGTAAAAAAATCAGTATTCAACCTTATCGTGATATTTGGATGAGAAAGCATTTTTTCAAAGAGTTTTGTATACCCGTTGATTGGTTGGCCTTGATGGATATCTGAAAAATATCTGTCATCAAAATTATTTCTTACTGGGATTCTATTGAGAACTTCAGCATCAAGTTCTTCTGGATATTTATCCCATTGCTTTTTTGTATAGTTCTTAAATATTTTCTCATAAAGTCTTTCACCTACTCGAGAGAGTGCCGCTTCGCGACCGTTTTTCGGGTTGCCATTTTTTATTTGATTTTTTTCTAGCCATTCATCCATTTCGCTTTCATTTTTTATATGCTCTCCTAAGAGCATGTTTACTGTTGTGATATTTACGGGGATGGGAACGAGTTTTCCGTCAATATTACCCAAGACTTTGTGTTCATACTTTGTAAAATCAGAGAATTTTTGAATGTATTCCCACACATTATCGTAATTCGTGTGGAAGAGGTGGGCGCCGTATTTGCTCACTAAAATTCCATCTTCATTATGATAGTCATAGCAATTTCCTCCTACGTGATCTCTTTTTTCAATAATTAAGACTGTTTTATTGAGTTTATTTGCATACCTCTCAGCTATGGTCGCTCCCGAGATTCCTGCACCAACGATGACAATGTCGTATTTCATATAACAAAGAATTCTATCAAATCAAAAAGCTATTTCCTATTTCTTCTGCGAAAGAAAAATATATAAACGGAAAAGATGATGCAGGCTGAAAGTAGATTGCTCACAATTCCCTCATCTATTTGAGGGAATAATTCAGTAATTCCAAGTATATAAAAAACATTGAGATATGAAATATCTCCGGTAAAAATTACAAGTCCAAGGAGTATTACAATATGTACTACTGCAAAAAACGTGGCCATGGAGAGGAATGTTCGTATGTATATTTTCATCGGTAATTATCTCCGCCCATATTATATTTATATATTTTTTTATCAACTTTTCTGAATAGAATTTGATATAGAAATGAATAAGCATACTTTATATAGGTAGTATATCCTTCTTTCTCAAATCTTCGTGTCGAGAATACTACATGCGTATCGGTCATAAGTTTTATATCCTGCTTTAATTCTTTTAATTGTCTTATTATGTCGTGGTCCTCTCCTATAAATACGTGTTCGTCAAATCCATGCGTTTTTTTAAAGGATTTACTCGAGATTACTATATTTCCTCCTGTCGAAAATGAGCGGGGGGTAAAGAGGGAAATTTTTACTAAGAATCGTGAAAGAGGGTAGGAGATTTGATCAAAAAGTGTATTATTTTCAGGTACAACTTGAGGAATTATCGCATCAGGAGTTTTTTTTAATATAAATTCGTGAGTTTTTTTCAGGAAATTATTTGGGATGCTGTTGTCTGCATCAATAAAGAATAAGTACTCTCCCAATGCTTTTTTTGCGCCAATATTTCTCTGGTGTGAGAGATTTTTAATCGTAGATTCAATTATAGTAGTTGGATAGTCTTTTTTAACTGTATTTACTCTCTCTCTTGTTTTATCGGTAGATTGTGCATCGACTAATACCAGCTCAAAATCTTTCCAAGTTTGTCGTTGGAGATCATGTAAAATTTTATCAATGTATTTTTCTTCATTGAGCGTGGGGATGACAACAGAAAATAATGGTTTGGCCATTAAATGATTATATCATTTAGAACAGTGTATACATTGAGCCTAATTGTGCTATCATAAAAAAGAAGAGGGGTGAAAATGGCTTTACGAAAAAAAACGATTGACGGATATATTAAGCAAGTAGAGGATTATTGCAAAAATCTTCCTCAGGTGTCGAAAGACGTACGGGATTTTATCAGCAGGGTATTGCCATGGTACGCATTGCTATTTGGTATTTTGAGTGTAATTAATGCACTGTCATACCTCATAAAATTTGGTGGGCAGATGACTATTGTGACAGTGATGGTTTTTGCACTCACGCTTCTGTCGGGGGTCTTACTGCTTGTGGCATTCTCAAGACTTCAGAATTATCAGTATGCTGGATGGAGATTTGTATATTTTAGTGTAATTCTTTCTATTGTGAAAGATATCATTACTACCCCTATTCCTGTATTGGAAATTATTCTTGGGTTTGTTGGGATATATTTATTGTATCAAGTGCGACTATACTATAAGTAGTAGTGCTATCTAAAAAGACTCCTTGACAGAAGACAAGGGGACTTACTATACTGTCTATCACCATGGCACCCAAAATTACAGACGCAGATTTTCAAGAAAAAGCTCTCAAGGCAGGACGAGTAGTATTAGTAGATTTTTGGGCTGAATGGTGCCAGCCATGCAAGATCTTAGGGCCAATTGTTGAGGAGTTTGCGCAAGAATATAAAGATAAGATGGATATCTACGAGATGAATGTAGACGAAAATCCGGAAACTCCTGGGCAGTATAATATTCTCTCTATTCCTACACTCATTTTTTTCAAAGATGGTAATCCTGAGAAGACAATGGTGGGAGTGCATTCAAAAGAGCAATTGAAACAAGCAGCTGATGAGTTGATTGGGTAGAAGATGATCTACCTTTTTATTATCATAGCGCGCTCTCAGAGCGCATTTTTTGTCTTAAAATGGAAAACAATGCAGAAATTTATGACGTTGCAATAATCGGCTCAGGACCGTCTGGACTTACTGCTGGCATATATACTTCACGTGCTGATCTCAAGACAATTTTATTTGCAGGACTGAAGTGGGGTGGGCAATTAATGCTTACGACTGAAGTAGAAAACTTTCCAGGATTTCCAGAAGGGATTATGGGACCAGAGCTTATGATGAACATGAGAAAGCAAGCAGAGCGATATGGAACAAAAATTATAGATGTTAATTTTTCACAAGGAGATTTTTCACAGAGACCATTTAAGCTCACTGCTGAGGATGGTGAAACTTTTTACTCAAAATCAATAATTATTGCTACGGGAGCTGATACCAAATGGCTACAAATTCCTGGAGAAGAAGAAAAAATAGGGCGCGGCGTTTCTTCGTGTGCTCCGTGTGATGCAGCATTTTATAGAAATAAAAAAGTAGCAGTAATTGGTGGAGGAGATAGTGCGATGGAAGAGGCAATCGTTTTGGCGAAATTTGCAAAAGAAGTATTTTTAATTCATAGGCGAGAAGAATTCCGGGCAAGCGAGATAATGCTGAAGCGTGCGATGGATAATCCTAAAATTCATTTTATTTTTAATACTTCTCCTATCGAGGTATTAGGAGATGGGAAAGTTGAGGCGATTCGACTTGTCACTGATCCAAAATTAATGATAAAAAAAGCAGGAGAGGAGAAAAAGGAAGCAACGCCAGAGAGCCTAGGAGGAAAGATGATAATGGGTGCAGAGAAGTTTACTTGGGATTTTGCGGTTGATGGGATGTTTGTGGCAATTGGACATATTCCAAACTCGAGCGTATTTCCAGATATTACTAAGAACAAAAAAGGGTTTATAGATAGAGTGCATGGGACGAGTACAAATATAGATGGCGTTTTTGTAGCAGGAGACGTATATGATCATCGATATATGCAAGGGGTTACCGCTGCTGCCTACGGTTGTGAAGCAGCGCTTGACGCAGAACGCTGGCTTGGGGACCAGGAATAATTATTCAGTTTTTGTTTGAGTCTCTGTTGTGGCTACCTGATTTTTTTTGGGCGTATGACTTGTGAAAACAAGCGCACAGTTTCTTCCTGTACATCCTACACACGCATTCGTGTAATCGCTCTGAATTTGGCTTCTGTGAATGCTTGAGTTTAGCCACCAGCGGACTGTTTCGTTTTCATCTCCGCCAACCTTTGCATTTTCAGTCGCCCAGTATCCAAGATTTCTATTGTAAAGTCCAGAGTGAAGTGTTCCATTATTAATTTCAGCAGCAAGTTCTGTTGACCTCGTTTGCGCGAGGCTACAAAGCGCTTCATCGGTTATAAACGCACTCTTCCCAATACTTGCTCGGTGCTGATTTACGAGATTAAGTACTGTATCTGCATTATTATCTACGCTTGGTGTTGGTGTTTGGATTTCTTCAAGTGTGTTTGTATCCGGTTCCACTGGGGTTGATTGTACAATAGGAGGCTTCTGAATTATTGTGGGGGTAGGTGTGTAGAGAGCAGTCTCTGCAGTGTGTGCCATTGAAAACTCCCTTACTTTTTCTTCCTTTACAGTAATTAACGATGCAATTTGTCGTGCTTCAGGGAGAGGACAGTCTTGAGAATATGACAATAGGTATAGTTTAAGAGGGGACGAGCAAATGTCGTTTTCCTCTATATTACTCAAAAGCTCGAATTGTGAGCTTTGGGCATGGGTTTGGTGAGTTGCGAATAGGAAAAGAAAGATCCCTCCTAGCGCTATGATTCCTGCCTTTATCATACGCATTTGGTTCAAAATTATTCTTGAACGTTATGACAAAAAGCGAGTATAGCAGACCAAAATGATATGTCAAGGAAAACTATAAGACTATTTTTAGTTCAAAAGAAGAGGAATTTTGAGCAATTTGAACTGAACAGTCATGTTTTTTTTGCTAGCCTCAAATGAGGCTAAATGAAAAAAATTTGTGCCTATATTTATATTTTTCAAGGGGAGATGGTGGATTCTTCTGCTTGACGCAGATCCTGTTATTGTGTAAAATAGTTCTTACCTTTTGAGGTAAATCGAATTACGCATGATAAAGTTTTTAAAAGACAAGATTAACGCCTAGACACCTTGGCCAAGATACTGACTTTTTAGCTCTTCTAGTTAGATTTCTCTCAACGGGTTTGAAAAATGAAATAGTGGACCGCTTTACCAGGCGATTAGTTTGGGTAAGTAGGTTTGAGTGATTTGCAATAAACTTGGGCCCTTAGCTTAGCTGGTAGAGCGTCGCATTTGCAATGCGAAGGTCAGGAGTTCGAATCTCCTAGGGTCCACCATGTAAGGTTGCATATTAGTTTTTAGAGCTTACATGAGGCTTTAAGAACTAATAGGTAACCCCTATTAGTGCACATTAAAAATTGGGGTTATATAAAACTAGGCCAGAATCTAGAATTGGTTTTCTAGAATCTGTGCTATTTCAATTAAAGTCAATAGTGGATGCCTAGGAAGTGTTGACCGAAAAAGGACGTATCGAGATTAACGAAAATCATCGGGGAGCGATCAACGACGCTTTGATCCGGTGGTCTCCGAATGGGGAAACCCGCGCATTTTGCGCAGGTTGCTATGAAGTTTTATTGCTTTTTGCAATAAATATTAGTGGTAACCGGGGCACCCGGGGAACTGAAACATCTAAGTACCCGGAGGAAAAGAAATCACAGAGAGTCCGTTAGTAGCGGCGAGCGAAAACGGATCAGCCCAAACTACTGTATTTATACAGTGGGGTTGTAGGACGACTTGCTTAAATGCAAAAGAGTACAAAAAATAGGTAGCAGAATATGCCGGAAGTGCATAACCAGAGAGGGTGATAGTCCTGTATGCGAAACTTATTTTTCTCTTCGTTGTATCCTGAGTAGTATGAGGCACGATTTAAACCTTGTATGAATCTGGGGCGACCACGCTCCAAGGCTAAATATCAACACTTACCGATAGTGAACTAGTACCGTGAGGGAAAGGTGAAAAGTACCCCGGGAGGGGAATGAAATAGTACCTGAAACTATTGACTAACAAGCAGACAGAGCTCCAATTTATTGGGGTGATGTCGTGCCTATTGAAGAATGAGCCGGTGAGTTTTTTTTCACTTCAAGTCTA
>CAYYLC010000003.1:0-172664 GCA_964472415.1 uncultured Gammaproteobacteria bacterium
TAACAAGGTATCCCTAGATGAATCTGGGGATGGATCACCTCCTTTCTAATTAAAAAACTCCTCAACCCCATTCGCTAAAGCGAACGGGACACCCCGAAAGTAATTTTGGGGATGGAAGGACTATTTAATTAGTTCTTCCTACCACTTTTCAAGCATCTTTAAACTTGTCATATTAGAACCTCGATCATATGTCGAGGTTTTTTTATTGTATTTTTACTCGTTTTCCTTGCTGAATTTATGAATCTTTAGTAAAATATCGCATTACCTATTTTTGGGTCGTTAGCTCAGTTGGTTAGAGCGCAGTCCTGATAAGACTGAGGTCCCCGGTTCGAATCCAGGACGACCCACAAACTTTCCTTGACTTCATCGTTCTCCCCCAATTTCATATGATTATAATCCGGCAAAAAAAGTTGTTGCTCCTCAGCGTGGTATTGTTTTTCCTGCGGATGAGTTTGAAGATAAATTTTCAAATTATGCGAAAAAATTAGGAATGACAGAGTATGAAATCTATGACACATATGCAGAAATCAAAAATTCTATTAAATCAGATTATGTATTTCTTTCGCATTTCGATCAAGAAACTTCAAAACAAATTCTTCCGATATTTATATCTCCAATGCCAAATAATTATTATAATATCGTTTTTTACGCGAAAGGGTTGGATCAATTGCCTCAGTATTCATTGGCACTTCCAGAGTTTGCGCCTATTATAAGTTGATCCGGATTTACTGCAGTTGAGGCAAGCTTTTATCGAGAATAGAAGTAGATTATATTGAATCATTTGACAGACTTAGTTTATATTCTTTAAGATAAATTAAATGGATAAATATATTGCGTACGTTAATCCTCGAGAAAATATAAAAGGCTTTTTAATATTTATACTTATTCTTGCGGGACTAGGAATGGCGGTTGGTGCTGTATTTATTTCAAATCCTCCCAATACCCCAAAAATTGTTGATAATATAACAGATGAGCGATTTTCTTCACCAAATGTCCTTGCTTATGCATACTGGGCAGGGGATAAAAGTGAGGTAAAAACATTTGATCTTTCCAATGGAGAGGATAGCCTTGTTGCGACATTACCGCTTACTGTTAAACACATAAAATTACTTCCTTCAAATGAAATTATTTATATTAATGATACGGATGAGAGTGATTATGGATCTCACGTTGCAGTAAGAGGAATTCCCAATGGCGATGAGCGAATCGTGGTTGTAGCTTCTGAAGGAGTGCGAATTGATGATTATAGAATATCTCCAAATGGGCAGTATGTTGCAACATGGGAAGTAGCCGTTGCGCCCGAAACCGGTCAATTATTGAATGGTATTTCTCGGGTATATGTAACAGATATTGCAACTGGTGTTAAAAACCAAATTATTAGCCAGACAGCAGACGTTCCAGTGAGCTATCCGGTAGCAGTCCTTGATAATGGACAGGTTTTTATGGATAAATTTCTTCCAAATGATAGTGCCGGCTGGGCGTATGGTTTGAGTGTAGCTGATTTTGCAGGGGGAGCTATTCAGGATATTTCAGTAGTTTCGAATGGGACATATGGTTCACAACCAGTGCTTTCTCCTGATGGGAGTGCTCTTATTTTCACCGGCTATGATGGCTCAAAAGGAAATGGGGCTGATATAGTGAGAGGGTCGCGACGTGCGATTATTTCTGCGAATACGGTTGATGTATTGCAGCTTGATACGCTTACAAGAACACGGCTCGCGAGCTTGTCAACAGATCATTATTATTCTGGAGCTTGGTGGGATGAGGTTACGGGAAATGCGTTTATTTCTCTTATTTCAAAAAATGCAGAAGAGACCGGAACTTACTCTTATCAGATAGCGACGGATCTTTTTGAAAAGATAGACACGGGGTCTCTTGCCGAGTTATCTCCTAACCCTAAAAAGGTCCTTGCGGTTCTCGAGTCTGGTGTTTCATTAGTGGGTAGTGTGAGCGTGGATGAAGGTGTGCTTGGGAATTTAGGAAGTAAATACGAACAGCCTTTAGAAGGAGTGTATGTGTATAATCAGAATGAAAATGATGTAGTTTTATTAAGTATGACAGGGGGTTTTGTCCAGCCGTTGGGGGTAAAACCAGCCTCATATTTTGAGGGAGATGTCGTGTTATTCTCAGATGTTGGAGAGCCTGCAACGAGTACCGGAGGGTTAAAAGGGAAATCTGATCAGCAGCTTCAGCTCAACACCGTATCCTTAAAACCAAAGCTCGAACCAAAGAGGACAAATCAGCAGAGTAGTAATTTGTGTCGAGATGTGGCGGCTAATGCTTGTAACGAATTTCTCGGCACAAACTATTCAGGAAGTGAAGCTTTGAATGCAAAGCATAATCCTTCTAATCCAGTTAGTGAGGAATTTAGGAAATGTGTTATTGAGCAGTGGGCGATTGCAGTAAAGGCGAATTGTGCTGATAGTCCGTTGTATTTGTATGGACCGGAGGGGATGAGCGTGAATGTGAAGATCGGGGTTCCTGTTACTGAAAGTAAGGCACCCTATAACCCGATCAATGGGTACTCTGGTGTATTAACAGGAAAGGGTGGGATCGTAATAGGAGGAGTGATGTACCCTTCTTTGGAATATGATTATCAATTAGGAGGTAAGTTCGTCCCGCCAACGAGAGGAGTTGTGATAAATCGTGCGACAATTGATAGTCAGCTGAGGGAGTATGCTGAAAAGCTAGGAATGAATGAAGTCGAGGCTTATGATTTCATAAAATACATACAGGCAAATACATCCGGAGAAAAGTTTTTCCTTTCGCACTTCTCGCACAATATCTCATCGAAATTACTTCCTCTTCATTTCACACCACAACCTGATTCGTACACAAATATTATTTTCTATATTGATGAAGAATCGAGAAATCTTCAGGATATTGAAGAAATGGGTGAATTTGAAAAGATTAGAAGAAATGGATATACGGCTGTTGAAATTAGTTACATTATTCGTTAGATAGTATTTATTGATCCATTTTTCCTTGCTTTCTTGCTCGATAACGGGTAGTATATTTCTTGAATGGTATTATCAGATAAAGATATAAAATCACTTGTGACAAAAGGGGTTATCGAGGTTTTCCCCAAGCCCGATTTCAAAACACAGCTCGGATCATGCTCGTTAGATTTACGGCTTGGAAATGACTTTAGAGTTTTTGAACATAGTAAGAATGCGTATCTTGATCCCACGAAAAAAGATTATACCAATGAGATAACTCGAAAAGTAACTGTTAAAGATGGTGATGCGTTTATCATGCAGCCTGGAGATTTCGTATTAGCCGTTACTATGGAGCGAATAAAGATCCCTGATAATTTATTGGGGAGGCTTGAAGGGCGATCTTCTCTTGGAAGGCTCGGAATTGTTGTGCATTCGACTGCGAGTGTATTTGATCCAGGGTGGGATGGTCAGTGCGTCTTGGAGCTCGGAAATTTAGGAAGAATGCCGGTTGCGCTCTATCCTGGAATGAGAATTTGTGCGATGACATTCGATCAGCTTTCAACACCCGCTGAGAAGCCATATACTAAGCGGGAATTGGCAAAGTATAAATTCCAAAGTGGTCCTCAGGAAAGTAGATATAATCAAGACAAGTAATTTTTATTCCCTAGCATTTTTAATGCGATGTATTCACAGTGTAAGCAAGAGCGCTCCGCCAATTATCAGGAGTAGAATTCCTCCTGTTATTACATAGGTCTGCATAGGTGAGCCAGGATTTGCAATAGTTGGGGTAGGCGTGTTTGTTGCAGTCGTAGCAGCTGGCATGGTGGGGGTGAGCGTCGCAGTAATTTGAACATTGATGGGCGTTGCAGTCGGAAGTGTTCTGGTAGGGGTATTTGAAGGGATATTTGGTGTCGTTGACGGGGAGACGACTACTTCTATTGGGGTCGGCGTGGTTGGTATTGGGGTAGGCGTGTTTGTTGTGGTTGGTAGAAAACTTGTAGGAGTCGGGGTAAGTTGGGATGTTGGTGAGGGTGTAATAGTAGGTGTAGGAGTTACGGTGAAAGTAGGTAGCGGGGTAATTGTGGGGGATAGAGTTATTGTAGGATCAATGGAGGGAGTGGGAGTCCGGGTAATTTCCGTATCTGGATCACTCCCAAAAGTTGTTGTCCAATACCACCAACCATTTTGTCCTGGTATGCGTGCGATTCCGATAACTTGCTTGTCTGAGCTCCCCATATTCCGTCTGTGTCCTGGTGAGTTAAACCATGAGGTGAAAGCGCTTTGTGCGCTTGCGTATGAGTAGGTAATATTTTCTGCTATTGCACCACCCGTATAGCCAAATGCTTGGAATCGTTCTTCTATGTTCCTTCCAAGAGAATCGACATGACTAAGTGATTGCCTTTGTGCCATATCATTTGATTGCCAGTCAGCGGCTTCTGTGAGTTTTTGCGATATTTTAAGAGGGGTTTTTAAGCCGAGATCGTTTATGCGATATTCGTTAATAATATCTAAAAAATTCCATTCTTCACTATCAAGTTCGGCAGAAGACATTGGTAAAGATTCATCTGTGGAGAATGCGTTAAAATCTTGAGCTTGGGTAGGCGTAGGGGTAGATAGGGTTTCTGTGGAAGGAGTGTTGTCATTTTTGGAAAAATGAAAAAGAATAATGCTAACAATTCCAACGAGAATTATTATCCCGACAATAAGGAATTTTTTTTGGATTACTCCCATTAAATTATCATAGTACGAAATAAGGGCTTGCCACAAGTATAGAGAGGGTTATATTGTGAGGTGCGAACGGGATTCGAACCCGCGAATAACGGTTTTGCAGACCGCCGCGTTACCACTTCGCCACCGCACCGAATGGTAATAACACTCGAGTTTACCAAAAAAGATCCTCAATATCCAAGGCAATTCCTCTATTGGGTAAGGAGTTTGACACTTTCTGCTTTGCGCGCATTTAAGAATTCTGCAAATGTGCCGTATTCTCCTTCTGTGGCATCTTGGATTTGTATGAGAAAGAATCTCTTATTGTTCTCAAAAATATTACTAACATCTCCTACTTCAAGAAGAAATACTTCTTCAGTTTGAAGTGGGGAAAGGAATATGTTTGATTGAGTAAGCATAATATCTTCTAGAAAGTGTAGATTTTGCGATTGTGGGATAGGTGAATTTACTGTTTCAGAGAGTGTAGATTCGAGTGAGTTTTCTTTTAATGACTCAAAAAAAGAACGGGTTTCTGCTTCTATATCATTTGAAAACACGATATGAGCAGTTCGAGATGGTGATACGATTGCGGCAATTTTTTCTGCGAGGACCAGGTCTTTTGCGAGTTCTCGGTTCACTGTTACGGTTCTGGAGAGAGTTTCGAGAAGATCCATTTTATTACTTATTTCTTGATCAGATACTGTAATTTTTCGCTTCTCTGCTTCGAGCGTAATAATTCGTTTTCTGATTACCTCATCGAGGAGCTCACTCTGGAGGGCTGAAGGTGCAGTTGTGTATGTTGTGGCGTTTTGCTGTTTCGTGTATTCACGGTCGATGTCTGCTTTTGTTATGGTAGTATTTCCTACTCGTGCGATTGGTTGCTCTGTGAGGGGTTGTGTATTTGACGCCTGTTGTCTGAGATCTTGTTGGCTATTTATTTGCCAGATAGTTACTGGGAGAGCAAGAAGCACTATAGCTCCTAAGATGATTGGTACAAACCGTGCTTTAGAAATGGATGACGATTGTGCTGGAGGTTCTTCATGCTGGCTCTGAGGATTAGTAGCGCGGAATCGGGTCGGTGTAAGGGGACCGTTAAATGGTGAATTATTTTGTAGGGGATTCATTCTCTCATTATTTCAAAAAATGCACTAGGAAATCAACTTGCCTTACAGTGCTGGAAGAGGAGTAGCGGGCGAAGTTAGGGGAGGTTCCGTAGTGGTTATAGGTGCAGGTGAGGAAGCGGTCGGAAGCATAATCGTGAGTGGCTGAGCGGCTCTCAGAAGAGAGTTAGTGCTTTGTAGCGTTCGTACCGTTGTTTTCGGGAGCACAGTAATTTCAGTTGAGTTCAGTGCAGAATAGAGCGTATTAAATCTGAGCGTTGCAATGGTCCCTGCCCCGCTTACTTCTTCAGCATCAAGGCTCCCAAGCGCAATGATAAATGTTATACGCCCAAGATCTGGTTCTACGGAATTTACGAGAACTCCTGGATTTTCCCCAAAAAGATTATTCTCAGTCGGTGCTATGGATACGTTAGCGAGGACGGTTGGGTCATAAGAAAGTTGAAGTTCCACGCCGGAAATATTTTGACCATTCGTATCTACCATAACGTCCACTATATGCGCAGCTGTGGTTGCAGTAGAGGTGTCTATAGACGACGGTGAGAAGGAGATATCAGTCTGCGGATTTATAGTGGGAATAATATCTTCCTCAGAAGCAGGCGCTTCAGTAATATCAGGTGGGCTTTGGTTTTCTGTTCGAATCGCGATATACACGAGTCCCACGGTAAAAAGAAGTAGGATAACGATAAGAATAGTGGTTTTTTTGGGCATGGCTCCTTTATCTTCTTATAACTGAGTGATTATTGTCAAGTAATTTGTGTTACCGCTGTGTTGCTCCTTGCCTATTAGCAAAACCTCTTTGCATTGCGGTAAGGTCAATGGTGTCAATTTTTCCATTTTCGTTCAAGTCTGCTCGAGTTTTTGCATCATCCGTACAAATCGCTTCATCTTTGTAGCATGCGATAAAAAGATTGTAATCTGCAAGATCGAGGATGTCATTGCTATTTCCAGTTCTGTCAATATCTCCGGAAATAAGAACTATCTGTGAGAGCTCTGTTGTGCTATTCGTTGTGATAAGTGGAAAGCCTGGGATTTCTGAGTAGAGTGTGTTATCAAGTCTCACCAGTACAAGATAATTTGCAGTAGGGAGACTTCCGAGATTAACAGTTCCTTTGTAGGTAAATGTGGTGGGATCAAACGTAAGTGTTCCTATTGCGGGGTTTTGATTTCCTGTTGCGAGATTCGTCACGTCTGTTCCGGTGGCAGATTCAACGCGCACTTCCACCTGGCGAGTAGTTCGCACGGGGTTTTCTGTATTATTCAGAGTGCCTGAGCCGGATGCTGCTGTATTTGATCCGATTCCCGGGAGTGCAAGGCTAAGAGAGATTCTTGTTCCACCGGCAGTTGTTGGCTGGCTTGTTACGGTCGGCATGGGGGTGCTGCTACTTTTTGGTTTTTGTGTTATAGAAGGAGCAGTTTTTGTTGGAATCGGGGTAGGAGTTGAGATAGGTGATGATTGTATTGAAGTAGGTGTCGAGTTAATAGGTGGTTGTGTTGGGGTAGGAGTGGGTCTTTCCGGGCTTGTGCAGATACCATCTTCACATTTATTACTTGCACAGAGGTATGGGACGGGGATCCCTCCAAGCTTACAGGTGCATCCCCCAGGACGGTTTGCACTATTACTGCTACAGCTATTCCATCCTCCAGAAGGGGCAGTAGTGGGTGTAGGCAGTGGGTTGTCACTGAGAGTGCACAGTCCTGTTGCTGGATGGATCGAATACCTTGCGCCGCAACAGCCAAACCCTGCTGGAGGTTTTTCTCCCGCTCTCCCACATTGGTTTGTGTTTCCACCAGTGTCACCGTTATCTTTTTCTCCATTTTCTGAAGAGCCGCAAACAACTTCAGATGTGTACGATGTGGAGGTTAGTTGTTTACCGCTTTTGTCGGTTGCTGAGACTTGAAATATATATATTGCTCCTTGCTCGAGTCCGTTTGCTGCATAGGAAGTTTGATCAATTGCTTGGATATTTATGTTTTTGATGGGATTTTGCCCTTCTTTAACATAGTGAACAGTTTGGATTGCAATAGCAGATCTTGGACTTGCTTGCGTCCAACGTACTATGAGATTTCTGCAATTTGATCCTTCAGTGACGGATATGATTGAAGGAGGAGTAGTGATGCTTCCAGATGCAGCGCGTTGTCTCAGGTCTTGCTGTTGTTGGGTGAGTATTATGGTTATGGGAAGTGCAAGTGCGAGGATAAGTCCACCGATAACCATAGCTGTCCTTTGCCAGGAGTGGAAGAAAGCACCATCAATAAGGCTACGAATAGATCTCATCTAAAAATAACTATGTTCTTATAGTAGAAAAGTTGACAGAAGGAAGTCAAGTGAAATAGCGGAATTACTATTTTTTCTTTGCGATTACGTTCATCCAGTCACTTTCAAGAGGGCTGAATGGTTTTCTGAAAACATAATCCCAACTTTTCCCATCAAAAGTAGATCCGTAGAAATTGATATCACTGAATCCTAGATTCATGAGGAGTCTTTCAAGTCCAATCTGGGTGATATATGCGAATATGGAGTTTTTAACTCCGTATGATGACCACTTGTTGTCGGTTTTGTCAAATACTGCAAACGTTTTAAGGATTGTCATTTCTTCTTCATCTGGCTTGTCGTAGAATTCAAGGAATGCATGCTCATCTCCTGGTTCTTCGTAAGAGTCTTTATCAACAAATGTGAGGTTAAGGAGTCTATTTCGTGTCTTAAGAACTTTTTGAAAATTCGTATTCTGTATGAGTAAAAGTGATGGTCCGCTCAGGAGCTCTGATGCTTCACTCAATGTTTGCTGGTAAATGTAGGGGTTGTGGGAGAGTGTATTTCCCCAAATCATAACGCAATCAAATGGCTTAGAGATCTGCTCTGGCGAAATGTTATTATAATCCCCACAAATAAATGAAAGACGTTTTTTTATCTTTATCGGGAGATGTTCCATTCTTTTTTTTGCCTCTTCAATCATAGGGTTGCTTCTGTCTATTCCTGTTACGTGGAACCCTTCTTTTGCAAGCGCTATGACATGATCGCCGGTCCCGCAACCGATATCAAGAATTGTTTTTACATCGTTTTCCTTAAATAATGCGATAAGATCAGGGAGTTCGTGTGAAAGTCTATTTTCTGTATCGACTGTTTTATAGTAATTTTTCGTGAGCCAATCATTGTATTCTTCATCCACACTTATTACCAATTTTTCTCGTGTTATACATTGGAATATGTCGGTATTTGAAATACTCCCAATTAGCTCCGAATTTTCATCTATTACTGGAAGATAGGGAGTATTGTGTTGCTTCATAAGTTTCAGTGCTTCTTGGAGTGGAGCACTTGCTTTAATAGCAATAACTTTTTTACTCATCACTTCTTTTACCGGAATTTTAAAAGCACGAGAAACCTTTTCTTCTATAGCAGCTGTATGAGAATTCTGTGCGGGATCGAGGATAAATTCTTCTGGGTTCAAAAATACATTCGATAAGATGTCTTGCTCTGATATAAATCCTACGATTTTTTTGCCTTCGCAAACGGGGAGGCCAGTAATTTTTCGACCAAAAAGAAGCTGTGATGCATAATTGACCGTGTCATTTACGGAAACAGAGTCGACTTGTCGGGACATGATGTTTGCTACCTTCATATTGTATTGTCGCGTACTGGTTCAGATTATACTCTATAAGTCCAAGGAGTTGTAGTGCGGTGTTGTAGATGAGGTTATAGTATGGTAAAATCGCTCAGTTTAAAATGAACTCAAAAGAAACACCTCAAGTTCCAGAATCAAGGGAGATTCTTCTTAATGATCTCGTTAATATAGCAATAAACGAATATGCAGGAAGATGCATGCCGGTTTTGAGAGATAAAGTAAAAAATGGGGAAGATAAAAAAATTATTAAGCTGGGAAAAAGAAAGGAGTATAAAAGAGGAGATGTTGTTACGAGCATTGATCCTATAGGTGAAAATCTTCTGCACGAGATTGTTGATGGATATAATATACCTGCTACGATTTATGGTGAGCACCAATTGTTCCCTTCTCCGACAGGAGACTCTCTTATAGATTTTGAGATTGATCCCTTTGATAATACAAAAGAATATCAATCAGGGCTTGATACGCCTCCTTGGACCGTGTTGAGTGCATATATCGCACGTAAGCCAGCGGCAGCATTTATAGGAAGTATTAAAGATAATAAAGCGTACATACTCCAAAACGGTGAGGTTTTTGAAAGAAATCTTGATAACGGGCAAAATGTTATTGTGAAAAAATCCGAACGGAAGACTCTTCAAGACCCAGAATCAAGACTTGCATCATATTGTGGAAGCTCAGAGTATACATTGCCATTCGATAGAGAGTTTGGAGATTTTAAAAATAATAGGCCCCATGAATCTTTATTTTATGGGGGAGGAGGCGCTTTTATATATGGATATTTAGCTTCAGGTAAGGTCGATGCTTATGTAATGTGGCAAGAGCCATATGAAGAAATTGATCCTGGTGTTGCAATAGCTCTTGCTGCTGGATGTGAAGTAGGTTATTTAGATGAAAGAGGAGTATGGCATGATTATGAATATAATCCAGACAGGGAAGACAAGACTACACCTGGGGTTTTTGTGGCTGCAGCTACGCCTGAAATTCGTGATGAAGTGATTGATCATTATATTGATCAACACACATTTCATCTCTCATCAGACGAAATACCTCTCGCAGAGCGCCAGGAATTGCCTATATTACCAGAGAGACACTCTTCATGGTACGAGAAGTCTCAGTTTGCGGGAAAAAAATAAATGGAGCCTACGGGAGTCTAAATTTACTTGCAAATTTCTTTACTTCTCCCGAAATTCTTTCTAGTTCTTTATTATTATCAATATCGTCTTTGAATGCTTTGAAAAAGACCGTTCGCTTTTCTTGGGTCGTTGGAAGTCCCCATTCGCCACACGCAACAATCGTTTCATTAATCCATTTCGCGATTTTTTTCATGTCAGCCTCATTCATGCCTCGGGTTGTGATAGCAGGAGTTCCAATACGAATTCCTGAAGGATAAAATGGTGGATTTGTGTCATTTGGAACTGAGTTTTTATTTACAATAATATTTGTCCTTTCAAGTGCGTATGCAGCAAGTGCGCCGTTTATTTTTTTGTTTTGGAGATTGACAAGCATAAGGTGATTGTCAGTGCCGCCACTTACGATATCAAATTCGTAATTTGTTAGTTCTTTACTGAGAGTTTTTGCATTTTTGACTATTTGCTTTGCATACGATTTAAATTCTTCAGTACTAGCCTCCTGAAGTGCTACGGCAATAGCTGCAGTTTGGTCATCATGGGGGCCACCTTGGAGTCCAGGGAATACTGCTTTATCGATTTTTTCAGCAAGTTTTGGGTCTTTGGAAAGGCCTCTTTTGGTGACCATTATTATCGCACCTCGGGGTCCGCGGAGAGTCTTGTGTGTTGTTGTCATGATGATATCTGCGTATCGTGCTGGAGATGGATGTGCGCCACCTGCGATGAGTCCTGCGATATGAGAAATATCTGCTACGAGATATGATTTATTTTTATTAGCAATTTCTGCAAATTCTTCAAATGGTAGCGTCCTAGAATAGGCTGTTGCTCCAATAAAGATAAGGGTTGGTTTGTGTTTTTTTGCAAGCGTTTTTACTTCTTTTATATCAATTCGTCCGGTTGCATCTACGTGGTATTGAATACCATTATAAAACTGGCCTGTCACGCTCGCTTTCCATCCATGAGTGAGATGTCCACCATCAGGAAGTGCATGGCCGAGAACAGTATCTCCTAGTTTGCAAAGAGCGACGTAAATCGCAAGATTTGCAGGGCTTCCGGAGTAGGGCTGAACGTTCACATGTTCAACTTTAAACAACTTTTTAGCACGTTCTATCGCAAGAATTTCAGCACTATCTATGAATTTATTTCCTTGATAGTATCGTTTTTTCGGATAGCCTTCAGAGTATTTGTTTGTTAGAGCTGATCCGAGCGCAGCGCGAACTGCAGTGGAGGCATAATTTTCTGATGGGATGAGCGTAATGGTTTCTTTTTGGCGTTTTTCTTCTTGGTGAATTATTTCATCTATCTGAGGATCTATTGAGGAAAGTTTTTGTATGCTCATTGAGTGTAAATGATATCACATTTTGCCTATAAAGACAATGCTTTATGAGGCGCGAGAGATGATAATTATTGGAGAAGTTGATTTTGTTGATTGAGTCTTTCTTGCGCATCTGGTGCAAGAAGAGGAGAACTTGGTGCAAGAATTACGTCTAGATTTACAAATCCTACAGCAAGCACTTTCCCATCGGCTTCATTTATAGTTGTTTCATCAGAAATAGTAATTGATGTGGTGTTGCTCGTATCGGGATGAGGAGTGAATCGTATATCTGCTATTTTTCCCTCGCCGCTTATAACATTATCGCTTCCAATGACTACTTCAAGGTATCCTTTATTTTGATCCTCATTGATGATAAATACTTTTGTTTGGGGACCGAAAAGTGGCTGGTCGGCAGCTGGTTCTACAGATATATTTCGGATAAGAGTAGGGTTGTATTTGAGAGCGAGGCGGACGCTTTTTATATAGTTGCCCTTTACATTCATAAATAGTGCAGCTATTTGCTGCCCCACTATTTTTGAATTTGCAAGATCTATGATAGGAGGGTCAAAATATAACTCTGCGTCATATGACGTTTCCTGCGCTGTTTTTTGAGGAGTTTTGTCTTCAGATGGGGACTCATTATTTTTTGAAAAAAATGCAAATATCAAGATAACAGTAATGATTAGGCTTAGGATCGTAATTCCTATAATGATTAGTGTCCTTCTATTTTTTAGTATTTCAATAGTCATAATAGCTAATTTCTGCATTCACCGTATCTACTTGAAAATGGTTTTCTACAAAAACTTCCAAACTTCCCATCTTTGGTATTTCTACAGCTGATGTTATCCTCACAACATTTTGAGTCAGCACTTCTGACGCAGGCAACAGAGCACTCAGCCTTAGGATCTGTTGGATTTACGACTGTGCAGCGTGAAGGGTCATTTGTTCCACCTTGGGGCATTTTTGTGGGAGAGAGTTGATCCGTAATGGTTGGATTTGTACTTGAGCTTGGAGGATTACAGGTTTGAAATCCTGCGTTATTGATACAGACAGAACCAGTATTACAACATGGGGCGCTTCCGTAGCATGCATTGCCATCCGCTACGCATGATGGTTGAGAGGTTGCTGTTGAGTATGAGATTGATTGATAGTTATTCTCTTCATTTGTCTCACGAATTGATTCAGAAGAGTCAGCCCATGCGATCATGGTGAAAGACCCTATCTCATCTGGTGCTGAGACAATAGGAGGACTATTGAGCGAAACGTTTTTTCTTACTTCTTCGTTCTGTGAAAGATTTACGCTAAATGTCTGATTTTTTGTGGCGCATTGGGATGGGTCTCCGGGACATTGTGATTTGATCCCAGACACAGATCCATTCCTGAAAATTGATACCGTGATATTGCCTTTATACGCATCTCCATTATTTTTAATAACCACAGTTGCAGTCATAGATTCTTTCGGGCTGTATGTGCTTTTATTTATTTCGATTCTTGGGAGTTGGATGTCATAATTTGCTGATGGTGCAGGGGTAGGATTAGGGGCTGATACATCAGGACAGCGATAGAAGTATTGGGTGATTGCAGAGCCAGTCGTGACATCACAATACGGATCGGCGCCGCTTGAGTCATAGTCGTATCGAGCTACCCATTGAGCATTTTCTTTTGCACATGTAGGATTTCCGACAGGTGTCATAGTGGAAAGAGTCGGCGCAGCGTCTCCACAATATCCCACACCAGGAACTGGAGGGATTGTGGGTTGAGCAGGTGCAGAGTTGTCTGGTGGTATTGGCTGTTGTGGGGGCGCTGTGTCACCGCTGTTTCCATCACCACTATTGTCTGGAGCAATAAGTTGACAGCAGGTAAGACCGACTTGGCAGCTCGAATTTCTCCCTGAATATGATACTCTACCTGCTGAACAGGAGGTTTGGCATTCGTATTCTCTTTCTCCTCCCCTCAGGCTATTTCCTATATTGACACAAGTGTTTGCGGTGGGTGGGAGGGGGACTACTGGGGGATCAGCCGGAGGAGGCGTGGAGTCTTGAGAAGCATAACAGCATGTTAATCCAGTCCCGCAAGTAAAGGATGATGCGGTATGTCCAGCTGGGCATAAGTTGCCTGGATAACAGGTATATGAGTAATTGCCCACAGGACAGTTATTAACAGGTGCTGGTGCTTTCGTGGGGGCCGGCGGGTCAGGAATATATGGAGGAAAGTTTGGGATATCGCCACCTGGGTCGTGGGCACATATGCCATCTATGCAGATCCCAAGCTCACAGTCATCAGCTTTATCTCCATTACCATTTAGGTCTTCACAGCTGTACCCAACTCTCTTTTTGCATTCATCTTTTACGCACGTTTTTACGCCTCTACAGTAGATTCCGCAGACATTATTTTGAGTAGTAGATTGTTGTGCAGAAGCGGTGTCTGTAGAGAGAGTTATAATCCCGAAAAAAATCAAAGCAAGAAGAACGATAATATTTTTACACCACGTAACTTCAGATAATGACTTCACCTATTTTATTGAAACCCTTTTTTTCCATGGTGTCAATATTTAGCATCCAGTAGGATTGCCATCGTAGGTCGCAATATCAGCTTCATTGCTAACAAGTCGTATCCGCCAGCTATTGGTGTTAAATTGAAGGCTATTGGGGAGGAGAAAAGTTTGGTTCATCGTTCCGCCAGGAAAGTCAAGGGTAATAATTTGCTGGTAATTTCCAGAATTCTCAACTTCTAGAATAATATTTCCTGTATCGCTCGAGGCAATTGTGGCTGTTGCTTCCATCCTGGGTTCTTTGGCGGTTTGACATCCGAGGAGTGAGACGGTAATCGTTTCATTTGTATTATCTTCCGGTGCTTGGGTGGGTGTCAGGGTGAGAGTGGCGGATGGAGAAGATGAGGGTGTGGTCGAGATGTCTGGGAGATACTCTCCTTCTGAAGGGTTGGCAGGAGTTAGCTCAAAATCACTAAATCCTGAAACCATCATTATGGAGAAGAGTAGTATTGCGATGAGAATTACCGCAACAAACGCAAACCCAGATTCAGGATTATTATTCTGAAAATATTTTTTCATATCTATGAATTTCCGCCTACGGAGTTACAGATCTTTGTTGAAATTTCGTTGTAGATTTGATCAAGGTTTTCAGGGTTTGGTGTTTCATAATAGCTGTCTTCAGATGCTATGCGTTGCATCATATCTTTTAAGTCATTCTGAAAACAGGTGTCTCGAGAGTCAAATAATGCAATTGCGAATATTCGAATCCCTGAGTTTTTGATTTGCTGGGCTAGATCTCCGCCCGAAATTGAAGTATTTGTAGGGTCTTGTGTAGTTTCAAAGCATCTATTTCTATCGGGCGAGCATGCGGGTGCTGTGCAGGTTCGGAAAATGGATTCAGGGATTCCATCCGAAAGGAATACGAGATTGTGTTGTTTGTCAGGAAATCGTTGTTGTGCTGTTATGAGGCGTTGTATGGCGAGGTTAAATGCGCTTCTTGTTTGAGTAGCACCACTTGCGTGGAGAGAAGTGATGGCAGATCTCATTTGTGTGCTGTTGTTTGAGAATAAATCAATAGGTACGTTTTCAGTCACGTTTTGTGAATAGCTAATAAGCCCTGTGACAGAGCTATCTCCCATTTGGTCAAGGAACCTATTCAGTGCTTGTTTGAGATTTGGTAATTTATTACCAAACTCCATGGATCCTGAGCGATCTACGAGAAGTGCTGCGGATGCTTGACCTTTACATTCTTTAAATCTAATGGTTTTTAACTGTAGGTTTCCTCTGGTATTATCAAGTTCACGGAGCGATTCTTCATCTATCTCATATACTGCTTCAGGATTTTCTGGTGTAGAAAGTTGTTCTTTTGGAAAAGGATTTCCTCCTGTTAAAAAGAATGCTCCTCCAATAACAACTCCTAAGAATGCAAGGAATATAGCCTTGCTTCCCGAGAGGAGGGAGGTTGGAGATGAAGCTCCACCAAAATTATAAAATCCATTCTTCTTATTTCTATTCGCCATAGTTATGATCCTACAGAGCTACAGATTTTTTCCCCAATTTCCTTATAAATATTCTCCAGTTCAGCTCCAGTAGGAGAGTGGTAGTAATGATTAGGCGAAGAAGCAAGCCTTTGTAGTAATCGTGAGCCTGAGTCATTGGCGTTAGGAAAAATCCCAATGGTATAGACAGTCACGCCCATGTTTTTAATTTCATCAGCTGGATTTGGGTCAAATAATGTAGGATCTTGTTCGGGAGGCACTGGTATCCCGTCAGACAGAAAAATGAATGAAAACTTTCTGTCGGGGTATTGTGGGAGCGCCTCATCGAGGCGAGCTTTTGCATATGCGAGTGCATCATGGGTGGGCGTTTCCCCTCCTGGTGATAGTCCATTTATACGATCAGAAATTATACTCTTTACATCACGATAATAAGAAACTGGAATATCAGTAGTCCTGCTAGCACTGTTAAAAGACTGAATGCCGATTACAGAATTATCACTAAGGTTATTAGTAAAAGTGAGTACAGCGTTTTTCATTTGATTTATCTTTTGCCCTCTCATAGATCCAGATCTATCAAGCATCATTGTTACTGCTGATACTCCACCGCACTCCTTAAATCCGATAGTTCGAAGCTGTAAATTTACCCTTCCACTTTCATCAGGTTGTAAGGCACTCTCATCTATCTCATATACTGCTTCAGGATTTTCTGGTGTAGAAAGTTGTTCTTTTGGAAAAGGATTTCCTCCTGTTAAAAAGAATGCTCCTCCAATAACAACTCCTAAGAATGCAAGGAATATAGCCTTGCTTCCCGAGAGGAGGGAGCCTTTGGGGTGTCCGACAATTGCGCCCCCGCGTTTGTTCTTTGCCATACGGTTTTATTGTATGGATAAATTAAGAGTTAAGTCAAATAGATTTATCGTATTTGCGCTTGCGTATTGAGGTATTCTTTAGTATACTTGCTCGCATCACGCACATTCGGCGTAAAATCCTGAAACATCAAGCCGAGTGGAGGAAAAAGGATTATGAAACAGATTACATTAGAAGAATTATTGTCAGCTGGTTGTCATTTCGGACATCAGATAAATCGTTCTAACCCCAAAGCAAATGCGTTTATTTTTGAGGCACGAGCGAATGTCCATATTATTGATTTGGAACAAACACATAAAGGGCTTCTTGAGGCTGCTGAGTTCATGAAAAAAATTGCTGCAGAGGGGAAGACGTTGGTACTTGTGGGCACTAAAAGACAGGCAAAGCAGGTTGTAGAGGCGCAAATAGAGCGTGCGCGAGTTGTGACACCGGACACAATTCATTATGTAACCTCTCGTTGGGTTGGTGGAATTTTAACAAATTTCCAAGAAGTTTCTAAAAATTTCAAACGGCTGAAAGAACTTGAGGAGCTTTTGAGAACTGATCGATCAAAAGAATATACAAAAAGAGAACTGGCATTGTTTGAAAAAGAGCTTGCAAAATTAAGGAATTATTATGGAGGAATCCAGGATTTGAAATCTACCCCTGATGCACTTTTTATTATCGATACCCATTATGAAAAAACTGCGGTTAGCGAAGCAAATCGAGTAAATATTGAGACAGCGGGGATTGTCGACACGAATGGAGACCCTTCATCAGTTGATTATGCAATTCCAGCAAACGATGATGCAGTAGGTTCTATAGAGCTTATTACGTCATATATAATAGATGCGTGGATTGAAGGATCAAAGAAGATAAAAAGTGAAAAGGAAGAGGCAAAAGTTGAGAAAGCAGGAAAATAAATTATGAAAGTATCAGCATCGGATATTAAAAAACTGAGAGAAATGACATCTGCGGGATTTGCAGATTGTAAGCAAGCTTTAGAAGCGGCAAGTGGTGATCTTAAAAAAGCAGAAGAGATTCTGAAAGAAAAAGGGATTGCAAAGGCTGCAAAAAAAGGCGACCGTGCAACTGGAAGTGGAGTAGTGGAGACATATGTGCATTTAAATGGACGAATTGGAGTTGCGGTAGCGCTACTTTGTGAGACAGATTTTGTTGCACGAACAGATGAATTCAAGAATCTCGCACACGAGATTGCTATGCAGATTGCTGCGATGAATCCAGAGAGTAAAGATGAGCTCTTGAAGCAGGATTATATCCGTGATGGAGGAAAGACTATCGAGGGTCTGATCAAAGAGGCAATCGCGAAGCTCGGTGAGAATATTCAGCTTGGAGAGTTTTCAAGAATTGCTATTTAGTTTCTATTTCTGTAAAAGTTGAACCTCTTCCTTTTCATTTTTTTCAAATCTATAATTATATTCTCAATGTATCTGTTTGTGAATTTAGTGGAGAGATAATGAGAAAGAAAAGAGGGCTACAATGAATTTGTATTATCCTGTATAATAGTTCTCTATGCTGATTACGATTATTGCATTTCTTCTTATATTGTCAGTCCTTGTTTTGGTGCACGAATTGGGACATTATTTCGTAGCAAAATTTTTTAAAATAAAAGTCGAAGAGTTTGGGTTTGGATTTCCACCGCGAGTTTTTGGGAAAAAGGTTGGTGAAACGTTGTATTCTATAAATCTTCTCCCAATCGGAGGGTTCGTCAAGCTTTATGGTGAAGATGATGCGGGAGGTGGGAGTCTTAATATAAAGAAAAAAGCGGAAACTGAGGACCTTTCCCGAGCATTTTTTGCGCGACCTTTATGGCAGCGGATGAGTGTAGTTGTGGCTGGAGTTGCAATGAATTTTCTTCTTGCAGTTATTGTGATCTCAGCTCTTTTTGCAACACAGGGGGTTGCGGTTCCTACAGAGAATATTTTAATCAACGATATACAGAGCGATTCGCCCGCAGAGATTGCAGGGCTTCAATCAGGAGATGAGGTAGTTTCTGTAAACGGGCAAGAGATGCAAACTCCTGAAGAATTTATCGTGATAACGAACGATAATTTAGGTGAAGAAATGCTGCTGCTAATTTTACGTGAAGGAAAAGAGATGCAAATTTCTCTTACTCCGAGAATAGATGCACCAGAAGGACAAGGTGCATTGGGTGTAGTGATTTCAAATGTGAAAGTTAAGAAATATGCATGGTATGAAGCGCCGTTTTATGGAACACTTGAAGCGGCTAATTTTTCTCGAATGATTTTTCTCGGATTGGTAACGTTGGTTAGTGATCTATTTACCACGGGCCAAGCTCCTGAAGGAGTAACCGGGCCAGTAGGAGTGGCGCAGCTTACCGGGACAGTTGTTGAGAATGGAATTGTTGCGACATTGTGGTTCGTGTCTCTTTTGTCGCTCAATCTTGCGGTACTCAATATTCTCCCCATTCCCGCACTTGATGGAGGAAGATTTTTCTTTCAGATAATTGAGCTTGTAACTCGAAAAAAAGTAAGTCAGAAGTATGAAGGATATGCACACTTTGCAGGACTTGTAGTGCTTCTCGGCTTGATGCTTTTAATTACTGTTTTTGATGTAGGGCGATTAATTTCGGGGCAGAGTTTAATACCAGAATTGTAAATTATGAATGATATTGTAACTTCTTCAAAACAAAAGATGGAAAAGGTCTTTGACGTATTGAAGACAGATCTTGGTACTGTGCGAACCGGAAAGGCAAATAATCAAATGGTAGAAAATATTGAAATAGTTGCATATGGAGGTTCAGCGAGGCTTAAGATTTTAGAGCTTGCGAGTATTTCTGTCCCAGATCCAAAGACGATCATTGTTACCCCATTTGACGCATCTGTGATTGGGGATATTGAGAAAGGAATTAATGATTCGGGCCTCGGGATAAATCCAGTGGTAACAGATAATATTATTCGACTCTCGGTTCCGCCATTGACTGAGGAGCGTAGGGCTGAGATGGTGAAGATGATCAATCAGAAATGTGAGAATGGGAAGGTTATGATCAGGCAAGTCAGACAAGACGGTATGCGAGAAATTAAAAAGCTTAAAGACGAGGCAAACGTATCTGAAGACGACGTAAGCCGAAGTGAGAAAGAAGTACAAAAGTATACAGACGAATTTATTAAAAACATCGATACGCTCCGTGACCTCAAAGAAAAGGAGCTAATGACTGTATAGTTAGGGAAAGTGTATCTTTTCTGAATCGTAGAATATTCATATGAAAATTCCAAGAGCAGTAGAACGCGTGATAGAAGGATTTGAGCGACTCCCCGGAATAGGTCCGAAGTCAGCACAGCGCTTGGGATTTTACCTTCTTCATGTCCCTCAGGATCAGCTTGAAGAGTTTGCGCAAGCATTATCTCAACTCAAAAAAGAAACAATGATGTGTGAAAATTGTTTTAATATTGGGAATAGTGAGCTTTGTGAAATTTGCAGTGATGAGAAGAGGGATCAAGGATTTATTTGTGTGGTAGAAGACCCGCTTGATGTCGTAGCCATAGAAAAGAGCAGGAAATTTTCGGGGACATATCATGTACTCCATGGAGTGATTGATCCTCTTAATTCTATTGGTCCCGATGATATTTATATTCCACAATTATTAGATCGGTTGAGAAAGGATTCTGATGTCCACGAGATTCTTGTTGCGACGAATCCTACGATGGAGGGGGAGGCGACTGCAATGTATCTGAATAAGCAGATGCAGGAGAAACATCCTGATATTAAGATTACGAGAATCGGTCGCGGATTGCCGATCGGTGCGGATATCGAGTACGCTGATGAAACGACGATTTCCCGAGCTCTTGAGGGAAGAAGTGAGTACTAGGTTGCCTATTTTTCTTCGGTAGGGTTGTTTTGAGTATTCTCTCCAGTGGAATTTAACAATCCTGAGACTTGCTGTTGGGGGAAGCTTTCAGCTTGTTGTGATGAGTTTTCTGGATGGAAAGGAGGGTTTGCACTGTTGTCTTCTGGGATTTGCGGTTGGATTGGAGGAATTTCCGTAGGGATTATTTGCTTGAGTCTTTGCTCTTCTTTTCTTTTGTTAAATATATCGCGCCCTTCTGAAATTTCTTCCATAGGTATACAGATTACAGGAATCGTGCAAGATGTGTCAAGGAACATACTGATCTAGTCTTTTTAAGAATTGGACTTTTCTCCTTTTTTCCAGGGGGCAAGTTTGAGTAATGATGAATAAAGATCTGTGTCAATATCAATTTTTAGATGGTCGAGTTCCTCCTCAGTAGGGTTTCTTTCTTGGAATTGTACATTCTCAGTATCAGTAACGAGTGCTAAAGGAGTTTGTTCACGTCCTTCTCCCATTACACAAACTGCAGCCGCAGCAATTCCATCCATGATATTTGATTCGGTAACGCGCATGGTTTTATCGAACAAATCTGATTTCCCAATATACGTGTTGAGTGCTTTAAATCCGGAATGTGCTATTGCAACGCCGGTAGTTCCCCAGCGAAGTGGGGAAGTTTTACTGTCAGTGATAATAATGCCGATATGCTTTTTATTATATTTTTTTGTTAGATGTTCACGGATATCATTTGCGGTTTTTTGTGGATTTTTCGGCCAGAGAATATAATACCCATTTCCATTGCTTTCATCAATTCCAGCGGTTGGGATTAGAAGATTTTGCGTTATTGTGAGACTAAACCCATACTTGTTCTCGCTTTTTTCTAAAAAATATTCTGATTCTTGTTTGATTAGCTCATCTTTATCTGCCTTTTCGGTCTGGATAATTCGCCCCTCGCAAATGGAAATAATTTTTGATGTGATGCAGAGAATTGATCGCTCCTCTAATGTGTCAATATAGCTATCGATAACATCGAGAATATTAGTATCCTTATCTGTTATTTTACGGGTTTTAACTGCTACTATTTTCATGTTTCAGATACATTTTTGGTTTTAAAACTTTCTTCCCAATATTTTGCAGCAAGATCCTGATATGGAATAGGGAGTGCATGTTTTGTATTATAATGTACCGGTAAAAAATTGTCACTTTTTCCCGATCTGTACAGTTTCAGAGATTTATTTCGAGAAGTTCTATATTAGACCATGACAGTACTTTTTTTAACTCATGAATTGTGGAATTATTTTCATCATTTTTTTTATTTATCAATACTGATTTTCGAAAGAACCCTTCATTATCCGGTTCTGTAAAAAAGAATACCGGAGTTTTTTCTGCCATATCATCTGGAGTTTTTATCAATATATCATGTTTTCGAGTGGAGACTTTCGGTTTGCCTCCGAGCTTGAGCTTAAACAATTGAAGACCGATTCTATTGATTTCAGGTCGATGATGATCAGTGCCGTGATTCATTTTTTGGTAGCCTTCATTTTGAAAAGATTTGATGAGGAGGTATTCTGCCCAAAAATCTAATGTCGTTTCAAATTTATATTTTTTATTTATTTCTCTGTCAAAAACTCTCAATGAGATCTTTGCAAGTTCTTTATCTTTTAAATATAAAGTTCCTCCTATAAATCTATTTGTTGTTTTTTCAAATACTGAAAGATGATGATAATTATATCCTTTTTCGAGTCGCTGTATGATTTGTTCATATTTCGCTTTTGTATTTAATATGTAATCTTTTCGTTGTCCAATCACTTTTTCGTAGAGTGGAAAAAATGTATTTGAGAAAAAATCTTTTGTAGTTTTTTCTTGTTTATACAAGAAAATATTATTAAAATCTTTTTCACTTTTTTTAATTCTCTTTACGAGTGATGGGTAGAAGATGTCCTCCCAGGGTCTGTTAATAGCAATATACCAAGTGGTAAGCGTATGCATGGATAAGCTCGTGCTCATTGTAGCGGGTTGCTGAAATCCGGAATTAGAATTGGTTTCTTATCAATCAAATTATACTTCATGAGGAGTTTTGTTGTATGAGGATTTTTAGCATAGTACATTAGTTCTTCAGGATTATCTCTCAGAAAGTCGAGTACTGCCTTATATCCTAGAAGATATGCTGCATCTTTTGGATAGCCTCCTGGCTTACTGGTGTCATGCATTCCTCGTTTAACACGAAATGTTATATTAAAGGCTTGTTTTTTTGATAGTTTATCACTGAGAAGCATAACGTAAATTTGTCGAAAACTGAGATGAGAATTTTTGATAGCTTTTAAGCGATAATAATAATTGGTGAGTGCACTTTTTGTTATTGTATTTGTTTTAACTTCATTGAATACACCCAGTCCTTCAGAGTATAGATTTGAGTCAGAGAGTTTTGATAGTGCCGTTAGAGAATTTGTTGCATTTCGCATATTGTAATTTTGGAGTGTGTGACTTTCTATTTCATGCACGATAAGTCTATTTGTATTATTTTGGAATCGCTTAATATTTTTTCCGATATTAATTTGTTTCGAATTTACAAAAATAATGTTGCTCGTAAAATCATTTACCTCTACAGGAATATTGTGAATTTTATATTTGTCTACTAAAGCTTTTTTAAGCTGTTTCGCAATTTCTTCGGCATTGGTCATGTTGCCGGTATGTTCATTATTGAATTCGAATTTGGGAAGTTTTTTTAAAAGCTCATCGGGATCATGGATATCCCAATCAAAAGCAAGTTTTGCATAGCATGGAAACGTGGGTTTTCCAATAGATCGTCTTGCATGATAGAGAAATCTGAGATGGTTTACATAATCAATAAGATGACGCATTAAGTCATATGGAAGATTTTCTATATTTTCTATTTGCTGTTCGAGTTCATCTATTTCTGTTTCAAATTGGTTTGGGAGAAGATTAAGGTAAGAAAATTTTGGATTATACGTTCTACTATTGAGAAACTTCTCTTTTTCCGGCAAGAAATTTAGTGGAGTGAGGGCTGTAGATTCTAGTATGAGAGAGGTGCGTATCCGTGCGCCGTGTTTTGCGATTTGGAAAAGTTTTTGTTTATCTGTTTGTGAGATAGAGCGTGTATACATAGTAGTCACATTGTACCAAACCATATAATTGTTTTCTTACACTGTATAATAAATATTATGAATAAAAAAATTACTGTAGTATCTGTTCTGATTCTTGTGATAGTGGGGGTGGTGATTTGCATATTATTAAATTTGGAAACGGTTCGAGCACTTTCTCAAAAATCTGTAGAGATTGTAGAGGGGGCTATTGGGATGCGAGTGAATACTTCTGGACCTTTAAGAAAGGAAGGTGATGATGCGGGATCAAATCTTACTGTGCAGGGAGTAATCAGAGAGACAAATCGTCGCAGGGTAGAGGCAGGTCTTCCTCTGCTTTCTGAGAATGTGTTGTTGGATCTTTCTGCTCAGAGAAAGGTTGATGATATGTTTAAGAGGCAATATTTTGAACATGATGCACCGACTGGAGAAAGCGCGGGAGATTTGGTAGTAGATGCGGGGTATGAATTTATAACAGTAGGTGAAAATCTTGCATTGGGAAATTATCAGAATGATATGATTCTTGTCCAAGCATGGATGGATAGTCCAGGACACAGGGAGAATATTTTGAAAAATTCCTATACAGAGATTGGAGTTGCGGTAGCGCGTGGGATGTTCGAGGGAAAAGAAACATGGCTTGCGGTGCAGCATTTTGCAAAGCCATTATCTGATTGTCCTGCAATTAATGCTAATCTTAAGTCTCAAATCGACTCTCATAATTCTAAAATTGAGAGTATGAAATCTGATTTGGAACGCCGTAAGATTTATCTCTCAGAAAAACCTATAACTCAGGAGGAAGCAAGTGATTACAATAGGCAGGTCGATGAATTTAATGCGCTCGTAAATGAATATAATGCATTACTTTCTGAGACGCGAGATTTTGTTTCTCAATATAACTCACAAATACAGGATTTTAATAGTTGTGCAAAAGAATAGTCTTTCTACGATCCTTGTAATAGTTTTGACTTTCGTGTTAAGATGACTTTATTATTACTGAGGGAGGTGAAGATTTACAATGGATAATAATCAAAATCAAGGAGGACAGCCAGGGATGCCAGGAAATGATGCGCCGACAGCTCCAACAGGAGATGTGAATCCTACTCCTGCGATGCCGGGAGCAGGGATGCCAGGAAGTGAGGTCCCAACCCCTCCAGTGGCGGAGAATCCAGATCCTAGCATGCCACCAACTCCTCCAGCAGGAGATGTTCCACAACCGGGAACAGGCATGCCAACTCCTCCAGCACCGGAAGTACCAGCTCAGCCAGAAATGCCTCAGCCGGAAGTTCCTACACCAGGAAGTGATGCGCCAACAGCTCCAACAGGAGAAGCTCCACAACCGGGAGCAGGTGTGCCAGGAGATAGCCCTTTGCAGGGTTAAGTTAGAAGATTTGAGAAAAAGCCGCGGATGTACTCTGCGGCTTTTTAGTAATTGACGAGGGGGTACGATATTTGTTAAAAGATGAGAATGAATAAATATACAGTTTTTGCATTTATAGCAGTTATACTATTTGGGTTTCTCCTTGCTGGACTTTTAACATCGCAAAATGAAAGGACAGGTGCTACAATAGAACAACAGCAAGCCATGGAATTGGAAGAATTAAAAATAGAAGAAATTCAAGAAGGGACTGGAGAAGAGTCTGTAGTAGTGGGAGATGATATTGTAATTCACTACAGAGGAACTCTTGCGGATGGGACAGTCTTTGATTCCTCGTATGATAGAGGAGAGCCATTTCAGACTCAGATCGGGGTAGGGCAGGTAATTCAGGGATGGGATGAAGGGGTGATAGGAATGAAGCCCGGTGGGAAAAGAAAGCTTACGATCCCTCCGCATATGGCATATGGTGAGCAAGGAGTGGGAAGTATCCCTCCAAATTCCACGCTTATTTTTGAAGTTGAGCTTGTCGAAATTCTCAAATAAAAATCCTGGTCTGTTTTTTCTCCGTTCGTAAGTACTACTAGGTTCAAGGTATCGTGTATTAACAGTAAAAAGAAAAGATTTATTAAATTATCTAAAATTTGGTAAAATATACTCCTTATGTATACGATTCTCTTATATTATAAATATATAAAAATTCAGTATCCAAAGCGACTTATGAAGGAGCAGAAGAAACTCTGTGAGGATCTTGGCTTGAAAGGGAGGATTATCGTTTCTTCGGAAGGAATAAATGGAACAATTGAAGGGTTAGCGGAGAATGCTGAGAAATATGTCTCCGTGATGAAAAAAGATAAACGATTTCAAGATATTAATTGGAAGAAATCAAATGGAACAGGGAATGCGTTTCCAAAGCTTTCTGTGAAAGTACGGAATGAAATTGTAAGTTTGCATTTAGGAGAAAAGGATCTCGATCCGAACAAAACTACGGGAAAATATCTAACTGCAGAAGAACTCCATGAGTGGTTTAAAACCGAAAAGGAATTTTACATTGTAGATATGCGAAATGATTATGAATACCTTTCTGGGAGATTTGAGAAGTCCGTATTACCAGGACTTGAAAATTTTCGGGATTTGAAAAAAGAATTACCAAAACTTGAGCATCTTAAAAACAAAACAGTCCTTACGGTGTGTACCGGCGGAGTGCGATGTGAGAAGGCTTCTGGGTTTTTATTGCTGAATGGATTTAACGATGTTTATCAGCTCCAGAATGGAATCGTAACATATATGGAAAAATATCCAAATGAGCATTTTAAGGGGAAGTTATATGTGTTTGATGGACGAGTTACCATGGGATTTAATACAGAAAGTCCAGAGCATGAAATAGTTGGTCGTTGCGAAAAGTGCGATAGTCCCTCAGAGCATTATATAAACTGTAGTACTGTCGGATGTCATAGGCATTTTATATTATGCGAGAATTGTTCAAGGAGCGGAAAAGGAGTATGTCCAAAAGGATGTGATTTCCGTCGTAAAAAACAGAGAGAAAATCCAGTAAATTCTTAATCAGATAGCCCTTTTCCTTCGCAGTTCAGAATAATATTGTTTCTTTGCTACAAAAAATCCGCCCATTCCGAGAAGTACTATAATAAGATCAATGATCATGGAGATTATAGGCAATAAGCTTAGTATGAAGTAGACTGTCACACCCACGGTAAGCGCCCAAATATCACCTTTATCTTTATATGTTTTATCAAGAATAAATCTCCCTATAAGAAGAAGTGCAAATATTCTTACAAACCAGAGCACCCCAAAGAAGAGAATAATAAAAAATAGTCCAAGAGGAATTCCGAAAAAGGTGAGCATTAAAATGATTGATACGATCGGGATAAAAATTACCGCTAAAAGTCCAATGAAGAGTGAAATCCCCATATTGGTTTTCATGTATTCGCTAACTCTTTTCGTATAGATGGGAAACATTGTGATAAGGATGAGTCCTGCAATAAGTAGGAGTATGACATCTGCTAGTCGGATGAAAAAAAATATGCTTGCAATTTCACTCGCTTGCACTTCAGGATTTTTCTTTGAGGTTTTTGGCATTTGTTGGGTGATCGCGCCTGATATTGAAGCAGATTCTGATATGTCAGCTCGTGTTTCGCTCCAGTAAGTTACATTCCCATTAATCTGAGCTCCATCTTCAATTATCAATCTTCCTACCCTTGCATTGATATCATTATTGACAGAATTTCCTATTGTTATACTTCCTCCAGCTGCATAGATAGTATCTCTGACAGATGATAATATTTGAATATTCCCGCCTGATGAGACGATGCCTCCTCCAATTTGAGTATCTCTATCAAATGTTATTTGCCCTCCTAATACTGTTACGTTTCCCCCGATCTCTGCACCTGCAAGTGTTACAGTCCCTCCGGCAATTCTGACATCCCCATTAACTTCACCAGTTATGAGGATATTTCCTCCACCTCCGATAAGATCATTGGTGATTGTCCCATCGATAGTTATAGATCCGCCACCAATATACGCATCGCCTTGGACAACGCCTGACAATCTAACTGATTCATTTGTCGCGAAATATGTTCCTGTATATGTTTCATTTGCAGAAAGCATGGTAGTGGTAGGTCGCGAGCTGTCCTGGGCAAAAACTTGCTTTGAAAAAATAAGAGGAAAAAGCAAGATGAGGATTATTATTACTGATAATTTTTTCATGAATAAAAATTTCACTTAATCAATCATGACAAGTAAATGTAAAAATTTTGTAAGACGATTGTTATAACTAGTGTAGAGCTTATGATTTTTTTAACAAATATTTATCAAAATATGGTACTATGGTTCTATAATAAAGAGGAGATTGATTAGGCCGAAAAAAGGGAGAATTGTTGCTGGAGTATGTTTGGCTATCGCGAATTATTTTAATGCGCCTGTTCTTATCGTTCGAATAATTTGGATATTACTTTTATTCCCTGGTGGTCTCCCTGGACTCTTGCCGTATCTCTTATTATGGGTAGTGGTTCCTTCTGAAGAATAAAAAAAATGCAAGGAGAGCATATTGGAATTGTGATCGGGCGTTTTCAGCCATTCCATTTTGGCCATATTTGGTTAATTCAAAAAGCGCTTGAAAAATTCGAGAAAGTGATTATTCTTATTGGCTCTTCAAATAAAAATGATAGCAATAATCCTTGGAGTTTGGATATGAGAAAGCAAATGCTTCATAAATTTGTTCAAGAGCAAAATTTAGAAAATAGGATCATAAAAATATCAGAATTAAAAGATTTGCCGGATGACAATGAATGGTTCAACTTGGTGATAGAAAAAATTGGGACAAATAATTTTACCATAGTAGGTGATAATGAATGGGTAAATCAGATTTTTGAAGCGAAAGGATATGAGGTTTTTCGTATCGGATATTATAATAGGGATGTGTATGAGGGAACAAAAATCCGAGAACTATTTCATCATAAAAAAGATTTAAAAAAAAGTGTGCCATCGTATGTTGTCTCGATATTAGAAAATTGAATGGAATTTTTTGCGTTATTTATTTTTCTTATAATTATACTTTTCTTCTTATCTCGGAGGCTTACATCTGAGATATTTAAGTTCTGTTATCATATAACACGGAGCGAGCACCTTTCTACAAATGTTCTGGCACTTATTTTTTTTCCTGGAGTGGTGGTTCATGAGCTCTCCCATTATTTTGCAGCAAAATCCCTTTTTGTTCCCACAGGAAAAATTAGTTTATCTCCGAAGCGTGAGGGGAATTATATAAGGTTAGGAAGTGTGCAGATTGCCAAAAGTAATATTTTCAAGGAATTTATTATCGGTATTGCACCGCTTTTTGTTGGGGTAGCCCTCATTCTCGCAATTGTATATTTTTTTCTTGTAATTCCAGGATTCGGAATTCCAAGAATCGTCATATCTTTTTATGCAATTTTTCTTATTTCAAATACTATGTATACTAGTAGGAGAGATTTAGAGGCAGCAGTCCCATCATTAATAATAATTTTTATTCTTGGTACCGTATTTTTTATCGGAGGAATAAAATTTCCTCAGATATCAGTTGAGTTTTTGCCACATATAGAACCTGCGAGAATATTTCTTATTGGGAGTTTGTATTTAATAATTCCTGTGATTATTGATAGTGCAGTTATTCTGCTGCTTCGAATTTTTGACCGCATGTGGTAGGATATGCCTATGGATTCCAAGAATTGGCTGCTGCTATTTTTTGTTGTGGGCGCAATTGGATTCTTTGGGTACCATGTTATTGATTCATCATCTTCGGAAATATCTCAGGATATTGATTTGACACCAACGCCAGTTTCCCAAGTTGCGGGAGACGGAGAAACTGAGGATTGGGAAAAATATGCTGGAAAAACAATACAATTTTCCTATCCTCCTGAATGGGAGCCTGAAGAGCGTAATCCGTTCGGAGGGACGGTGATTGAGGACGTGGAGCTAAACATTCCCAAGTCAACTGATAACTATTTATTTTATTCTGCAAGTCCATACGATTCAGTAAAACCTGAAGATATTACTTATGAGCAAAGTTTTGAAATTAAAGAGAGAGACTGGATACAGTGGACGAGAGAAGGGGAGGGTTATGCAAGTTATGATTTCTTCACGAATGATAAAGTGGCAACAGGAGCAGGGAGTTTTGGAATTCATGTAACGCTTCCGGAGAAAAATGGAGACGTAGAAAAAAAGCTCCGTAACCTTATCCAGACGATCAAATTTGAAGATGATATACTAGAAGAAGAAGCGTCTCCTTCAGCATCGATTACTCCCACCTCTACAACTTCTGCGGATTTACACGAATAATTTTATCGTCACCGCTTCTCGGATTTCCGCGACCATCAAGATTTGAAGTGGTGATATATAACATGTTATCAGGGCCTATAATTACCTCACGAATTCTTCCAAATTGATCTGAAAAATATCTTGAAAGCACATACTCATCACCGCTTTTTTTAATTGTATAAAGTGTACTTCCTCTGAGTCCACCAAAATAGAAGGTTCCATCTTTATACGCGAGCCCTGCAGGTGCCCAAGTGTCATTCGCACCGGAATTAAGGATTGGTGTAATCATTCCCTCTTGTGTTTTATTTCCTTCTATTTCTGGCCATCCATAATTATTTCCCAGTTCGATTTTATTGAACTCATCAAGTCCGGAGAGTGCGCCAGATCTCCCGTGTTCTGTTGCAAACAATTCTCCGCTATCATTCCAGGTAATTCCTTGAGGATTTCTATGGCCATAAGAATATACGAGATTTCCAAATGGATTATCATTTGCAGCATTCCCATTTCGATCAACTCTGAGAATTTTCCCTGCAAGAGAATTTGTATTTTGTGCACGAGAAGGTTCTTGTGCATCACCTGTGGTGATATAGAGATAGTTATCCGGTCCGAACTTTATTCTTCCACCATCGTGATTTGACGCACCGGGGATATTATCAACAAGAACTGTTTCGTGAGAAAGAGCATTGTTTTGGAATGTATAGCGGGAAACTCGATTCGTGGTATTTTCATTGTTTGAACGCGTAGTGTAGTAAATATAGACATAGTCATTTTCTTCATATTCGGGGTCGAGTGCAATACCATGAAGGCCACTTTCGCCTGTCTGCACAACAGGGATTTGTGCAATGGTGCTGACATCTCCATTGTCAATTATTTTTATACTGCCACTCCGTTCTGTGACGAGAATCTTTTTATTTGGTAGGAAAGCAAGAGCCCATGGAACTGAAAGATTTTCTGCGACTACTGATATTCTGGGAAGATCCTCTATTGGAGATTCCTGAGAAAAATCTACTTTTTCAAGCTTTTCTGTCGGAGGAGTAAGAATGTGCATTTTTTTGACAAGGAAATAGATGGATAAGAGGAATATTGCGATTAGAATGATGAGTATAATCTTTTTCATAGGTCTAGTGTATACTAAACAGGTGAAGTTCATCAACAAATTCTTTTCGTGGATACGGATTTTTGCGTTTATTTTATTAGGAATTTACGCATTATTGTACTTTATAGCTGCTCTATTTAATTAGTGTATTGATTTTATTTTTCTGTTTCAGCTTTTTCTAAAGATAAGAAGGTTGTATGGAAGAAATAGTATTCACTAGATTCTTTCGCACGTTATTTTTGGAAAGAAGAAAAAGTAGTGCTGCGTATATTCAAGATAGCAGACAGTTCTGCTGAATGGGAAGAATCCAAGAAATCTTTTCATGGTATAAGGGTTAATAGGTGTAGGGCTAGGAGGGGTTACAGAGGGGGTGGACGTTGGTGAAGGGTTTTCGGTTGGGGTTATTGTTGGTGTGCTGGTGGGAGTAGAAGTCGGTTGACTTGTTGTCGTTGGTACTATCGTCATAGTTGGGCTAGTAGTGGGTGTAGGCGTTTCTGTAGGGTTTGTAGGAGTTGAGCTTTCAGGATTTTCTGGGGTACTATTCGTATTTTGTGGATTTGATAGAGTGGGAGAAGAGTGTCTTACAAAGTCGTTTGCGTTGTTATCTGTGTCTTCTCCATTTCCAAGGTTATTATCTGTTCCAGATGGCGCCATGCTTTCTGAAGTAGATGTGTCGTGCGCTTTTCGTTCAATACTTCTATTTGAAATAGGGAGAGAGACTGTAACCTCTTCTCTTGTACTTGCTTCTCCGAATCCTACCAAATCAATAGTATTATTATTTTCATCTCTGAGAATTATGGAATTATTATCAGCGATATTTTGGTCAGTGTACGTGATGTCCGGTGTAGTCGTGTCGTCATAGTTTTCATGAGCGATCAGCATAAATCCATGTGGTTGAATAGTTCCGCTAAGGGTTGCGATAAGCTGCTCTTCAGCATCTATTGATTGAGTCTTTCTCATTACTTTCCATCCGGAAAGATCCATTTCATTTGTTGTGGGATTGTAGAGTTCTACAAATTCATCAGTGGTGGTGCTCCCTGCTGCTTGAATTTCAGAGATCACAACATGGTTCGCAATAGCATAAGCGATATTTGGTGAAGTCGACTGAATGGAGGATATAATTAAAAGAATTATAAGAGGAGCGAGAGTAACACTGATTATTTTCCTCATATAAATTACTATAAGAACAGACAGAAAAGCTTGTCAATAGAAAAAAATATATCAATATGTACCAATTTTTTACAAACACTTGACATATTTTTCGTTAAAGTTCATTATTAATGCAGATCTATGATTGGAAAGACTCTGTGTAGTTCAGAATTATTTCTCAAATACTTCAGGCAGCAGATCAATATTTTAAAGTATAGTTTTCTTCATTAGTAAATCTTCTATCTTGCATTTTTGTGGCTTCCAACTATAATCTTTCTATGGCAGTTGAGGCAGGATTTTTTCAATATGAAGGAGAGAAGCAGCATATAGTGGCTGATCTTTATATAGAGGCAGGTGATATAAAAATTTTAGGATACGAGGGCGAAGTAGATTTGATGATCATTTCATCAATCGATAATCAGCATGGAGGTGTTTTTGTTAAGCCGAATAATCAATTCGAAATTAAAAAAATTATTCATGAAGAAAAGGAGTCTGTAACTCAAGATGCTAACTTTGACTGCTTAATTTTATTAGAAGAGGGACAGGAAGTAGAAATTAAAACAAAAGAAGAGCCTGTTAGGGGTATGGCATTATGGGTGTCAGCAGATGAAGGAGATGACGATGGTGAATACGAAAAACCACCACTAATTCCTGAATGGTCGCGTACTCGATAATATCATTCATGTATAATCTTTTGTATGTCCCAGTATTACAATCCTACAAGAAAACGCAATCGTTATAACCCTCACTCAAATGAACCATTTCGCCTCAGTCGTAGCAAGATAGACTTATTCGTGCAGTGCCCTCGTTGTTTTTATCTTGATCGGAGGCTTGGAGTGGGACAGCCGCCAGGGTATCCATTTAGCCTTAATTCTGCAGTTGATGCGCTTTTGAAAAAAGAATTTGACGTACATCGGGCACAAGGGACGCCGCATCCATTGATGCGTGAGTATGGGGTGGATGCAGTCCCGTTCAAGCATGAGCGCATGGATGAGTGGCGAGATTCATTGCGGCGAGGAATAACAGTTCCGATCAATGGAACGAAAGTAATAGTCACTGGTGGCGTTGATGATGTATGGAAAAATTCAAATGGAGAATTGATAATAGTTGATTATAAGGCAACTTCCAAGAGTGGTGAAGTGACACTTGAAGCAGAGTGGCAGAACGGATATAAACGGCAAATGGAGATATATCAGTGGTTATTTCGAAGAAACGGATTTATTGTTTCTGATACTGGATATTTCGTGTATTGTAATGGAGATTCGGACAAGGAGGCATTTGATGCGCGGCTTGAGTTTCGAATATCACTTCTTCCTTATACTGGAAATGATTCCTGGATAGAAGGGACTGTTCAAGATGCAATTTCTTGCCTTGAAAAGGAGGCTATTCCTGCATCAGGGACTGATTGTGATTTTTGCAAATACAGAGCAGCTGCAAGAAGCGTTGAGCGAGAGAGTTTATTTTAGACAAAAGTGAGCGCGACGCCCTTTTTATTCGCGCGGCCTGTTCTTCCGATTCTGTGAATATAATCTTCGTAGGTTGCCGGCATATCATAGTTTATTACATGGCTCACATTATCAATATCAAGTCCTCGAGATGCGACGTCTGTTGCGAGAAGAATGTTAATAACATTGTGTTTAAATTCTTTTAATGTACGCTGGCGCTGATTTTGGGATTTATTTCCATGGATTGCGCCTGCTTTGAATCCTCGATAGACGAGTTCATTTGAGAGTTTTTGAATCCCGTGTTTTGTCCGGCCAAAAATTATAACCTTCTCAAATTCACTTTTTATGAGTACTTCGTGTAGCTGTTCAATTTTTTTGTTTTGGGTTATTGTTTTTATTACTTTCTGGTTGATATTGTGGGTTGTTTCACTTTTTTTCACAGAGATTGTTATAGGGTTTTTAACAAATTGATTGATAATTTCTTGAACCTTTCTATCGATTGTTGCAGAGAAAAATAATGATTGTCGTTTCTCGGGTAGAAGAGAGATAATGAATTTAATATCCTGAATAAATCCGATGTCCACCATGTGATCTGCTTCGTCCAGAACAATATTTCGGAATTGTGACAGGTTCAGATTATTGCTTTTAATAAGATCTTTAATTCTTCCTGGGGTTCCGACGACAAAATTAAATGGTTGCTTGAGTGCTCTTTTTTGATGAAATGCATTCACTCCGCCAATTATGAGTATCGATTGTGTATTCATGCTTCTGGAGAATGCTATAAATTCTTCTTGGATTTGGATAGCAAGTTCACGAGTGGGGGTTACTATGAGGACTTTTTGAGTTCTATCCTGGAGAACTTTATGAATAAGCGGGATAAGAAATGCTGCTGTTTTTCCAGTCCCTGTGTTCGCAATTCCGATAATATCTTTCCCTTCCAGAATGTGGGGGATTGATTCATCTTGGATAGGGCTTGGGGATGTATATCCTTTTTGTACAATATTACGCTTTAAGTCTTCATCAACCTGGAAATCAGAAAATTTGTGTTTCGGGATAAACTTTTCCTCTCTTGTCTGTGAGGGGAGCGTGTTGTTGATGATGTCTTTTGGGTTGAATGTTCCCACAGGACCTCTCTTTTTACCGCCTTGAAAAGATCGATTTTTTTGCGGCTTAGATTTGAATTTTTTTCCACGATGTGAGTTTCGCGGGAAGGAGGATTGGGAATACATGAATAATATTTTATCTTAACTGTTTCTTTTTTTCTGATGCTGCAGTTCCAGGTGCTGATTGCTTCTCTGCATTTTTTTTACTTGCATACGCTTCATTTCTCATTTTTAATGCTTCTCGTTTTCTGATTTCTTCGGCAGTCTTTTTCTCAAAGTCCCTTTCGCACTGATCATCTGTGCAGGCGAGTTGTGTGTGGGTGAGTTTGCTTTCTCCAGCACGAGTTTCTATGACCTCAATCCAGGTTTTTACCACTTTTGTAGGTTTCCCGCATCGAGAACATGTAGAAATACTATCTTTTTTCATAGGTTATATATAGGTGAGAGTTCGGCGAGAAAGAATATGCAATAAATATCTTCTATCATTCAGCACTCTTAAAACTTATAGTTCCTATTATAGCACATCTAGGGAGAAATAGAAAGTCACTATAGGATTTTCGAGTAAGAGTATTGGCTATTTCAAAATCAACGTACAATGTACAAAGAATTCGCTTCTTTCCAAGATCTGATATACTATTTCTATTCCAGATTCTATGCAAAGATTGCAGAATGTAATGCATAAGTCATTTTTCGCTTTGGGAGATCGCCTTGCGTTCCTTTTGGTAATTATTGTCTTTTGCTCTCTTTTTTTCCTCGAATCTGTTCATCCAGCATTTTCGCAGGAAGAAGATGTGCAAACTGGTTATTCTAAGAATGGATTAACGTATGATTTGTATTTAAATATTTCGTATTCTGAGGAGAAGTATCCTGAAATTAAAATCGAAAAACACCAGTATTTTGAAGAAAGAGTAATTGAGCATTTCAAATTTTCAGAGTCCAGTGTGGAGTCGGAATTGCAACAAGAGACTGATATTGTTGTTGAGGTGGAGGATTCTGATCAGGTGCAAACTTTTTTATCTCAGGAGCCTGTAGGGGATGAAGTATGGGAGGAGTTGGCTCAGTGTGAGTCAGGGGGAAATTGGAGTATCAATACGGGAAATGGATATTATGGTGGATTGCAGTTTTCTGAAGGTGCATGGGGTTCGGTAGGCGGAGTAGGGCTTCCTTCTGAGGCATCACGAGAGGAGCAGATAGAACGTGGGAAGAAGCTTCAGGCAGTGCGTGGTTGGGGGGCATGGGGAGCATGTGCAAAGCGCCTTGGCCTCTAGGATACGTATGAAAACAAATTTTGAAAAAGATCTGAGAGTTGCAGGTTTTCTTGCAGATTTGTCTGATACGAAATTTCAAGTTGCAGGTTTTCGATTCGGAATAGACCCTCTTATCGGCGTTGTTCCGATAATAGGAGACTTGCTGGGAGTTGTTTTATCATTATATATTTATGCACTTGGGCATAAAATGAGAGTTTCTTCGTGGCATAAATTTGTGATGCTTGTGAATATTATGATCGATCTGATTATCGGGTCAATTCCTATGGTAGGAGATGTATTTGATTTCTTTTATAAAGCAAATCAAAAAAACTATAAAATTCTTGCCTCGTATAGAAAAGAGGATGTTGAGAAGAAAAATAATCCATAAGCATTGATTTCATGAGGCAAATTATTTCTTCTTAGATGCGTATTCTTCATTCCGAGAGTAGAGTATTTAGGTTTAGATAGCTTTAGGAGGAAACCACGATGCATCGACGAGATCTCCAGAGGATTCAAGGTATATATCCAAAAAATTGAACTGGATTTTTTTGAGAAGACTAGCAGATAAATATTCTGAGAAATAACTTTGGTATAATTGGAAGATGGATAGATTGGTATTTTTAGATACAGAAACTACTGGGAACGACGTTTATTTTGATCGTCTTTTTGAGGTAGCTTATAAATTTCGAGAAAAAACATACTCTGGATATTTCAAACCTCCAATTCCGATCTCTGTAAAATCATCAAGCATTACTCATGTGACAAATGAGATGGTAGAAGGCAAAATTCCTTTCATGGAATCCCAAATGAGAACAGATTTAATGGAGATTTTGAAGGATAATATTCTTGTTGCACACAGTGCTGCATTTGATATCGAAGCGCTCGCGAAGGAGGATGTGAAGGTCTCAAATTTTATCTGTACGTTGAAAGTTGCGCGATATCTTGATACAGAATCTGAAATTCCAGAATACGGATTACAGTATTTGCGGTATTTCCACAATCTCAATGTCACAGACGCGGGAGCGCATGACGCAAGAAGCGATATAAAAGTTTTGGAGGCAGTATTTAATTTTCTCTTCAATAAAATGAAAGAAAGCGGAAAATCAGAGGAAGAGATTTTAGATGAGATGATGAGAGTGTCGCAGCAGCCAGTACTTTTTAAGTTTTTTCCATTTGGAAAACACAGAGGAAAAAAACTTGAAGAAATCGCAGTCTTTGATAAAGGATATCTTGAGTGGATGCTTGATCAAAAACTGCAAAGCAATAAATCTGAAGAGGATTGGATCTTTACGTTGAAATATTATTTGCAGATAAACGATTAGAAAGCTTGTTCCTCAGAAGATCGAGAAGTGCCATTTCTTCCCATGATAATCCTGAAATATCAACCTTCTTGTCTCTGTATTCTCCGAAATACGGAATAAGAGAATTTGTCTCATACGATTTAAAAATAGCAGGGTGGATATAGTAGCTTTTACATACCGCGACCGTATTTCCGAGATACTCTGAAACAGTCCTGCATGTTTGAGAAAGCGCTTTTTTGAGGTGGGTTTTATTTCTGTACGGACCGATTTTATAGAGATGCGTTGAGGCGATATTACTTCCGCCCCATGTGCGAAAGTCTTTTGCCGAGAAATCATCATGCGCAATTTCTTTCAAAAAATCATTAACATCCTGAGAATCGATCGCGTGTTTTTTTCCATGATCATCGATATATTGGAATAGTTCATATCCCGGGAGTTCAATACATTTTTTGATAATTCTACTAACAGTTGGATGTGTTATTTCGAGCTGGTGTTCGACTCCAGACTTGCCGCGGAAGTGGAATCGTACATCATTTCCCCGTATTTGTACGTGCTTATCTCTGAGCGTAGTGAGTCCATAGGAATTATTTTCTCGAGAATATTCTTCATTTCCAATTCGAATAAATGTGTGCTCAAGGAGCCAGACGATAGTTGCAAGTATCTTTCGTTTATCCATTCCGGAAAGCTTGAGGTCATAGCTAATTCTTCTCCGAATTTTAGGGAGCGCTAAAGCAAAATCAGTCATCTTTGAAAATTTATTTTCTTGCGCAAGCTTTTTCCAGTCTTCGTGATAAATATATTGCTTTCGCTTCTTTTCATCGAATCCTGTTACCTGGAGGTGTGTGTTTGCAAGAGGCGATATCCATACCTTTTGCCATGCCGGAGGGATAGTAAGATGTTTAATTCTATCGAGTTCCGCTTTTTCCGTTATTTTTCTTCCTTGAGAATCATAGTAAGAAAATTTATCATCTAATTTCTGTCGGAAAAATCCTGGGACTGTATCGCGAATATAGCGGAGTGATTCCTTTTTGAGGCTTTGCTCAATTTGAGGACTCAGTATATTCATGGAGTAATTAAGCTTACCGAAAAATTGGAAACAGTACAATATATATGATACGGTAAATATATGCAGATAGCTGAGAAACGGAGGACATATTTTCGTTCATTTGAGGCGAAGTCTCTGCGGACTCGATCACTCTTAACACAGCTTTCTGACAAACTCACCGAAATCTGTGGCTCTACTACGTTTCTGATCTTTCATATTATCTGGTTTAGTGTGTGGCTTATGATAAATACGGGGAACATTCCGTGGATTAGTCCGTTTGATCCGTTTCCTTTTGGATTTCTTACGCTTGTGGTATCACTAGAGGCGATATTCCTCTCGCTTTTTATTCTGGTTTCCCAGCATAGACAGTCATATATCACGACAATTCGTGACGAAGTGCACATGGGAGTGTCTTTAATTATAGAAGAAGAAGTGACAAAAATCCTGGGAGTTCTTGCTGAGATACGAAAAGAAGTAGGGATCAAAACTCCGGATCCGGAGCTTGAAAAAATGAGTCATAGAATTGATACTGCATATTTAGAGCGAACGATTACGGAGCAGCTTCGTCGTGCGAATAGACCGCTTGTGGAAAAACTCCTTCAAGATCTATCTCAAACGATAAGCTATCCTCACGGCAAAGAGATTGAGAAGAAAGATTAGTTGCAGAGCTCTTCGCGGCAGACGATTTGCTCATTGCCCTCCAAGCTATCGCAAGCTGCGCATGCAGCATTCGTATCATCGGGTGAGTTCATTTCTTTTACCTGCATAGAGTAGTCGATAAATTTTTTATCGAGAGGGATTATGAAGAGATTCTTATCCTTATTCTCTAGATCGCCACATTCGTAATCGACAACAGTATTGAGGCTTATTGTATTATTTTCTAAATCATTCTGAAGCTTGGTGATAGAATAGCTTTCATTTGCAATTTTAATACCTTCCGGTGCATCAGGGCTCCAGATGTAGGTATATTGAGTATCTCGAATCATGCTACCGGAGGCTCCATCAGAACCTGTAAAGTTTCCTCGCAGACTGCCGTTTATTTTATGGATTGTCCCAGAACCCTGAGGAGACGAGAAAGTGCACGTGGTCGAATCTCCACTAAATTCTAATAGTTCAGCAAGTTTTTTTGTTGGGTCTGTTTCTGGAGAAAATGTTTTAGGTCGTGTGAAGAAATAAGAGGCGCTTGCAAGCAGAATGATTGCGACGACAAGTATAAGAAGTTGTGGCCACTTAAGCTTCATAGTACTATTCTAGCATATTCGAAATACCGTATAATACGTATATTCCATGAAGAAGTTAATTCTTATAATAATTATCGCGTTGGTAGCCATTGCTGCTTTTGTATATCGGTGGCAGATGGATAATTTGACTACCGGTGTTCAGGAGTTTGCAGATAAGAATATTTCAGAAAGGATTGCTGATTTTCATCCGTTATCTATAGAATCGCTTAGGCGAGGAGAATATTTAGGGAGTGATATAGAAATAGAACAGGTTTTGCCTTCTGGTAGTAATTACTCCCGTTACATCACATCCTACAGTTCTGAGGGCCTCAAGATATATGCTCTTTTGACGGTTCCCAACGGAAACGCGCCAGAAGGAGGTTTTCCTGTCGTTGTCTTTAATCACGGATATATCCCTCCTGCAGAATACGAAACTACTGAAAGATATATTGCGTATACAGATGGTTTTTCTAGAAATGGTTATGTGGTTTTCAGGTCAGACTATAGAGGTCATGGTAATTCTGAGGGTAGGGCAGAGGGCGGTTATGGAAGCAATGCGTATACGATAGATATACTCAATGCAGTAGCGAGTGTTAAAAAACTTGAATATATAAATCCAGAAAAAATTGGAATGTGGGGACACAGTATGGGAGGTCATATAACGCTGCGTAACATGGTGGTAAATAAAGACGTCAAGGCCGGGGTTATATGGGCAGGAGTAGTCGTTTCCTATCCTGACCTTCTGGAAAGATGGAGAAGGGGGAGTGTCAATTCGACTGGTACGCCGTCGCCATTTCCGACCAGATCGAATAGAGGAGGATGGAGAAATGGATTTATAGAGATATTTGGGAGTCCCGCAGATAATCCTACATTTTGGAGTTCCATTTCTTCAAATTCCTATCTAGGTGACATTTCGGGTCCTGTGCAGCTTCATCACGGAACGGCTGACTCATCTGTACCATTTGAATTCTCTGAAAAACTTTCTGAGCAGCTGGAGGCGGAGGGTAAAGAGGTTGAGCTATATATATACGAAGGCGATGACCATAATTTGTCCGGGAATTTTTCGATTGCGATGCAGCGCTCTATAGAGTTTTTTGATAGATACCTCAAATAATAATTTCCTATAAGGTAGATATTTATTTTTTCCATAATGAGCTAATTGTTCAATATTAAGCTTGCAAAGGGTCATAATATGTGATATATTACAGGCCAATTCTGCCAACTGCCCATATTAGTTGGTTTTTAAAACCTTCTATTTAATAACTGCCCACGTTATTAAATGAAAAACTTAATCCGAAATTTAAATTTTAAGTCAGCAGCGTAAAGCGAGCTGGCTTTTTTTGTTTGAAAGGAGGTGAAGATAATGAAAAAAATATTAATTAGCGTATTTACGATTCTTGCAGTATCTGCTGCAACTTTCGGTGCAACTCAGGCTTTATTTTCAGACGAAGAGACTAGTATTGGAAATACTTTTTCTGCAGGTACTCTTGATTTAACAATTGATGGTGTTAATGACAATGTTGTTAAATTTAATGCTTCAAATATGAGGCCTGGAAGTCAGCCACATGGTGCATACACTCTTAAAAACGAGGGTAGTATAAACGGGAAACTTAATCTAAGCGATATCAAAGTTTACGGTGGAACTTTAGGTGAGGTTGTTAACGTAGCTTTGTTTGTAGATAGAGATGGAAATGGATGGTGGAGCACAGGAGATGTTTCTATTTATAGTGGAAAGGTTTCTGATATTCCGTCAAGCATCACTTTCAACGAGCAGTTGAATGCAGGTGCATCAACAAAAATAGTTACAATATTCAATTGGTGGTCAACACCAAATGATAACGATTATCAGGGTGAATCAATGATGGTTGATTTTACCTTCGAATTGTTGCAAAACTTATGAAAAAAATAGGATTTATAAAAAACACAATTTATTCGATAGGGCTATCGCTTCTGATTGTCATTGCGGTGGTTCTTTTTGCGGGAAAATTCGGGATAGGTGGAGTTAGGGCATTGGTTGTCCAGTCGGGTTCTATGGAGCCTACGATCCACACAAAGAGTGTCGTGATAACCGTGCCTAGTAGTTTTTACGGTGAAAATGACGTAATTACATTCAAGCAATCCGGCCGTGAGAATGTGTTGGTTACCCACAGAATCGAAAGCACCATCACAACTCCAAATGGAAATGAATTCGTCACGAAAGGTGACGCGAATGAAGAAGCAGATGGCGAAACAATTCCTGCAGGGGACGTTATAGGAAAAGTTGTCTTTACGATTCCATTTATAGGTGCCCTAATATCATTTGCTCAGACACAGATAGGATTTCTGATACTGGTCATCATCCCTGCTGTTGCGATCGTCTATAGCGAAATATTGAATATTAAAAATCAGATAGTGAGGTTTTATGGAGATAGAAAGGGTAGGCGTCTAGTGAGGCCATTAGAATAATTATGAAAGAAAGAATTTTAAAACTGATACTGCTTTTGATTTTACCCTTGGTTCCATTTACGGGTATATCTAACGCGCTGCTATATGACACGGAAAGTTCTATGAACAATAGTTTTTCTGCAGCAAGTCTAGACATCACTCTCTTGGATGATGGCGGTGATGAGATTGATGGTCTGCTTTTTGACAAAAACAAATTAAAAAGTAATGAAGAGCTAATCCAGAAAATCAAAGTCTCAAATTCCGGCACACTGGATTTTTATTACCATCCAGAATTTGAACTAAAAAATGGAAATCTAGATGTTTGTGAAGAGCTATCATTGAAAGCCTCGAAAGAAGGTAGCGAGGTCTATGAAGGTTCGCTGAAAGACTTTAATCTCGCAACTATGTCAGCGCAGATCACAAATAGCATTGACGAGTGGGAGTTTGCGCTTACCCATGAGAATAGTGGTGAGAGTCTACAAGGAGAAATTTGCGAATTCAATATCGCATTTCTGGCATACCAAAACATCGATAATACTGGATTTTCCGATACAGACAAAGTAGGAAGTAAAGTAGGAATTGCATATGAGCCAGTACTAACAGCATATCACAACTCTTCATCCCACAAATTCATCTTTACGCTATCTGGCCTTACGAATTTTACGGGGTTTGATTATAGCCTGATCTACGATACAGACACGATAACAGGCTTTGCAAGCGGGTCCGCATCATTAAGTGGCGAGACCAGCAAGGTAACTGAGATAGATTTGGGAACGGAGTCATATGGTGTACTTACTCCACAAATAAATCCGCATAATTTCAACCTAAATATCAATCTTGTTGATATAGATGGTGATGCACTTACGCTTTCCGAGCAATTGTAGCTACAATGAAAAATTTCCTAGTTTCGATCATCTGCCTCATCATTTTTTTGGGTTTTGGCAGCTTTTCATATGCATATGATCTAGATGTCCAGTGTGATGACACTAGGTGTAATCTTTCATCTCGCGATCCGATCTTTAAAGGTGATGACATGTGGACTCCTGGAAAATCTGTAGAAAAAAGTGTCGGTATCAAAAATACTGGAGAAAGCGAAAAGGAAATCTATCTCAGGATAAAGACCAACGAATCTACAGGAGAGCTTGATGAGCATATGTTAATTAGTCTCATGCAGCAAGGAGCGGGAAGTCCTATCTGGACAGGGACATTGAAAGAGCTGATTGAAGACGAAACAGTGCTGATCGAGGATTTTTCCAAGGACGAACAAATCGAACTTATAATTTCTGCGCAAATGGATAGCGCAGCATCAAATGAGCTCCAGGGTGGATCTTCAGTATTTGATTTCGGATTCGGATTTGAGGGGGATTTGTCTGATGATAACGGGAGCGAGGAAGATTCAGATGAAAACGATTCTAATTCAAATTCTAACGAAGATGATAGTGTGCAGGGTTCCATAGGGCAAATCCTTGATGGCGTTAATACTTTTATATTTGGCTCTCAACCACAAGCCTTAGAGCAACAGGGAGACGTTGCTGGGGAAAGTTCTGACGAAAAGAGTGACAAATCAGATATTATGGGGATTTCTGATGAATGTTTAGACAATAATATTTGGGTAGTTTTTCTTGCATTTCAAATTATTGGAGGAGGTTTGTATTTCTTGAAAAAGCTTACTATGAAGATTTCTATATTTGTCAATGGAATCGTTGCGGGAGTAGTTTCTCTGTATTTCTATTTCAGCTTGTGCTTTCTATGGCCTATACTAATTTCTCTCGGGATTTTCGTCTTTTGGCTCTTCGTAGCAAGAAGGAAATTGGTATCGTAGTTTGTTAGGTATTATTTCCTGGTTCTTCTAGATGGAGATAATAATTGCGACAACGCCTAATAACATGCTTTTAGTATAGTAGAAAATTTATGAAAAATACAAGCATGTTATTTGAATAGATTTTCGCTTCTTAGATATTCTATTATCCCTAGGGCAAGTCCTTCTGCCGAAGTGAGGGGATCACCTACGATGAGTGTTCTGTCTGATGCATTTGTGAGAAATCCAGTTTCAAGAATTGCAGCAGTTGTCATGGGGTGTATCGCATGCCTAAACCTCCAAAACGAAAATGCATAGTAGCCGCGCATATTTGTAGTAATTTTAGGATCTCGTGGTAGCAGAGTAGATTCACCGTAATATTTTTCTATATAGTCTGCGAGCTTCTCTGCTTTTCCAGTGTAATCACGCCAAGGAGCCGCGATTTTATATCCAGATTTAGAAGGATCCTCGGATCCGTCTGCATGTATTGAAATAAACACATCTGCCCAGTATGATTCAGGAATCGTAGCGGGGAGGATATCTACTATGATGCCATTTTTTTCAAGGATATCTTTTGTGAGTATAGCTATTGTATGGTTCACTTCCCATTCGCTTTTTCCACCGCCTGAGGCGCCGGTATTGCCCCTGAGTTTTTCAAGTTCATCTGGTACTTCTTCTAATTTCCAATGTCCGACCTGTAGGCCAACTTTTGGAGGTCCATCAGGCCGTTTCCAGTGTTCAAGGAGCCCAAACTTTCCGAGATGAGATGAATTTTCATTTTCTCCTATGTATGCAGGCGCGGCAAATATTTGCAGAAACTTCTCTCGCATCACGAGCGTTATAATAGGAGTTATAAGAAGAAGTATGATAAATAGTATGTTCTTTTGCATGGAAAAATCATTATAGCATGGCTGAATTTTCAGTTTACAAAACGTTTATAAGTCTTTACAATACAAAAATCTTTTATGGAAGATCAGGAAGACTTGAATCCATCTCATTACCATAGTATGCCACAGGCGAAACATAGCCTTTCGAAAGTATTCGGAGGAGTTGTTGTAGTCATTTTTATGATTGTTACTTGTGTAGCGGGATATTTTTTAGTGCAAAGAGGTAGTATTGCACCATCTCCTATAATAGAGGATAATTCCTCTATTCAGACTCAGCTTGAAAATTCTGAGCCATTTTTATTTCAAGATATGACTATTCCGTATTTACGAGAGAAGGCGTATGAAGGTGCGCTGACGAGTTTGGAAGAAGTTTCCTCAAATTCTGACTATATGTCATATCGTACTACATATATTTCGGATGGTCTAACGATTTATGCACAAATCACGAAACCTGCAAATGCAATGCCAGAAGGTGGATTTCCGGCAATTATATTTGTTCATGGATATATTCCTCCTGCTCGTTATCAGACTTTTTCAAATTACGCCTCATATGTAGATGCACTTGCGAGAAGTGGTTTTGTGGTTTTCAAGATAGATCTTCGCGGGCATGGAGAATCTGAAGGAGAGCCGAGTGGGGCATACTATTCAGGAGATTATGTTGTGGATATTCTCAATGCGCGCGCAGCGCTGAGAGTTACTGAATTTGTAAATCCTGAAAAAATCGGATTGTGGGGACACAGTATGGCGGGGAATGTCGGACTCAGAAGTTTCGTGGTAGCACGTGATATGCCGGCAATATCTCTTTGGAGTGGTGCAGTATATACATATGAAGATTTGGGAAAGTATGGCATTAGTGATGCGAGCTATCAACCACCTGATATGAATTCTGAGAGACAAAAGAGGCGTGAGATGCTTAGGGAAATGTATGGAGAGTTTGATAAAAATAGTGAATTTTGGAGCCAGGTAGTACCTATAAATTATCTCGATGATGTTCGTGGAGCAATTCAGCTGAATCACGCAGTGGATGATGATGTTGTAAATAGCGGCTACAGTAGAGATTTGAATATATTACTTGATAATACTGATATTGTGCATGAGTTCAACGAATATTCATCTGGTGGACATAATCTCAGCGGGAGTACATTTACTCGTGCCATGAATGACACAATAAAGTTTTTTCATGAGCATTTGTAGTGTATGATAATAGTATGAGAAAAATTCTTTTTATCGTAATGATAATAGTGGCAGCAGGGATTGTCGGATGGATCGTTTCACCTGAATTGCCTGGGATAGGAGATAATCAGGCAAATCTTTCCGATAGTGACGGGTCAATTAATTCTTTTGAAGAGTGTATTGCGGCAGGTTTTCCGGTCCAGGAAAGCCATCCACAGCGGTGCATAGTTTCTGACGAAAAGTCATTTACTGAAGAAATTTCTGAGGAAGCAGAACGCGATATTATAGTTTCAGCTCCTCTGATTGATGCGAGGGTGACTTCTCCGTTTCAGATTTCCGGAAGTGCTACAGGGAGTTGGTATTTTGAGGGGAATTTTAGCGCAGAGTTATATGATAACGAAGGAAATGTTATTGCGACGGCAGTCTTAACTGCGCAAGAGGATTGGATGACAGAAGGGATGGTTCCTTTCCAAGGTGAGATTGAGTTTGAAGAGCAATATATAGGGAGTAGTGGAGATTTGATTTTATTGAGCGCAAATCCTTCAGGAATTTCTGAGAATCAGCGGGAAATTTCCATCTCAGTCCGTTTTGAATAACTATCTTTTCAATTTCTTACAATAAATTTGTTCGGTTATCATACAAGAGCGATAAGATGGTTTTTATGATAACGCAAGCGATACGAATACCACTCAACAGATATCAAGCAATCGAAAAAGTAGAAGGAGAAGGGAAGACTGCACTAGATGCAATTTATCAAATTGGGTATGTGAAGCCGTTATCACTACAGAGAGTAGCAAAAAGCTTTTGGAGAGTATTAACCGCACGGGTCGAATAAAAAATAGTGAATATTGCAGGTTACAATTATAATATTTACGATGATGTTACAATGCAGGGAATGAATCATAAAATCCTTATTGTTGAGGATGACACAAACATTCGGGATTATTTAGTTGAGGCTTTTGAAGAAGCTAACTATAGTACATCTGGGACTGGTGATGGGATAGAGGCTTTAAAGAAAATCCGCGAGGAAAATATAGATTTAGTAATTCTTGATTTAGGAATAGAAAATATTTCCGGCGAAACAGTGTGTATAGAAGCGAAAAAAGCTAAACCAAATCTTCCAATAATTATACTTACTGCCAAAAATACGAGCAAGGATATCGTATACGGGCTTGATATCGGGGCTGATGACTATATCTCAAAACCCTTTGATACTGATGAGCTCTTAGCTCGGGTTCGGGTTCGGCTGAAACAACAGGGAAGTGACGTTTTGCAAATTGATGATTTGACGCTCAATACTTCAACATTAGAGGTGATGAGGGAAAGCAAAAAAATCCCGCTTACTGCAAAAGAATTTAAGCTCCTTGAGTATCTTATGATAAACAGTGGTGTAGTTTTGAGTAGGGAAACGATTCTTGACCATATCTGGCTTTATTCTCCGGATATTGAAACGCGAGTGGTAGATGTTTATATCGGATATCTCAGAAAAAAAATAGATGACGGGTTTGAAAAGAAGCTGATACAGTCTGTTCGAGGATTTGGATACACCCTTAAGTAAGAGTTCCTATATCATAATGATATGCGAACGATATTCTTTTTACGCTTTCTTCAAGGTCCTGTTTTGTTTTCGGTAGATTTAGCCGAACTACTTGATTTGTAAATTCTTTATTCGTGGAATAGAATCCATGACCAGGGACAGTGTGAAGATTTAATTTCCTGAGATTTTCATAGAGGTTTGAGTCTTTTCCTCGGATGCAAAATATTGGGACTCTATTATCTGTGGGTAGTATCTCGATGTCGTTTTTTTTCAATTCATCTATAAATTCAGATTTTAATGCTTTAATTTTCGGGCGTACTATTTTGAGGTGGGAGTCTATTATCTCAGGGTTTGAAATGATATTTGCAGCTGCTTTTTGGGATGCAGATATATCAAACGGTCTTCTGAAGGTGCGGTAATGATCTCCGATGTTCTTATTTGTTGCCATATATCCGATACGTTCTCCGGGAAGACCGAGTGTTTTTGAATAAGAACGGATAACGCTTAGGTTCCCCTTTTCTTCAATGAGATTTATAGCTGACTCCTCATCGGGCAGAACATCACCAAATGCTTCATCGATAATTACAAAATCTGGATTTTTTCTGTCTGCGCAAAAATCTACAAAATCCTCGATTGCATTCAGTGAGGTAGTGTTTCCGAGCGGATTTCCAGGATTACTTATATAGTAGGTTATGTTTTGTTGAGAGGAGTTTTTTTTGCGGCGTTCTTTTGCTATGGCGAGCCCTTCAGTAATTGATGAACGAGTAGGAGCATCGATGGGTCCATATATGACGCCTTGTGGATCTTTCCCAGCAGCATGAATTCTATTTGTATAGTTTACGATATCAGGGAAATGAGGAGGAAGGCCAAATATTCTCCGTTTTCGATTACCGTGATGAAGCATGAATGTAAGTCGCTCAAGGATCTCGTCGCTTCCGCCACCGCTAAAAATTACATCTGCATTTCCTCCTAGACCGAATCGGGTTTTTACGTTTTCAATTGCTTCTTCTGGTTCTGAAAGTCTGTATTCAGACATGCTTTTTAGTAACACCCCCTCATCTATAGATTTTTTGAATAGGTGCTCGAATTCAGAGGGTGGGCCGAACGGAGATTCGCCATATTTTAATGAGATCTCTCTTTGGCTTGAGGTGATAATATTTTCTGCATCATATGCGTATTTTGAACCTTCTTGGCGTTCACCAAAAAATCGGGTTACATTAAATGCCCCTCGATTTAATTGTTCCATAATGTTTTGCCTTGATTCTAGTCCATTATAGGCTAAATATCAATGAGAAATCGCAATTTGATAGAATAACACTGTGGCATATGTAGTGCGCGATAAAATCCAATTTCTCTCTGAGGCGAGCAAGATCCTTTCTTCAACCCTTGATTATAATGTGACCTTGGTGAGTGTAGCAAAGCTTGTGGTTGAGGGAATTGCTGATTTTTGCATTATCGATATTGCGGAAGGTGAAAAAATGGAGCGGGTTGTAGTAAGGACTTCTCGAAAATCAGATCAAAGGCTTGCAAATAAAATGTTTAATTTTCAACCCGACCCGAAAAATAAGTTTGCTATTTATGACGCTGCAAACACTGGTTCATCAATTCTTATTGAGAAGGTTACGAAAAAATGGCTCAAAACTATCTCACGGATACAAGAAGAGCAGGAGATAGTAGAAAAACTAGAACTTAAATCATTTATTTTTACTCCACTTATCTCTCGAGGAAAAATTATCGGGGTACTTACTGTTGGTTCTAGTAGGCAGGGATTCTCCTACACTGTAGATGACGTACTTTTCGTGGATGAACTTGCTGGGAGAGCCGCACTTGCAGTAGATAATTCTCGATTATTTTCTGAAGCACAACAAGCGATTCAAACTCGAGATGAGTTTATGTCTATTGCTTCGCATGAGCTGAAAACTCCTCTTACGAGCATTCTTCTTACTCTCCAATTTGCGCACCGGAGACTTTTGAAGCAGGATGCACATAAGAACGTCCTGAATGCAATAGAAACCGGAATCTTACAAACTCGAAGACTTTCAGGACTTATGAATGATCTTCTCAATATTTCGGTTATATCTACTGGGAGATTAAAAATTCAAAAGGAAGAAACAGAGCTGATAGGGCTTTTAAATGATGTAATTTTGTGGTTTGAGCTGCAGGCAAAAAATAGTGGAGTAAAAATTATTTTTAAAATAAAACGGAAGAAGATCTGGGGATTTTGGGATAAGGTGCGACTTGAAGAAGTATTCTCAAATTTAATTTCCAATGCTATTAAGTATGGGAACAATAAACCAGTAACAATAGAAGTGTCACTCAAGGAAAATATGGCAGTTATTAAAATAAGTGATGAGGGAATTGGAATTGAAGCTGAGGAGAGAGAGAAAATATTCGGATTATTTCGAAGAACTGTAGCAGCACGTGAATTTAAAGGAATGGGTGTAGGACTTTATATAAGCTATCAGGTCGTGAAGGCTCATAAGGGAACGATGTCTGTCGAGAGTACGCCAGGAAAAGGGTCAATGTTTGTCGTGAAGCTCCCTCTCCGATTTTAAATTCTTACAAGGCTCTCAATTTTTTTTGCTTTGTTTTTCATAAAAAGATTGTTTAATTGTATTATGAGATTCAAAGAATTCAGTATCTTGCAGCATAAGTTTAATAACAATAAATGGTTTGCAGTAACTGGATTGAGAAAGATAGAGAAAAAGGTCCGAGAAATTGAGATAAAAAAATTTAGGATGGAGCGAAAAGAGACGGTAGGATGGTCTGCATAAATAGTATTGAGTTTTGAAGGAGAGAGATATAAATCTATACAGAAAAATAATGTACCATGCACACAATGAAACAATATATATTCATAAAAACGAAAGCTCCAAGTAAGATCCAGAAACTATTCAGTATGTTTAGAGCACGCAGAGAGCTCCAAAGAAACCGGACGATGATAGCGGCAAATGAAAAGATCACTGATTACTTCAGAACTTCTCAAAACGGTAAGAAGATAATACATCTTTACTAGAAGAGATCTTTTGAGAAGTAATAAACTATCGCCCACTTGTTTGATACGGTGGGTTTTAGTTTGAGATTCAGAGAAGGAGGTGGTTAAGAAATGGCAGAAAGAGTTGAAGAGCATCATCATTATGAAGGGAGGAGAAGTAGCTCTCTAGCAGTAATCCTTGGAGGAGTGCTCGTAGTGGGATTCGTGATAGTTTTATTGTTCATATTGGGAAGTGGGTTTTTTGGCGGAAAAGAAACTATGAATCCAACTATAGGTGTTCCAGATCAAATTGATGTAAATGTGGATGGTGCAGATATCCAGTAGATAAGATACGGTTTGCTTGCAGGAAGTTAATTTTTTGCAATTGTGAGTCTTCCTGTATGTTGCAGTTTTGTCCATGCGATTATTTCTCCTCTGAGTGCATTGAGAATAGCTGTGAAGAGTACAATATACATAATTTGCGTATAGGGAAATCTTAAAAATACAAAATAAAACAAAGGAGTTTTCTTGTGCGGTGATAAGATAGATGCTACTAATATTACACTGAATTGAATAAGAAGATAGAGCCCGAGAAAAATGAGCGTAAGTGTTCGTTCTCCGATGAGAAGATTGTAAATAATAAGAATATCGACAAGTGGACTGAGCAGAATTGATGGGATCTGTAAAAATGCATAGCGCGGGAATAAGATGATTCCGAAGAAGCCATATTTTTTATTGAATAATGCGTCTTTATGTTTGAAGATAACTTGTAGATTTCCAAAATTCCATCTCAATCTTTGGGTGAATAATTGATTAAGTGAGGTGGGAGCTTCTGTATACGCGACAGCTTTATCTGCGTATTTCACTCTATATCCTTTCTTAATGATGCGGAGGCTTAAGTCATAATCTTCAGCATGGGTTTGCTTATTGAATCTTCCCGCTTTTATAATAGCACTTTTTCTCCATGCACCAAAAGCACCTGGGACAATCGGTACTACGCCAAATATATCACTTATCCTTTTTTCAATACTCTGTGCGACTATGTATTCTATATTTTGAATTCTAGTAAGGAAGTTATTAGGATTTCCCACTAAAAGATGTCCTGCAACAGCGCCAATTTCTTTATCGGTAAAATACTGAACAATTTTATTTATAGAACTAGTTCGAAGTCTGGTATCAGCATCAATACAGACGAGAATCTTTCCTTTTGCATGCTTTAATCCGAGATTGAGTGCTAAATGCTTTCCACTTTTTTGTGTGTTTAAGATTGTTACTTTTTTATTTTTTATCTTTTGTGCCTCTTGAAGACTGTTATCACTACTTCCATTATTTATTACAATAATCTCTATATTCTTATAGCTATTTCTGAGTACGGATCGTATGGTTGCTTTTATGGACTTTTCTTCGTTATGCATCGGGATAATTATAGATATAAGACATTTGTATTTCCCTTTCTTGTTAGTGGTCTTTCTTTTCAGATTTATTTTACCACTGAGTGCGAGCGTGAGTATGAAAAAAGTATGAATAAGAACAACTACAAACCCAATAGCAAATCCTTGCCTCAGTAAATTTGGAGCTTGTTTATAGGTATCATATGCAAAAAATGCCATACCTGCAAAGAGTTTATCTGCATAGCTTGCCTCGGCAGAAACAGGGAGATTATTTTGCCTTGCAAGCGCTGAAATTGTCGTAAATTCATAACCTCGCATTTTATAAAATTTTATAATTTCTGGAAGTGATTCTATGGTTGTCGTCCTTTCCCCTCCAGCGTCATGAAAGAGGATGACAACGGTCCTTACATGAGAAGTAGTGGCGCGTTTTATAACCTCTTCCTTAGTAGTGTTTTCGAGCCAGTCCAACGAGTCTACTGTTGGGGCAGAAATCGTAAACCCTCTTTTGTATGCTTCTCCGATGTATTGGAGAGAGTTGTATGATAGCCTATCTTCGACTCCTACATATGGAATTCGAAAAATGAGTGGCTTATACCCAAAGTAGTGAACAAATATTTTTTCTGTAAAGTCTAACTCTTTTACGAATTCTAATTGTGATAATTCTTCTTCATTTGGATTCTCAAAATGTGAGAAAGTGTGAGTTCCAATATCAGATCCTTGATCAATGATTTCCCGGACAATGTCGGGATATTTGTATGTTTGTAATCCTGTTACAAAAAATGTCCCTGGAACATTTTCTTGGGATAGAACTTCCAGGATTTTTGGAGTAAATTCTGGATCAGGACCATCATCAAATGAGAGAACAACCTGTTTTTTTTCTTCACCGAATCGTTTAATATACTCTTCACCATAAACATTTTCTATTGTGAGAAATGTTCCTTGGTTCAAGACAGGGCGTTCCTGAGCATTAATTTCTTCAATTGCAGCATCTACCTGTGTGTCAATAAGTGTATTTTTTGCACCAAATGGGGACGTAATATATGAAACGACCGAAAATGTTGCAAACAAAGTTATAAAAAATATTAAAACGATGCTAAAAAGTTTAATTTTTTTCCAACGCTTCCCTGTGTCATAGAATATAGGTTTTCTTTTTTTCATATTATTTATCTCCAGTTAACTTGTGATGTGGTTATGATTTCTTTCCAAGGCCCTTCTGGGACCTCTGCCTCATTTACAAATTGCCAATCTACATAATCATTTGTAGCCATATGAAGGCAGCCTTTCAGGGCTGGTGAAAGATCTATTCCTGCACGCTCGTTTTTCGGTTTTGCAGACCCAAATACATATTCGATATCATTATCTTCAAAGGGGCCAACATCTTCCCATTGGGCATAGCAAATTTGATCATTGTGTTTGATTCGAATCCATCGATTTTTTAGATAAGAATAATCTCCTGTAATTTCAGTGAAATACCAGGGGATTCTGGTAGCGTTTTCTTTTCTTCCTGAATCAGAAAAATCATTATAGGGAAGGGCAAAGTAGAAAGGATTTTGTTTGGGGATGAATCCTTTTGGATAATTTCCCTCTCGTGTATAGGGGTTGTCTATTCCCCCAAAATTGTCTAACCAGTGAGTATCCCATGCGCTTGCTTCGTTGGGGATGTAGTCATTTTCGTCTGTAGCTTTTTCTCCAACCCAAAACATCGTGGCATAAATATCCCGATGTACTGGATAAGCATGAGACCATATGGGTGTTGGAGGAAAGGATGTGGGGGTAGGCGTAATTGTGATCAAGTTATTATTTGACCGAGCATATTTTTCTTTTGCATCATTATGAGTGTTTGTTGCTACGAGAATCCAGCCCAAAAAAATACCAGCAATTATTCCTGCTAATATAGTTAAAAAAATAATTCTCTTTGAATTCATGTATAACTACTCCTTATTACTTAATTTTATTTGGGGGAGAAACCCAATCGAATATTTGGTGGTATAGTTTAACATATTTATACATAGATTGATACTATTTTTAGTCCTATAATTTATGTTCGTTCTATCTATATTATAAATTCCTTATGGAGAATATTTATGAGAAATGTAAGAAATTGTTTAAGAGGCTCTATAGCCATTCGATGTGATAGAAAATACGTATAGTTTTGAGTTGTATGAAATTTTTGTCAAACACGCTATAATGGATATATCACCATGTTGCGAAAAATAAACCCTATTGTTCTTGCTTTTATTTTTTCTGAGGCATTTTTTTGGTCTGCTTGGAATTTAGTATCTCCAATAATTGCGGTCTACGTCGTTAGTACTTTGCCGAGCGGGACTGTGCAGACGGCAGCTTTCGGATTCACGCTATATTTATTGGTTAGAGTGATAGTTGGATTATTTGTGAGCAATTTGGTTAAATTCCCCTCTGATAGAAAACGTATGATTACTGATGCAGTCGGTATGGTACTCCTTTCTTGTTGCTATCTTTTGATTGCATTTATTCCGAGTATCGTAACTTTTTATATTTTCTTTATTATTGCCGGAGTAAGTTTTGGAATATCCTCACCTGCTAAATATCCGATGTTCTCACTAAATCTTAATAGACAGCAGGCATCTAGAACGTGGAGTACGTATGATGCTATAACATTTACTGGGATGGGAATCGCGATTGCTTTCGGAGGAGTGATAGCAACGAAATTCGGTTTTAAGGCGTTATTTATATTATCAAGCTTCGTAAATCTAATAGGGATTTTGCCTTACTGGGTTTATAATTCTCTTCACAAAGATCACAAGCATTTTATTGCCGAGCGGTAATGAATGAAAACAACCTTTCTTCAACAATAATCAATCCTGGTAGCGTATTTAATATTAAATGTCAGTAGGGAATCAAGGAATGGCCTCTTAAACTGATTAAGATAACGAAAGTAAGTAATTATTTGGTATTCTGCTATAATTGGCTTCATGAACTTATCAGTAGGAATTGTAGGTCTCCCGAATGTAGGGAAATCTACACTTTTTAATGCGCTTTTGAAAAAGCAGGCGGCACTTGCTGCCAACTATCCCTTTGCTACAATCGAACCAAATACTGGTATTGTTCCGGTCCCGGATGAACGTTTAGAAAAACTTGCTGAGATAACTAAATTAGAAGAGGGTATGCAGAGTTTGCCACCTATAAAATGTGCTACTGTAGAATTTGTAGATATTGCAGGGCTTGTGAAAGGAGCTTCAGAAGGGGAAGGATTGGGAAATAAATTCTTGTCTCACATTCGTGAGGTAAGAGTCATTGCGCATGTGGTACGCGCATTTGAGGATAGTAATGTCATAAAAGAAGGTGCAGTGGATCCAAAAAGTGATTACGAAACGATAAGGTATGAACTCCTTCTTTCAGATCTTCAGACGCTTGAGAACATTAATGAAAAAACTCTTCGTTATGATAAAGTAAAAGCGTCAGCCGTTTCAAAGCTAAAAGAAGCGCTTTCTAGTGGGAGTGTCATTGGTGCAAATCTTACTAATGAAGAGTATGAAAGAATACGTGAGTTAAATTTGCTCTCCCAGAAAGAAGAAATAATTGTATTAAATGTAGCAGAGGATGATTATTCGGAACAAAAAATTTCAGAAATCATTACGCAGTATTCAGAAATTTTAGGATTTGATAAAAGTCAGTTTGTCGTAGTTTCTGCAAAGATAGAATCAGAGCTTGCAAGTTTAAATACATCTGAGCAGAAGGAATATCTTCAAGATTTGGGAGTCGAGATTTCTGGGCTTGAGCGATTGATTAAAAAAGCATATGAACGATTGGGGCTTATTTCGTTTCTTACAGCAGGAGAAAAGGAGGTCCGTGCATGGACTATTAAAAATGGGAGTAGTGCAGTTGAGGCAGCAGGAGAGATCCATACAGATTTCATGCAGAAATTCATAAAAGCAGAGGTCGTTTCATTGCAAGATTTTAGAGAAAATAACGGATGGAAAGGAAGTCGTGAGAAGGGAAGAGCTCGACTCGAGGGGCGTGATTATATTGTGCGCAACGGTGATATAATAGAGTTTAAGATAGGGAGGTAGTATGGAGCGCGGATATTTTTATGGTGCAGTAGAAGAGGCAGAAAAGATTATTTCTGATGATCGGTATTTTGATCTTATAGCTCCTGATCGATCTCTTGAAGTAATTTCATATCATATACAACGACACGTAGTCCCAAATTTGTCAAGGTATGAATTTGAAGCTGAAAAGTTAGAATCATACAGCTTTTTAGCAGATTATGTGAATACAGCTTTAGATGCTCATGATGAACGCGGTGAAAGATCTCGAGCAGTTCGAATAAAGCTTAATGCAAATCAGCTTGAAGATATTATGAGTCTTCCGATAGACGAAAATTTAGAATTACGCTATCGGTTTGAAGTAAGAGATTCCATGAGTGATATACAGAAAGCATATGAAACGGAACTCGCAAAAAATCAGCAAAAAGACGGGAAAATTAAAAAATTATTTAATAAAATGAGACGAAAAAAATGAAAAACTGTATATTTTGTAAAATAATCCGAGGCGAAATTCCTTCTACGGTGCGATACGAAGATGAGAAGATAATTGCATTTAATGATGTGAATCCTATGAAAGACGTTCATGTATTATTTATTCCGAAAGAGCATATAGAAGTATTTGAAAAAATTTCTGATGATAGTATATTTCCCTCAATTCGAAAAGCTATTCAGCAAATTATTACAGAAGAAGAGCTAGTTGGAAAAGGGTATAAGATCGTTGCGAATGGAGGAGGGCATCAAGAAGTAGACCACCTTCATTTTCACCTCATAGGACCACAAAAATAATATTCTGGACTTTCTTCTCATTACATTCTGATTTATGAGATTTTTTGGAATATAAAAGGTTGCCCCCGCAAAAGCTTAGAGCTCATACGGGGGCGAATAAAAAGAGAAATATTTACCAAAAGAAAAAAAATCAGAGAGCAAATCCCTGAAATAGCTTTTGGTAAAGAGTGACAATGTGTGAATGTTCTTAGTGGACACAGACTAATTTGTCTTGTTGGCCGACTTTTTATTACTCGTTCCCTCCCTGAAGTCGAGGATAAAAAGGGGCCAAAAGCTCCTGACGTGCTCCGTTTGCACGGGGAGTAGGGTCCTCCTTTGTTAGTGACGTGGAACGCCACCGAGATAATAAATAAATGCGAACTGATGACAGTACGGTTCCCTCTTATCACATAATAAGAGATGCTCGGTCGGTGACCGAATGTGAACCATTTCACTTCTCCTTTTTAACGTGCTGACTCTTCAAGAGTCGCGATTCCCAAATACTGGAATAGAAAAATAATTATTCTATTACTCTAACTTGAGAATTCGGGTATTCTAGCATAACTTGCAAGAGCGGTCAAGTATTATAGGTTAATTTAATAGTGTCTATTATTTACGAAGGCTCGGATATCGTTCCTTTAATTTTTTATAAATTTGCGCTATAATAGACGCATATCTTGTAGTAAGAGGGGGTGTTTTTTATATGGTATATATTAAGAAAAAACCAGGAGAGTCTCCAGACTCTATGATTCGAAAATTCAGCAGACAGGTTATGTCTGAAGGAATAATTCTTGAAATGAAAAGAAGAGAGTTTCATCTCAAGCCTTCTCTTTCGAAAAAATATCGCAAGGAGTTAAATCGGAAGATGAAAAATATCATCTAATTTTCCCAAGAATTTTTATGGCTACGGTACGTGTTCCTATATACGTTGAGAGCAGATATAAGGTTAATCGTAAAAAGATTAAAGAATCTGTTCATAAAGTGTTAGATGAGCATAAAATAAATGCGCCATCTGAGGTTTCTGTGGCTATAATCGGGAGTCGGAAAATGCGGGGATTGAATAAGAAATTTCGCAATATCGACAAATCTACAAATGTTTTGTCATTCCCACAGCGCGAGGGGGATATCGTAGCGCCTGTTGCAAACACGTTATATTTGGGGGATATAGTTATTGCATACCCGAAAGTTATCGAGGAGGCAGCTCGTGAGAACATGCTTGTAGATGATAAAATATCAGAACTGGTGGAGCACAGTATGCGGCATCTTTTGGGAATTCATCATAAGTAGAAAACTTTCAGTTGAAAAGTGAGAGCTTTGTTTGAATATAGGTTATAACTAGTGTATAAACGATTCACAGCATCTTCGTCCCTATGGTTTACTATAGAAAATATCGTCCACAAAAAATACAAGAATTAGATCTATTATCTGTTCGAGAAAAATTGAATTCAATATTGGCCTCCAAAAATATTCCTCATGCGTTTTTGTTTACTGGATCAAGAGGACTTGGGAAGACTTCAAGTGCACGAATTCTCGCAAAAGCCATTAATTGTAATTTAAGAGATGGTATAGAACCGTGTAATACATGTGATACGTGCATTGCGATAACAAACGGATCGCATATTGATATTGTAGAGATTGATGGCGCTTCAAATCGAGGGGTTGATGAGATTAGGTCGCTGCGTGAGAAAGTAAAGTTTTCTCCTTCAGAATTAATAAAAAAAGTGTACATCATAGATGAGGTACACATGCTTACGAATGAGGCATTTAATGCGCTTTTGAAGACTCTTGAAGAACCGCCAAGTCACGTTGTATTCGTGCTTGCAACGACTGAAGTTCATAAAATTCCTCAAACAATTTTATCCAGGGCTTTTTCTGTAAAATTTGAGTCTCCTACTGATTTGGAGATTATAAATTCTCTTAAGCGAATTTCTGATGGGGAGAGGCTAAAAGTTGATACAGAAGCATTGCAAAGTGTGGCAAAGCTTTCTGAAGGGAGCTTCCGAGATGCTGCAAAAATTCTCGAAGAGTTAATGCTGAATACAGATGGTGTGATAACGGTTGAAGTGATTGATAAATTATATAAGACAGGCTCTGTAGAAAAAATGTCTAAAAATCTACTTTCGCTTTTGAATAAAAAAGATTTGGAGGGTGCACTTTCTACGATAGATAATATTGTTGTAAATGGAGTAGATTTTCAGAAAATAATTGAAGAGATGGTAGGAATCCTGAGGAGTGATTTCCTTTCAAATAAGAGTCAATTTGCAATTCTAGAATCTAAAAAATTACTTACTTTGCTCAATGAAGCATACCAGAATGTAAAAATTGCAGTTGTTCCCCAGCTCCCATTAGAATTGGTGGTGATTGAGTGGTGTATGTCAGATCCAATCTCAGTTTCCCGAGATGAAAAGACAAAGAAAGGTTCGGATGGAGCGAAGAAGATATCAGAAAAAAAGCCGTCTCAGACTGAGGTGAAAAACCCGAGCGAGCAATTTTTAAAAGATTTGATAGAGCTTGTTCACGCAGAAAGCAGACAGGTGGCAGCATTTCTCAGGAGTTGCAAAGATTCAAGTGTTGACGGTTCAACACTTATTTTGAGAACTCCATACTCACTCCATGCAGACCGCCTTTCAAAAAAAGAATTTGCTGATTTGATTCTGAAGCATGCTCAGACACTAGATAAAAGGATCGCTGATCTAAAAGTTGTTGCGGATTAAAAATATTTTTTCTAAGCAAGCTCAGAAAGTGTATATAATCCCTGCCTATTGTTAGGTATCTTATCATATGAAAGAAGTAAAAATAGTAAAGTTGGGTGGGTCTTTGATTACTGATAAGTCACAGGCCTATGTATTTAAGCCGGAAATAGTTCGGAGCTTGGCCAAAGAGCTAGGAAGAATTATCTCTCCACTAATTTTAATACACGGAAGTGGGAGCTTCGGGCATGTGAGTGCAGCAAAATATGGTGGGGCGAGAGGATATAAAAGCAGACAGGGGATTGCTAAAGTTTCACGGGATGCTATGGAGATAAATCGATTAGTGATGGATGTGCTTATAGAGCAAGGGGTTCCTGCAGTTTCTGTGCGACCAGGCGGTATGATTTTAGCATCAGAAGGTGAGCAAGTTAAACACAGATTTGAAATTATAGAAGAGATTTTGAATCAAAGACTAGTTCCTGTTTTGTATGGAGATGTGATCTGGGATACGGAATGGAAGAGTACTATTTTTTCTGGAGAAAAAATATCAGCCGATCTCATTAAATTTCTGCTCTCTCAGGGATGGAAAATTTCGAAGGTTATCCATGTAGGAAATACTGATGGAGTATATGATCAGAATGGCGATACAATACCACTAATCACAGCCGATAAATTTGAATCTATAAAAGAGTTTATTGAGGATGTCCAGTATGCAGATGTTACCGGTGGAATGAACCATAAAATCGAAGAATCATTAGCAATGAGTAAGTTGGGAATACAGACATATATTATAGATGGAAACAGAGAGAGTGAATTGACAGATGTTTTGGAAAAAAATGAGACGAAAGGAACGGTAATTAGATGATGTTGGAATCTGGAAGAATGCTCGGTGTAAACAAAGAGATGTTAGGAGGAGGAAATATCCGAGGTGTTGCCGGAATAATATTTTCTGAAGACGGTAAGATTTTGGTGGGGACAGAGCAGAGAGATAAACCAAGCACGAAAAAATTAGCAGGACAAACTTCAATTCCGATGGAGACGTTGAAGCCGTTTGAGGTGGGTTCCCAATCTCATATGATTGCTGCCTTGCTTACAGAAATTACCAATGATATGTCGATGGATCTGCTGAAAGAAAGATTATCGTGTAGCGGGATTGTGGATCGGGTTAGTGTGGATGAGGGGGTTGATCTTGCAATAGTTTTTTTACGATTTCAGGGTGATAGTTATGATGAGATGCCATTTATTTCACCAAATGAGGATGAATTTTCCGATCTCAGATGGGAAGCGGGATTTTTGCAAGATTGCCATAATGTGCGACCGTATGCAGGGTCTGTGATCAACTTTTTGGAGTCAAGATTATATGGTGGAGACGATTTGGACATAGAATATAAAAACTTAAATCTTGATGAATTTTCTCCTTATAATTATTCCAATTATCGAGAGCAGGTAAACGATATTTTGATGCCTAATCAACATTTGGTTCGTAAGTAATATGCTTATTGCAGTTCATTTGTAGTAGAGAGATATATTGTAGGATAAATGTGTATGTGTAAGATCGTAAAAAAGAGCTTGCGAATCTAATCTAAAATTGATAGTCTATATAGACAATTAAGGAGGTGTTTTAGTATATGTTTAACCCAATAAAACAAGCAGGAGAGCTTAAAAAACTTCGTGATGAAGCAAAAAAAATTGAGCGAGAACTCGAACAGATTGAGGTTCATGAAGAGAAAAATGACATTAAGGTAACTGTTTCCGGAAATATGAAAGTCCTCTCGATAGAAATTGATGGTGAGAGTAGGGATGATGTAGTAGATGTATTAAATTCTGCTATGAAGGAAGCGCAAAAGAAAGCAGCGATGAAAATGCAACAGCTTGGAGGAGGACTTAAGGGACTTCTTGGCGGCTGATAAAAAATATGCTTTTTGTAGGAGATTTGCAGAACCGGGCGTTATCAGATGACCTGGGAAGATTATTAGGATGCGAAGTTATTTATCCTGATAAGCATGTGTTTGATGATGGTGAGCAGCGTATTAGAATTGAGCAGAATGTTTTGGACGCTGATGTGTACGTTCTGAAGTCTATTTCTGATCCTGTAGATAATAGTATCATCGAATTCCTGTTTATTATTGATGCGCTGAGAAGAAGCGGTGCAAAAAATGTTACTGCAATAATTCCATATTTGGGATATTCTCGAGCTGATCATATATTCCGCGAGGGAGAGGCTGTAGGGTTAGAAGTTGTTATGAGGAGTATAGAGGCGACAGGCTTAGATAAGATAATTGTGATTGATCCGCATACTATTAAGCTTCCAGAAATGTTCCGCATTGAATCGAAAATGCTCTCTGCTCTCCCATTATTTGCTGAAAAAATTCGAGAATTAGGGATTGAAGGGGATCGAGTTTCTATAGTGAGCCCTGATATGGGAGGAATTCGGCGAGTAAGGCAGCTTTCAGAGCTTGTTCCCGGTTCCACGTATGCTGCAATAAATAAAGATAGAGATTTGGCAACTGGTGAACTGACTGGTTCACGGGTTGCAGAAGGTGAGATTCGAGAGATTTGTATCGTAACTGATGATATTATTTCTACCGGTGGAACCATGGTTCGAGGAGTAGATACTTGTATAGAGGCGGGGGCTAAAACTGTCTACATTTTTGGATCTCAACCGGTATTTTCAAACGGAGCCTATAAAAAGCTCAAAGAGTCCAAGGCAGAGAAAATATATGTCACTGATGCGATTCATATCCCAGACGAGGAAAAGTTTGATAATCTCGAAGTTTTATCCCTTGCTCCGGTAATTGCTGATTTTATATTGTAAACTAGCCTTTTTGCATATTTTGAAGATTTTTTGTTATTATGTTATGGTGGATCAAGATACTTCAAATTTGAATTCGTATATAACCCAGGTTGAAAAAGATTTAGTTGATGAGATTGTTAAGAAGTTGAAAAGTAATAATATTTCTCCCGCAAAAGCACAATCGTTTGCAAAAGAATTCCTCTCTCAACTTCCCCCGAAAGACTTCAATGCGTTAGTTGATATTCTAAAAGAGATAAGCGAGAAATATGAAGAGATGAATCATGTATATGCAAAATACTATGCGATACGGGGTGACATGGAGGATACAAAAAAAGTCCATGCTATGGCAAGTCATATCAAGCAAGGGAACATAGAAGAAGCAATTGCAATTGCAAAAGGAGGAGATACCAATGCCTGAAGGAATTGAGGGAATGAGTGCTCCATCGAATACTATCGAGTCGGCAACTGAAGTTGCTAGTCAGTCAGCAGTGGATACTGTGGAGACAGGGGCGAGTGAATTTGCACAAGATTTAGCTCAGTCAATCGAAGATATAGATGTCGAGCAAGGCCCTCAAGCAGCATTAGAAAACTTGGCAGGAGAAGTATCTACAGAAAATTTAGACAACTCCCCAGAAGATCCAATCGTGCAAAATCCTGAGAATTCAGAGAGCGACCAGGGGATAATTGATCAGCAAGCAGAGGAGCAGGTGCAAGGCCGCAGAGATGATTTGCAAACTGAAGATCTTGATCATTCAGAAACGGTGGAGAATGATGAAGACAATATACCGCAAAAGTCTGAAGAGGGAGATTCTAGTGAATCTTCTGAGGAGCAAGTTGGGCAGGAGGATGGCGAAAGTGCGCTTTTGGCAGAAAATAAAGCTCTTTTAGCAGAAAATGAATCATTGAAAGCCGAGCTTGGGGAGAAAGTTGCCCAACTTGAAGCATATAAAAACATAGAACAGATTCTTGAGAATATTGATCTAACAGCTCTCAATATGGAATCAGAGCAGCCTTACGAGCAGAGAAAGAAGTCTTTGGGGCTTATATTCGCTGCTTTACAACTTGCGCTTTTGTTTTTTAAAGAAACCGCGAAGGCAGAAAATAATAAGAATAACTCCATTAAAAAAACTGAACGGAAGCGTGTAAGACCTGCTCAAGATAGGAATACAGAACTGATCAATCAGATTGCCCCACGGCCTAAAAATGAATCTCATTCATCAGCGGTAGAATCTGCCCCTACTCTTAAGAGTTCTTAATCTATAAGTAACTTGTTAGGTTTCTATGATCCTCATATCAAGTTCTGTTTACCTCCGTTATTTATACTAGCCTCAATATACGAAAGGAGCAATATATATGGATGACACAATACGGGTAGGACCTGATATCACCCCAGAGATGGATTTCTCAGAAGCAATTCCTGAATTGGTGGAAGATTCTAGTATTCCAGAATACGGAGTATCTGAGAGTACATTTGTATTAGGGGCTGCGGATAATGATACATCTCGCACATCTTTTGTAGATATTGAAAATGAGATCGTACTTGAGCAGGATTTAGAGAATGAAATCTCAGAAGAAGAGTTTCGTACGGAATTAGAAGAAACCACGGAGATAGGTATTGATGAGCATTTAGATAATATAGAAGAGAAGCTTGATAAAGTACGAGAAATGCTTGAGGAGGAAATTCAGTCTCAGCGTGAGATGCTGGACCCAGGAGGGATAGATGATAAACAACTCAAAAGGCTTTTATTTTTGATGACTATGATTCTTATGCGAGATGAGGAAGCTCGAAAAAAAGATCAAGAAGGGTTTTTGAAGACTGTGGTTTTTGCTATCGGAGCGTTGATGCGAGAAATGTTTGTGCCAGAAGAGGAAAATAGAGAAAAGTTTGGAAGGACATCAATCTTTTCTAAATTTTATGCAAATACCGGTTCTCGTGTAGATTTGGAAAACGTTTTTCAGAGACGACAGAGTTTCAGAAAGTTTTTCAGTTGAAAATGGGATAAGTGATGGATATACTTGTGTGTAATGCGATATTCGTTATTATTTCCAAAAACGATAAAAAATACCCCTTCAGAAGAAGTGGCAATAAATGCGAAATTACTCCTCCGTGCAGGATTTATCGACAAGATGATGGCAGGGTCTTATACACTGCTTCCACTCGGTCGTCGCGTAGAGCGAAAAATAGAGCAGATTATTCGTGAAGAGATGAATAGAACTGGTGCGCAAGAGATTCTCATGCCACTCTTGCACCCAAAGGCTATTTGGAATGAGACTGGACGGTGGGATACTGCGCGTGAGGTGATGTATCAGTTTAAGAAGGACGAGAAAGAGTATGCGCTTTCTTTTACGCATGAGGAAATAGTCCTTGATCTAGTTCGAAAGCATGCACAAACGTATCGAGATTTTCCAATCAAAATGTATCATTTTTCTACAAAATTTAGGAATGAGTTGCGAGCAAAATCCGGGATTCTTAGGGGCCGTGAGTTTCTCATGAAGGATCTATATAGTTTGCATGAAACTCAAGAGGAGCTCGATAAATATTATTGGGAAATAAAGGATGCTTATATGAGAATTTTTGAGCGATTAGGACTTGATGCGAAAATAGCAGAAGCAGGTGGAGGAGTATTTACCGATTCGAATACGCATGAATTTCAAGTTCTTTCTCCGAGTGGTGAAGATACAATTTACCACAAAGATGGATGGGAGTACTGGAAGAATAAAGAAGTAATGACTGAAAAAGATTTGAATGATTCAGATGTTCATTCGGAAAGTGCGATAGAGATTGGGAATATATTTCGATTCGGGACTGTCTATAGTGAGAAAATGAATCTCCATTTCACAAACAAGGTAGGGGAGAAAAAGTATGCACATTTCGGAAGTTATGGAATTGGGCTTACTCGCATGGTTGGAGTCTTAGCAGAAATTTTTCATGATGAGAAGGGGCTTATTTGGCCTGAAAGCGTTTCACCGTTTCAAGTTCATCTGGTAGGGCTTTCAGAAAGGGCAGAAGATGTGTATAAAAAGCTTATTGATTTGGGAATTGATGTTTTATATGATGATCGCGATGCGAGTGCAGGCGAGAAGTTTAATGATGCAGATTTGATCGGAATTCCTACCCGGATAGTGGTTTCGAATAGGATAGAAAAGGGGAAAATTGAGATAAAAAAAAGAGACGAGAAAGATTCAAAAATAGTTTCGTTTGAGGAATTCCTATCCTCGCTAAATTCATAGCTCTACTTCTACGTATTAAAATACTTGTGTTATACCGATACTCTGCATTCTTGCCACTCGATAAATTAGTTTGCAGGAGAGGTTATTCTAGAACGGTTTAAAAAAAAACACTATCCAAAAGAAAGTCCACGCTACGAAAAATATTATTCCCAAGATTATGATAAGTGTTTTTGAGATACCTTTTTTTGCACCTTCGACGTTTTTATTTTTGTTGTCTCCAAGATTGTTGAGAGAGAATGATTTTATTCCTGTAGATTCTACTGGTGGACGTGGGGGAGTAGAAGTGAGAAATGGTTCTTGCGCGGTTGGAGTCTCCATAGGTGGTTGAGGTAGGACGGTAGGATTTTCTGTGGCAGGGTTTTGCTGAATGGTGCCTTGCTTCGTTTCGGGTATTGTAGCTGGAGGAGTTTGTGCTACGGGAGGATTCGTTGAGGGTGGGGGGGGAGTTGCTGGTGTTTTTGCAGGAGTGTTCATGACTCGGTCATAAATTTGTTTCAAATCTGGGGATAAATTTTGGGGAGTTTTATTCTGCGCAGCCATACACATCTAGTTTATTTATAAAACAGCGTGAAAGTCAAGGTTTATTGAGTTTTGAAGCAAAAAAAGCTATACTTCAATGACATGAAGCAAATCGTTACTCATAAATCTCCAGATCTCGATGCTATCGGTTCGACTTGGTTATTGCTCCGTTTCCTCCGTGGATGGGAGGATGCAAAGATAGAACTCGTCTCGGCAGGAGAAAAGTTACCTGGAAATTATGAGAATGAAGGAGCGGTTATAGAGATTGTTGATGGTGTAGAGACAATTCATGTAGATACTGGATTGGGGAAACTTGACCATCATCAGACGCAAGACGCCAACACTTGTGGCGCAAGCCTAACATTAGAGCATATTCTTTCTGATAATAGCGCTCCGCTTCATGGGCGTGATACGGAAAGAGAAGCAGTTAAGCGAATTGTAGAAATGATTGTAGATGATGATCATTTTCAGGAATATTATTACCCAGAACCATCCCATGACCGATATGACTTTTCGCTTCGGGGGATTTTGCAGGGATATAAAATGATGTATCAGCAGGATGATGAGAAGGTTATAGATCTGATCCTCCAAGATTTTGATGCACTACTACATTCGTTTAAGATAAAAATTTGGGCAGAAAATGAAATTAAAGAGAAAGGAATAGATTTTGAGACGAAATGGGGAAAAGGCTTAGGGGTAGAGACTTTAAATGATGGCGTTTTGAAGCTTGCTCAACTTCAAGGATATACGATTGTGGTGAGAAAAGATCCGAATCAGGGATTTGTGCGGATAAAGGCACGCCCAGCCAAAAGAAATTCTGGAGAAAAAGAAGTAATAGACCTTACTCCTGTATATGAAGCAATTACAGAACAAGATCCAGAGTCTTCTTGGTTTCTTCATGTTAGCAAGAAAATGCTTCTGAACGGGAGTAGTAAAAATCCTGATATGCGTGGGAGTGATTTATCACTCCGGGAGGTAATAGACACAATTACTGCTACTTGTGGGCAATAAGATTTAAAATATTAAGATTGTTACTGGTGATCCCGTTTACGCCATATTTGCAGAGATTTGCTGCAGTATCTACGGTGTCTACCGTATATGCGAGGACATATAGGCCATGTTCTTGGTAAAATTTTACATCATCCTGTATGAGATATTTGAAATGGATAGAAACACCAGAATTTTTGAATAATTCTTTGTCGAAAATCCTCCTTTCAAACTCAGCCTTTTTTTGAGGAGTATTTATAGTGTAGAGGAGAACTTTATCAGTATTTCTTTTTTGTAAATCATCTAAAAGTTCATGATGCGGAGTGGAGATAAGTGCTTTTGGAGGCAGGCTATTGTGTACTTGGCGAGCGACTCCTATATCAGGGCTTTTCAAATCAATATGGAGTTCAAACCCATTATTTTTAATTTGCCCGAGTATTCCAGAAAATTCCTTTGTGTTTTTTGGGGTGCGTACAATCTCAGTTTCTGAATGCCCGATTACGGCCCTCCCATTCTGGCTATAAATATCCAGCTCAATTGCTGAAATGTTTGTTGTGTTCTGGAGTGTTTCAAAATCTGGAATAATTACTTCTGCGTTATGAATAAAAGAATCGACATTTGTGGTTTTTCTTAGGATTTCTTCAAATAAAATTCCTTTAGGATTGTTTTTGTCTTCCGTAAATGAAGGAGTTATTGAGGCAGATGCAGGTATCTCTATTTGTTCTATGAAATTCTGTCTATTCATGCGCTCCTTCATTTATAGAGATGTTTTTAAATCAGAAAGAATGTTTTTTATTTTGCCATCTAGAATGGCAGGAAGATTAGAGTAGGATTTTTTGATCCTGTGGTCAGTAACTCTATCTTGAGGGAAATTATACGTTCTGATTTTTTCAGATCTGTCTCCTGCGCCAACCTGTGTAGATTTTAGTTCAGCTACTTCTTCATTGCGCTTTGTGACCTCTTGCTCCCAAAGCTTTGCACGGAGCATGTTCATTGCTAGATCTCTGTTTTTGCCTTGCGTTCGTTCTTGTTGGCAGGAAACTACAATACCAGTTGGCTTGTGTTTAATACGTACGGCAGTCGAGACTTTGTTAACATTTTGTCCACCATGTCCACCAGCACGAAACGCTTCAAACTCAATATCGTCATCTTTTATATGCAAGTCTATATCTTCAAGCTCTGGAAGAACAGAAACTATTGCGGTGGATGTATGGACACGACCACGTTTTTCTGTTTCGGGAACTCGTTGAACGCGATGAACACCTGCTTCGTATTTGAAGAGTCCAAATGTAGACTTTTGTACAAATTTAATAGTATTTTCGTCAATTCCTTCAATGCGATAGTTATTATCTTCTGCAAAGCGCATATACATTCGTAATATTTCTCGTGCCCAATTCTTTGCCTCGTCACCACCTGCTGCACCTTTTATTTCGAGAATCGCACTTCGATTATCGAGAGAGCTTGCGGTCTTTTCTGTATGGTTTGCCGAAATCTGTGCAACAGAATTTTCAAGTTGACTTTTTTGCATCTTGAGACTCTGAATTTCTTGGCCTGCGAGTTCTTTCATTTCAGGATCAAGCAATAATGATTCTGCTTCAGAAATTTTGGTATCGATTAACGCAATTTGCGATTTAAGGAATTGATTGTCCATTGATCTATAAAATGAAGAGGCTTATTTGCGAAGTGCTTGGAGCATTTCGCGAAGTGTCAATGGAGCATCGGATGCATTTGATTTTTCTTCCCGTTCTTTTTTTACCTTCTTGGGCTGTTCTTTTGCTACCTCAATCTTCCGTCGGAACTTGTCGATACGTGAAGCCGTATCAACGAATTTTTGCTGCCCTGTATAGAAGGGATGGCATTTATTGCAAAGTTCTACTTGAATTTCTTGTACAGTAGCACCTGTCGTAAATGTGTTGCCACATGAGCATCGTACTTTCGCGTCGTCAAAATATGTTGGATGAATATTCGCTTTCATAGTGCCTATTTTATAGGATCTTTGCTGAAAATTCAAGATTCGCCTTTGCGTTTTCTCCTAATTTGTGCGTGGTAGAGATGAAAATGAGGAAAATGTATAGTGTTTTCTGCAATATATAGCCCAATAAAGATAAATAAGGCGCCAATAAGCATGGAAGAGGTGATAATTTCTCCTAGTAAAAAAACTGCCACTACTGAGGCGATAACAGGATCTAAATAAAGGAAAAATCCTACTCGGCTTACCTCGAGCTTTGAAACTGCCCAATGCCATAATGGCAAGGCGATAAGTGAAGGAAAAAGGATAATGAAGCTGAGGCCCATAAGAAATTTCGGGTTGATAAAATTAATTCCATTTGATGTTATATCAATCATGAAAAATGGAAAAAATGTAAGTGCACCAATTAAATATGAATATGAGGCAACAGTCTTTGTATGATAATTCCTTTTTGTAAGTTTCTTAGAAATAATTTCATAAAGGATAAATGAAAATGCAGAGCCAAACAGGAGTATGTTTCCTAAAAAATGTAACGAAATACCACTTTCTAGAATTGGTCGTATGATTATAAAAAATACGCCAAAAAGACCGGTTATACCTCCTAGGAGAAATTTTGAGGAGATTTTTTCATTAAGAAAAAATTTAGAGAAAAAGAGCGTAAGAATAGGGATAGAGGAAGCAATAATTGCTGCATTTACGGCGCTGGTGAGGCTTAGTCCTGTATAGTATAGAGAGATATGGAGAGAGATCCCGATAATCCCACAAAAAAGCATGAGGGGGATATCTTTCTTGTGAACTTTAAAATTTGGTTTGAAGAGGATGGTAATGAAGAGAAATGCGATAAAAAATCTTAAAAAAGCGAGCGTCTCTATGGAGCCAGATTGTAAGGTCCACTTTGTGATAGGAGCATTTGCGCCAAAAATTATCGCAGCAAACGTAAGGGCAAATAGTGCCTCTCTATTTTCAGGAATTTTTCTCAATCGCTCCATTGCTTCTTCTCAGTATAGAGGTTATTTATTGAGCTGCACAAGAAGCTTATCGTACGAAAGTATTTCTTTTCTAATCTTTCCTGACTCTTTCCAGCCAAGTGTATAGGTTCCGTCATTATTTATAAGTATCGTATAGGGGATGTTTTTCTTTATTGCATATTGAAATTGTTTAACTTTTTCGATATTTGAATCGAGGTAAATTTCTGTATTGATATTTTTTGCGCGCAGATTGTAAGTAACTTCGAGAGCTTTTTCTTCAATCTCAGGAAGATTTAGAATTAAAACTTTTGTAGTAGTGAGTGTGGGAGGGAAGAGTTCGAGTGTCTCCATCGCCTCAAGAAGTCTATCAAATCCAAACGCAAATCCGACCGCAGGAATTTGTTTTTCAGAAAAAATTCCAATTAACTGATCATATCGACCACCACCACCAATTGATCCTGCAGTATAGTTGCCTATTTCAACTTCCATAATAAGTCCTGTGTAATAGTCGAGTCCTCGTGCGAGAGTAGGAGTAAATTCATATTTTTCAGATGAGATTCCTGTTTTTTTCAGATTTTCTATAATAGTTTTGAGGCGTTCTGTAGGATTTCTTTTCATAATCGTTTTAAGTATCGAGCTTGCCACTTCTTGGGAAAATCCTTGGTTGATTAGCTCTTTTATAACACCTTCTTCTCCAATCTTTTTTAGCTTATCTAGACTTCTCACAATTTTTGCGTTATCTGTTTCAGAGAATGCTTTCGTGCCATCGGTGAATTTCAAATTTTCTCGGTCATTTAGTAGGATTTTATAGGTAGTAAATCCTAATGCGTTCAGGCATTTCATAACGCATGTGATAATTTCTGTATCTGCTATTGAAGAGTCAATTCCTACTGTGTCTATGTCGCATTGTAAAAATTCTCTGAATCTTCCCTTCTGGGTGTTTTCTGCACGCCATACGTTTTGAATTTGATATCGTTTGAAGGGAGTAGGGAGTTTGTCTTTATTTTGTGCGACAGCTCGAGCAAGTGGCACTGTTTGGTCATAGCGAAGCGCAACTTCACGGCCGCCATTATCTGTGAATTTATACATGAGCTTATCTCCTTCTTCGCCATATTTTCCCGTAAGAATTTCTGCATATTCTAAACTTGGTGTCTCGAGTGGTTCAAATCCATAGAGTTCAAATACACTCTTGAGTGTATTTATTACATATTGTCGTTTACGCGCATCAGTTGGCAAGAAATCTCGAAACCCTTTGAGCGTTCGCGGTTCTATCTTCATAATGGTTCGATTTTATCAGAAAATGGGGACAATTGCCTATTACTCTCTAACTTTTAGTCGTTCTACACGTCGAGGGGAAGAGGAGTTATTGAGGTCAGATGGATTAGTTAGAGAACTATTCCATCTTTGGTTTGCCTCATTCGTACCGACTTTATCCTCTTCATTTGTTGGTTTTTCTGAATCTGTAGGTTGTGGAGTGGTTATTTGTTGATGGAGTTGTTTTCGTAACGATTCTATTTTTGCTTGTTCTTCTACAGTTTTATTATTTCTCTCCGCTTTTTTAGCAAGCTCTTTCGTTTGTTTTTCTTGTCTGGTTTTTTCGGAAGAATTTTGACCAAATATCTGGGTTACAGATTCCGAAAAGATTTTTTTTGTTTCCTTGGCAACAGTTCTGTTTGCGGAATCAACGGTTTTTTTAATAGAATCTGGAACAAAGCTTACTTTATCATTCATTTGGTGCCTCCTGTAGTGTAGCAGTAAGTGTAAGTGTTTTCCCATCTCTATATACGCTGAGCCTGATAGTGTCTCCAATCTTTTTTTCAGAAATGAGGATTGCAAGACTCGCTTGATCTTCAGTAATTTCTTTATTATCAACTCGGGTGATGATATCTCCAGGCAGAATCCCTGCGTTATTTGCTGCGGAGTTTTTAATGACATCTTGTACTAATGCGCCCAGCGGAACGTTATTGAGCAGTGCGCTTCGTTCAGAGATAATTGCATATGATACTCCTAGATAAGGCCTGCTGAATCGCCCTGTTTCTTCAAAGTTTTGGAGAGAGGCACGAACAATATCTATGGGAATCGCAAATCCGATATTTTCTCCGCTTCCTGAGACTGCAGTATTTACTCCTATAACCTGTCCAGCGGAATTGAGTAATGGCCCACCAGAATTTCCTGGATTTATTGCGGCATCTGTTTGAATTACATTGTCAAGCTCTTCTACAAATCCCTGAAATGGGCTTCCTGCAGTAATTCCTCGACCGAGTCCTGATACAACACCGGTGGTAACAGTGCTGGGGAATTCACCGAGTGCAGTGCCGATTGCGATGACGAATTGGCCAACCTTGAGCTCCGAGGAGTTTCCGAGTTCAATTTCTGGAAAGCCAGTTGGGGGGACATCTGCGATTTGTAGAATCGCAATATCGTTTGCGGGATCGCGATAAATACTTTCAACTTCGAAAACATCACCTTTATCATTAATCACCAGATATTCAGGTCCAGTCTCAGACACAACGTGCTTGTTTGTCACGACAAGCCCATCTTCTTGGACGATAAATCCAGATCCAATGTATCGTTCATGACCGCCTTCTTCCTCTTGGATAGGCTCTTCAGGGAGAAATATGCCAAATGGGTCATTTGCCCCCTGCGGTGTTACTTCGCGAATACCAATGGTAACGACTGAAGGCCCCACTTTCTCAACGGCCGCAACTACTGCATTTTCTTCATGAAGAATGTGGACAGCTTCGGAATTTCGAGACGAGTTGCCTTGATCAAGGAATGACGGGATAGAGAGGAAATTACGAGAGAACACTTCAAGGACGACGGCGATCCCAATTAGTATCAAAAGTATAACAAAAAGTTTTTTCATAAATCTGAGGCTAATTCAATGTTAAAGTGTACTCCTGTAAAAAAAAATTGTCAATTGCTTCATGGCGAAATGAGCTCAGAGGAATTTGAAAATATATGCTTGTATTTTGAGGCGATTTTGTGTATTATTGGGAGATTGTGACGGAGGAATCCGTTCCTTTATTATTATGAGACAATATAGACTCGTGTTAATCTTAAAAAGAGATATTGATAAAAAAGGTGTTGACGATATTCTTTCTGAGGTAAAAGAACTTGCAGGTGATGTGAAGAATGATAAACTCACTGAAATGGGAGAGAAAAAATTTGCATACAAGATAAAAGGAGAACAGTCAGGAAATTATATATTGTGGGAATTCGAAGCAGAAACAGTATCACCAGAACTTGAGAATAAGTTAAGAATTAATGATAATGTTTTGCGGCATTTGCTGACAAGGCGTGATTAAATTATAATAAGTCTATGGCACGAAGTTTGAATAGAGCACAGTTGATCGGGAATCTGACACGAGATCCGGAGTTGAGATATACCCCGCAGGGAACAGCAGTTTGTTCATTTGGACTTGCGACGAATAGAGGATGGACAACAGATAGTGGTGAGAAAAAAGAAGAGGCAGAGTTTCATAGAATTGTTGCCTGGAATAAGCTTGGAGAGCTTTGTTCGCAGCTTTTAACAAAAGGGCGAAAGATTTATGTTGAGGGAAGACTCTCAACAAAAAGTTGGACTGGTCAGGATGGGGCACAGCGATCAACCACAGAAATTGTGATTGACGATATGATTATTCTCGATTCTAGACGCGATGTAGGAGAATCAGGAGAAGATTTTACACCTGAAGAGCAAAAAACAGAGAAAGAGAAACCGACAGAAACTAAAAAGGGAGAAAAAAAAGAAGGAGTGAGTGATGAGGTAAATCCAGACGATATACCTTTTTAAGGGAAAATTAATAACCAAGAAATATATGGCAAAGAAAAAAATTATAAAAAGAAGGAAAATAGTACAAGAAGTCATGGAAGACTGGTTTGAAAAGAATAATAAGAAACCAGATTTTCTCGAATACGAGGCACTTTCACGATTTTTGTCAGAGCGTGGGAAAATTATGCCCCGTTCTCGAAGTGGGCTTTCTGCAAAAACTCAACGGAGATTGTCTACAGAAGTGAAACGCGCACGATTTTTGGCGCTTATTCCCTATATTGTTCGGCCTGAATAGGCAAGCGATTTTGAACTAGAAGCACATGAAGAAACTATATTCTCTTCGTTTATTTCATATTGTCCTCATCATTTTGATCTCACTGGGTATTGGATATGGTTTTGGGAGATTTCAGATCAGTATGGAATGGAAGGAGTTTCGGCCTATTGTGAGTATCCAAAATCAGAATCCTCCTGAAGAGCAGGTTCTCGATATGGGTTTATTTTACACTGTTCTTGAAGAAATAAATAAGGAATATTATGATAAATCGAAAATCGATACGACGAAAATGCTTCATGGTGCAATCTCCGGAATGCTCTCAAGTCTTGATGATCCTTATACGGCGTTTTTCCCTCCAAAAGAAAATGATGATTTTAAGACGCAACTTTCCGGTGAGTTTAGTGGAATTGGTGCAGAATTATCTCTTTCTGAGGATAGCCAATTGATGGTAGTATCTCCTCTCGATGGATCTCCTGCAAAGGCTGCGGGAATCCGCGTAGGGGATTTGATTTTGAAGGTGAATGGTGATTCGACATTTGGATGGGATGTGCCAAAGGCAGTTGAGACTATCCGTGGTGAACGAGGTACAAAAGTTACGCTTAATATTCTGCATGAAGACAGTAAGGAAGCGCAAGATATAGAGATTACCCGAGATATTATTGAGATTGACAGTGTGACATCGTGGTTTCGGTCATTCAGCTGTAATGGGGAAAATTGTACTTTGCAAAAAGATTGCAAAAATTGTATGGATGTCGCATATCTCAGACTTTCGCAATTTGGTGAGAAGACAAATGATGAATGGGGAGAAAAAATTAATGAACTTATGCCACAAATCTCTTCATCGCAAAATTTCGGTGGAGTGATTGTGGATGTAAGGAGCAATCCTGGGGGGATTTTGAATGATGCTGTGTATGTAGCATCTGAATTTATTAAGCCTGGGAAGACGGTCGTTATTCAAGAAGACGGGCAGGGGAGACGATTGCCATTGACTGTTGAGAGGCGTGGCGTGATGCTTGATATGCCTGTGATAGTCCTTACAAATCAGGGATCGGCATCAGCTTCTGAGATTCTTGCAGGAGCGCTTCATGATCATAACAGAGCGCAGATTTTAGGTGAAAAAACATTTGGAAAGGGAACAATTCAGCAGCCGGTGGACTTAGAGGATGGGAAGAGTAGTGTTCACATTTCTGTTGCGAAGTGGCTTACACCAAATGGGATTTGGGTGAATGAGGCAGAAGGGCTTGAGCCGGATATACTGGTCGAATATGATGCATCTTCAAGCGCTGATATGGTTGATGAGGAGCTTGATAACCAATTGATCCGCGCTATTTATGAGCTTTCACAATAAAAGCTTTATTCTGTCATTTTATGCTTCAATCTGGTAAAATTGAGCCTAATGCAAATATATAATACCGCTACAAAGAAATTAGAAGAATTTGAGCCTATTCAAGTCGGTAAGGTGGGCGTTTATACCTGTGGTCCTACTGTATACAGGGATGTTCATATTGGAAACTTTAGAACATATCTCACAACTGATATTTTAGTGCGCTTACTCAGATATAAAGAGCTTGATGTGGCATCTGTTATGAATATTACCGATGTAGGGCATTTCCGGTTTTCTACAGAGAAAAATAAAGTTATTGATCCGATTATTGATGAGGCAGACTCACTGGGAATAACACCGCTTGAGCTTTCCGGGCGGTATACAAAGAAATTTCTCTCAGACAGTAGAAAGTTAAATATCGAGCTCGCAGATGTTTTACCAAAAGCCTCTGATCATATTGCTGAAATGATAGAAGTTATCGAAGTATTGCTTGAAAAAGGGTTTGCGTATGAATCTGAGGGAAATATTTATTTCAATGTGCAGAAATTTAGTAATTATGGAAAACTTTCTGGTAATACGCTTGATAAGACAGAGGCACTCCTTGAGGCTGTTCGGGTGAGCAAGGAAACTGATAAAAAAGATAGCGCGGATTTTGCATTGTGGAAAAAACAGCAGGACAGAGTAATGAGTTGGGATAGTCCATGGGGCAAGGGAGTTCCTGGGTGGCATATTGAGTGTAGTGTGATGGCTATGAAGTATCTTGGGGTAAGTTTTGATATTCATTTAGGAGGAGAAGATTTGATTTTTCCTCACCATGAAGATGAAATAGCGCAAAGTGAAGCATTTTCCGGAAAGACATTTTCAAAATATTTTATGCATACCAGTTACCTTCTGATGGGTGATGAAAAGATGAGTCGATCTAGGAAAAATGTATATACACTCAAAGATATTCAAGAGAAAGGGTTTAGTCCAATGGATTTTCGGTATCTTACGTACCTTACGCACTATAGAGCATATATGAATTTTACATGGGATAGTTTGAAAGCTGCACATACTGCATACCAAAAAATCCTTGATTTTGTAGCAAAATATCCAAATAGTAGTGAGGTCTCAAATAAATATGAAGGAAAATTTATGGAAGCAATCGAGTCCGATTTGAATATGCCGCGCGCGATTGCAGTTTTGTGGGAGCTTTTGCGTTCTGATGAGTCAAATAGTAAAAAAATTGGGACGCTAAAACTTATGGATGAGATATTAGGGTTACAGTTTTTTGAGAATTCTCAGAGAGTCAATGATGTTCCTGAAGAGGTGCGGCAAATGACACGGGATCGTGATAGGTTGCGATCTGAGAGGAAATATTTAGTTGCAGATCAGCTAAGAGCCAAGATAGAAAAAATGGGTTATGTTATAGAGGATGGTAACAAAAGAAGTCGTGTGTTGCGACGAATTTAACTATTCCTTTCCTTCAAGTTCAAGTATTTCCAACTGGTTTCCACTTCCTGATGCAATGGTTGGTGTTTCGTTTTGAAGTTTTGCAAGAACTTCTGTGGTTGGTGGAATACCGTCAAAGTGAATGAGCCTACTTGCTGAAATTGCTTTGTCATCGGTATCAAATCCTACAACAATAACTCTTTGGCCAAGAAGTAAGTCTGAAAATCCTGATTTGCTGATTTTGCCATTTTCATCAATAAGAATTGTATGGGTAGAAGTTTCGATATCGACAATCTTTGTTTCTCCTTCTCTATTCAAAACTTTTATTTGAAAATCGTCCTCTTGAATATTTGCAATTGCACCTTCCATGTATGAAGGGATTGAGGCGGGTTGTGAGATAAATCGAGCAAGTAGGCTTTCTGTATCTTTATTGTAGAGTCCAATAAACGAATAGAGGACGCCAGGCTTCAGGTCAGAAATTCCGAAGTCCTCTTCTTCGAAATTAAAATCTGTTAGCTCATCGACATTGATATTAACGGTATTTCCTCTCATATCTATCGCCTTAATTTCCGTATTCGAGGTTTCTGTGACAGTTGCAACAACCCCCCTTTTTTCTACAAGATTTAATTCTGCAACCTTACTTGCGACGATATCTTTAATTCGTTGGACTCGCTTCATTGCTTCATCACTATCGGGAATTTGATTATTTGATGGAGCGGCAGTAGGCTCATTTTCTTCAGCCAAGGCAAGTCTTGGAGTCAGAATAGCAAGGGTGAGTAGTAGTATTAGAAAATATTTCATATTAAAATTCCTCAGTAGTATATGTTACTACAATTTCCTTCTTAATTGCACTCCCATCTGGTGCGATACTTCGCACGATAAGATAATTTGCGCCCGCATCTATATCAATGGTTATGGAAAAATTCCCGTCACTTGTTGCCTTCCCGGAATTATCTTCTTGATTTGACGACACGATGACGATATTTTCGGGATTTGTGGCTCCTTTTACTGATATGGTCCTTTTATCAGTAAGGCTTCCATCGGCGGGTTCGGCGATCTCTAGAAGGAGATTTTCTGTGGGCTGTGGAGAGATTTTTTCATCCGGAATTGTGCGGTCTTGAGCAGTGTTCGTGGTTGAGATGAAATTTTGATAGATAAAAAATGCTACGGTTGTGATGACAAGCCCGGAGATAATAGCCAGTACTATTATGATCAAACGCTCTTTCATGGAGTAATTGCCTATGATAGTTGAATTGCATTATGTTGTCAAGAAAATCTTAATGTGGTAGGATAGAATCCTTCAATGGATATTCAAAAACATCAAAACGGTATACGACTGGGTGCAGGGAGTACAAATATATACATCAATTCTGATGATGAGGTTGCAAGTGGAGTTATTGTTAGTACTGATACAGAAAGTACGTTAACAACTACTGATGAGAGACTTATTATCGAAGGACCAGGCGAATATGAATTCAAAGGGATTTATATTAGATTATTGAAAAAAAACGGAATACTTTCTGCGACTTTTAATTACAATGAGCGAGAGATTTATTTTACTACCTCGGATGGAATAGAGAGCATTCCTGATGGGGGAATGTATGATGCAGTAGTAGTTCAAGTAAAGCCAGAATTTGATACGTCTAAAATTACAAATTTCTCGTATCCTACAGCATTTCTTGATTCCTCCAATATTTTGGAAGGAAAAATAGAAGCTGAAAAGGTAAAAAATATTAATACTAAAAAATTGACTCCCGAGGGAGGCAGGATGTTTATACTTCAGTAGCATATGGCAGTGGTTCGGATTCCTCCTCATGATACAGACGCGGAGCAAGCAATCCTCGGTTCTATCCTAATTGATAAAGATGTGATGATAAATCTCTCTCAGATTGTGTTTTCTGAATATTTTTATGAAGAAAAGCATAAAATAATCTATGAATCAATGCTCGCATTGTATGAAGATAGGAAGCCGATAGATCTTCTTACGCTGACAAATCACCTTAAAAAAAGAAAGGCAGTCCAAAATATTGGAGGAACTTCTTATTTAACCGAGTTGACAAATGTCGTGCCGACCGCAGCAAATAGTGAACATTATGCACAAATTGTCCGTGATGCGTACATCAGGCGTTCACTTATCCAAATGGGGAGCCGCATGACTGATAAGGCATTTGAAGAAGAAAAACCAGCATCTGAAATTTTAGATGAGGCAGAGTCTGAAATTTTTAAGGTTTCTCAGCAACACATTACACAGGGATTTATTCCGGTGAAAGAAACACTTGCTGCAAGTTTCGAGCGACTTGATGAGCTGCATAAATCCGGGGAAGGCTTGAGAGGTTTGGAGACTGGGTTTGTGGATATTGATAATTTGCTTTCAGGATTGCAAGATTCAAATCTTATTATTCTCGCCGCGCGTCCAGGTCAAGGAAAGACTGCGTTTATGATAAATATTGCGCAATATGTTGGGACAGTGGGGAAGCAGCCAGTAGGGATTTTTTCTCTCGAAATGAGCAAGGAGGAGTTGGTAGATAGGCTCTTGATTAACCAGTCGGAGATAGATGCGTGGAGACTGAAGACTGCAAAAATGTCTGATCAGGATTATGAATCACTTTCAAAAGCGATGGGGGTTCTTGCTGAGGCGCCAATATTTATTGACGACACACCCGGGCTCACTATTCCGGATATGCGTTCTAAGGCGCGTCGACTTCATGCTGAGCATGGACTAAAGCTTTTGATTGTAGACTATTTGCAGCTCGCAAATCCCGGAAAGAAATTTGAAGGTCGTGTTCAAGAGGTTTCGTATATTTCACAAAGTTTAAAAAATATTGCTCGAGAATTAAAGATCCCAGTTATTGGTGCGTCACAGCTTTCTCGTGCAGTTGAGCAGCGAGGTGGAGGAAAGCCACAGCTTGCGGATCTTCGTGAATCAGGGGCAATTGAGCAGGATGCAGACGTCGTGATGTTTCTCTATTCTCCAGATGAAGAGTTTACTTCTCAACGGATAGTAAATGTACTTGTTGCAAAACATAGAAATGGGCCAGTAGGAGAGCGGGAGCTTTTGTTCCGGGGAGATAAAATAAAATTTTATAATATGGAGGGAAATAGGCAGCCTGAAATCGAGAAGCCATCATAAAAAATTAAACTCCAGAAGATATATGGATAATTTTATATGGAAATAGGACGGGGATATTATTCTGAATTTTCATCTCGAGAATTTTTACATTTTCCTAAAGAAGCATTGTATAGGAAACTCGCGCGAGATGGTGCGGATATGATAGACGTGCAGGATCCGTTTGAGTCTATCGACGAATACTATTTTCTCCGCCAAAACAGAACGCCAATCGTATACGCCAATCACGAGAGCCATATGGATGGAGGAGCGTTGGTGAAAGTTTCTCAGCTGTTAAATAAGCCAGGAAATATTCCCATGGAGTTTAAACTTCCTCTCGCAGCCTCACTCAGAACTGGAGACCAGAGCTCTAAACATACAGAATTTTATAACGCTATGAAGCCGTGGATGATAGAAAATCACATTCATCCTGTGGAGGTTGCGCGGGAGGCGGATAGGGAAAAATACAATATAAAAGCTGCAACTGACCAGTCACGGGAGCTTCTTTCGATTCCATCAAGCAGGGACGGCATAATGATTTTTCCCCAAGGAAGTGTGCAGGCAGGGAGAATAAATCCTGAAACAGGAAAGCGTTTTGGTATGATAGAAGTGAAGAACGATTTGATTCCGCGGATTGTCCGCCGTAGTGTGGCGCAGCATAGTAAAGACGTCGCGTTTCTTCCCGTCGCGATTCATGGTACATATCGATTGTTCGATCCAGGTGTTCCGAATGATTCCAGCACTGCGCATATTACCCGTGAAGCAAAACAGTCACTTATGAAAAAACACATGGGGTTTCGGCCTAAGCTTGCGACCGCTATAATAGGTGAGCCGTTTACTACTGAGGAATTAGAACAAAATGGAATTGATCTTCGTGATAAAGAAGCGATAAACACTTTTCTTATGAATCGAATCGCGGAAATGCTTCCTGAGGATGCGAGAGGATATTATAGATAGAATATATATATAGCACGGAAGATGGTAGGGGAGGGACTCGCGACCCCGCCTCTTTCGCTCAATCCGGTTGTTCGAGTCCTTTGTGATAACAGTGGGCGAGGAGGGACTCGAACCCTCATGGGAAAAGTTCCCATTAGTTTTTGAGACTAACCTGTATACCATTCCAGCACTCGCCCGGAATGCTTTACTTTTGAGCCTAGTTATTATATACTTTTTAACTATTCTGCACAATATATATGAAAATAAAAGAAATATATAAACTTGCCATAGACATGGGTATAAAGACGGATCCTCGAGGAGTAGATGGTGTGAAGAAATTTCTGAAAAAAGCTGAGAAAGAGTACAAAGAGCTTCCGGAAAAGAAAAAGAAATTTTTCGATGTGGAAAACCTTAACAATCCCTATACAGACACGAGAGTATTGTTTGGTGACAGAGAGCAAGAGGTTAAGACTGTTATGGTTGGAATTGATGCAGAGGCTGCTGAGGTAATCATTGCGGATAGGCTTAGAGAGAAGGGGAAGAGAATTGATATGGTCATCTCTCACCATCCGACTGGCACTGCTCTTGCAGGACTGGATGAGGTAATGGATGTGCAGGTGGATATGTATGCGCAAGCTGGAGTGCCAGAAAATATTGCACATTCTTTATTTGAAGAAAGAAAGTCTCGTGTTAGACGTGGAATTGGTCCATTGAATCATGCGCAGGCAGTTGACGCTGCGCGGCTTCTCGAAGTTCCTCTTATGGCAATTCACACTGTGTGGGATAACTTAGGAAACGACTTTATGAATAAGAATATCGAGGACAAAAAATTCGATTCTCTCGGCGATTTACTTGATGCAATAAATGATATTCCTGAATTTACTGAAGCGATTCGAGGGAAAGCAGGGCCAAGTATCGTTGCAGGAAGTCCTAATTCTCGGACAGGGAAAGTTGTCGTAAGTTTTACTGGTGGAACAAATCCGTCGAAAGAATTGTATCTTGAACTTGCGAAATCAGGAGTTGGCACGATTGTGGAAATGCATGTTCCTGAAGAGGCGGTGCAAGAGTTGAAAAAGCGGCATGTGAATGTAATTGATTGTGGTCATATGTCTGCTGATAGTATCGGAGCAAATTTATTTTTAGATGAGCTTGAAAAGCGTGGGGTAGAGATAATTCCCTGTTCAGGGCTTATTCGGGTAAGTAGAACTTCAAAGAAAAAATAATATGATTTCAGTAACAGACTTACGCGCAGGAACAACATTTCAGGAAGATAATGAACTTTTTCAAGTCATTTCCTATGAGCATATTAAAATGGGAAGAGGGAGTGCGAATATTAAAGTAAAGGTGCGAAATTTGAGGTCTGGGTCAGTTATTGAAAAAGGATATACGAATGGAGCAAATGTAGATAGTATCAGACTGGACAATCAAGAGATGCAGTTTCTTTATAAAGACGACGAAGCCGCATCGTTTATGGATCCGCAAACATTTGAGCAGAAAGAAATTCCGCTGAAAAATATCCCTGGCTATGAGTTCCTTCTCGAGGGTGATAATTATACGCTTCAATTCTATGACAATGAGCCACTTGGTATTATGCTCCCACCAAAAATTACCATGAAGATAAAGGAAACTGCACCCGGAGTAAAAGGAAATTCTGCGAGCAATGTATACAAGGATGCAATTCTTGAAAACGGAATGAGTATTCGAGTCCCGTTATTTATTCAGGAGGGCGATCAGGTGGTTGTTGATACACGCGATAGGAGCTATACTAAAAGAGCATAAATGTCTTCATTGCCTCTTCATACAGTGGACGCACCAAGTCCAAGATTAGTTGACGTATTGCGCAACCCTGCGTTTTTTATTTTTTCATTATCTGTAATCTTTTCTCAGATAGCTTTTAATATGATGAATATTATTCTTATATTTAAAGCATTCCAGTTAACGAATTCAAATCTTGCAGTCTCTATCCTCATTCTTGCGATCACTATCCCTCAAGCATTGTTTAGCTTTCTGGGAGGGATAATTGGAGATGCGAAGAATAAGCGGATGATTTTAGTTTCTGGGAATATTATACGTGCGATATTCGTAATGGGATTTTTCTTTTTTGGAAATTCTTTATTGTATCTATATGTTGCATCATTTATCATATCGTCGACTACGCAATTTTATGTTCCTGCGGAGACTCCTATTATTCCACATATTGTGAAGAGGGGATATCTCTTGGCGGCAAACTCTTTATTTGGCGTATTCCTTTTTGGGTCCATCCTTGTAGGATATGTTCTCGGAGGACCGTTTTTGCGGATATTTGGTGAATCGTATACCTTTTTGGTGCTTGGAGCATTATTTCTTTCCGCAACTATATTTGCATACTTGATTCCAAATATTCCTTCTTCGGTAAAAATTGGATTTACAGAAAACGGAGGATTAAAAAACGTTAAAAAGATTCTCTTGCTTGTGATTCAGGAGCTTGTTACCTCTGTGCTCCTTGTTAAGAAAAATAAAGAGATTAGCTCTGCAGTTTTGTTTTTGGCGCTTTCTCAAGTGGTGACCCTTATTATGGCAACACTTATTCCAGATTTTGCAGTACACGGTCTCGGGATTCAGACTGAAGATATTTCTCTTGTGGTGTTTGCACCTGCTGCAGTTGGCATGATTTTTATGTCATTGTTTATTGGTGCTTATTTCCGAAATGTGAGCGGAAATAGCCTTATGAATTTGGGAATATTTTTATCAGCTGCGGGGTTATTTCTCTTGTCTATTGTTCCCTATCAAACGATTATCCTACCGATTGTGGGAACTGTAATGCTGGCATTTATCGCAGGGATCGCAAATGCATTGATTTTTGTTCCCTCCCAAACGATTATCCAGTCAAATATTGATGATAATTTTAGATCTAAAATTTATGGTCTAATTTTTACTCTTGCAGGTGTTATCGTGCTTGTTCCGATTATTGTAACGGGACTTTTTGCGGATATCTTCGGGACAGAGACGATTCTTATCGCAATTGCGATTGCTATTAGTTTGCTTGGGTTAAAGAGATTAAATTTTAAAAAATAACTATCTATGGTTTTATTACTAATACTGTTTTTATTTATTTGCTCATTCATATTATTCGTAGCGTCACGTCATGATTTTGTGTTATTGCGTCAAAATATTTCTATAAGACTCATTTTTGATCGGGCTTTTATTCTTGTCCTGTTCTCATTATTGATGTCTCGAATTCTCTATTTTATAGATATGAAAATGTTTGATGCATTTTTAAATCCATTACGATTTTTGCATATTTTATTATATTGGGGCCTTAACTTCCTCGGATTGTTTATGGTAGTTGCGTTGGGAGTTGTATTTTTCTTTAGGAAACGTAAGAATACACTTCGCATTTTAGACATTTACTTGCTCTCATTTTTCCCTCTGTTAGTTTTTGACGCGACAACTCATCTTCTATTGGGAGGAATTGATTGGAGGATTGCCGTAGGAGAAATTCTTGTGCTTCTTGTAGTATTTATCATTCTTATCAGAATGCATACAAGATTTGCGATAAGGGATGGAGTAGTGGCATTTGGAGTGCTTGTTAGTTCGGCTGTTTTTTATCTATCGAATTCATTGATCCAGAAAGGGAGTGTGGTATTATATTCGCCAGTTCAAATAATAGCACTTGTAGTGCTTGCAATATCGATATATTGTCTCGCGCTTATCAAGCTCGATTTTTTTAAAGGAAAATGACAGGATTATATGAAAAAAAAGGGTGTACAAATTCTTTATAAAGACGATGTTCTTATTGCTGTAAGCAAACCGTATGGCATGATAGTGAATAATGCAGATACTTCACAGTATTCCTATACGCTTCAAGATTGGGTAAAAGAGAAAGCTGAGAGCGGGGAGTTGAGAATGGAGAGTGTATTCGGGAGTGAATTTGAGGATAGATCAGGGATAGTACATCGACTTGATAAGGAAACTTCCGGAGTGCTTTTAATTGCTCGATCTGTTGAAGGATTTGTAAAGTTACAGAGTCAGTTTAAGGAGCGAATAGTAAAAAAAGTATATGTAGCGCTCTGCCACGGTGAATTTCCAGAATCAGGATCTGTTTCTGTTCCGGTCGGACGACTTCCTTGGAATAGGAAACGCTTTGGTGTTGTGCCTGAGGGGAGAGAGGCGGAGACAAGTTTTGAGCTCATCTCTCGATTTGAAAATCCTGATGATAGAAAAGAGACATTGTCTTTCGTACGGGCATTCCCAAAAACTGGAAGAACCCATCAGATACGAGTCCATCTCCAATATGCTGGTTTTCCGATTTATGCAGATCTTTTTTACACTGGAAGAAAAGTTGCAGCAAGGGATAGAAAAAGACTTTCTCGACATTTTCTTCACGCGGAGAAGATATCTTTTTCTCATCCTAAAACTCAAGAAGAGATAGTGATTACAGCGCCACTTCCTGATGATCTTTCTGAGTTTATTAAAAAGCTCAAGAAGAGAGCATGATGGAAATTGCTTTCAATTATAAATTCCCCTACACTAAATAATATACTTATTTGTGATGAAGAGAGAAAAAAATAACAGCCTTTTATACCTCAAATTCTTTATTTTTGCAGCGCTTCTCGTGATTTTTTTGGGGATAATAATTCGTCTTTTTAACCAATATCAAAATCGAGAGTTTGTAAATAATTCTTACAATTTACTCATTATTTCTGATAAATATGTAGGGATAATAGGAATTGATAGTTTAGGCAGTAGCTTTTCTGCAATTGCGGTAACAAAAGATTTGGAGAATCTCAAGCGAGAGAATATTTTATTACAAAGTATTAATTTTGGTATTCCGATTCACGGATATGTGGTATATCCGAAAGGAGAGGAGCCATATGATCCTACTCCAAATTTTCTCTCTTGGGGAAATATTCAGAATATCCTTTCAGATCCAAGTATTAAAAAGAAAAATATTACGTTCTTTGACTGGATGAAACTGTATTCCGAAAGAAAAAAAATTGCTTCGGAAAATACAATCATAAAATCTTATGCGACAATCACTGATGTGAGAGGGCTTCTCAGTAAGGAATCAGACCTATATTTCCAGAATTCAGAAATTGTAAACGAAAAAACGAGCCTTCAGATTGTTAATGGAACAAGAGTGAATGGTTTAGGGAATAGGATCGGTGAGATGTATTCGCGTGTAGGGTTTAATGTGGTGTCTATAGTAACAGAGCAGGGAAGAAAAGACTCAGAAATTCTATACTCAAATAAACTTAAAAGTGATCAAGCAGAATTAATCCAAAAGAGCTTTAATTTTCCAATAACTTATGATGAGGATGCGCAAATTGCAGATATAACCATTATAATTGGGGAAGAATCTGAGCTTGAGCTCGAGAATTTAATGGACTAATGGAGATAATTATTGGAGTAGCTTTACTTGTGATCATTTCTTTCTTGTGGGCGTTATTTTCGTTAAACCGAGCATTGGGAAAAAGTAAAAAGCGAGACATAGTCTCTGTACAAGCTGCAAAAAAACACCACAAGAATAAAGAGGTAGTTCTTTTCGAGAGAAATCCTAGGAAACACTAAATGACGGTTGATTTGCAAATTTCTTCCCGCGTTTTACCTCTCTTACAAATATAGTCACCTTCTTGTCATCAGCGTTCATGATCCATCCTTTATACTCATTTCCGCCATTAATCATATTAGTGAGTCTCATTCCAATATCATCTGGAAGCATACCGATATAGGTCTTATCCAGTTTTTGGACGAATATTTTTGACCGTTTGATTACAAGATTTACCTCATCTCCAGTTTCGAGTAAGAGGAGAATTTTTTTATCAGCAAGATTTCTCAGTTCTATAGATCGAGTCTTTCCAGTTTCCTGGATAAAGAGTCCGTCGATATTATTGATCGCAGTTTCACTGAGAGAGTGATTGTTTGAAGAAAGAGTATTAATTTTTTTGAGATTTTTCTGTGCGATCGGATTTGTTTTATCATGAGAGATAACTTTTTCAAAGATTTCTCGAGCTTCTTCAAGCTGATTACTTTTCATATAGGAGAATCCAAGTCTGTTAAGAGTATCAATATCTTTGGGGTTATTTTTAAGAATAGCTTGATTTATTTGAATCGCTTCATTCCAGTTGTTATTAAGTGCTGATTTAATAGCTTGATCTTTTAGATGTAGCATTGAGAAATTTAATTCACCCATTTTAGGAAATACGGTTTCATTTGTCAAACGTGAATCGTTTAATCCTCTTTAAAAGCTTGCATGTAAGCTTTTTTGAACTTATAATTAAGAAGTTATGTCAGGACATAGCAAGTGGGCCACAATTAAAAGAGCCAAGGGTGTAAATGACGCAAAGCGTGGGCAGCTCTTTACGAAAATAGCTGGAACTATCTCGATTGCAGTAAAACAAGGTGGGTCATCAGATCCCAGTACGAATCATCGATTACGGCTTGCGATAGATAAAGCACGGGGCGCTAACATGCCCAAGGACAGTATAGATCGTGCTATTCAGAGAGGAGCAGGGGGGGTAGGTGGTGCGGCACTTGAAGAGTTGGTATATGAGGGATTTGGGCCAGGAGGTGTGGCGATAATTGTTGAGACAGTAACTGATAAGAAGCAGCGAACTGTTGCAGAAGTAAAGAACATTTTTGAAAAAAATGGCGGGTCTATGGGGGCTCAGGGGTCTGTTGCATACCAGTTCGATCGCGTAGGAGAGATCATGGTAAAGAGCGAAGGAAAAACGCTTGATGAGCTTCTGGATATGGCGCTTGAGAGTGGTGCGGATGATGTAGAGAGTGAGTCTGGTCTAGCTTATTTTTATACTCAAGCCACGGATCTTATGCAAGTAAAAACAGTTCTTGAAGAAAAAGGGATGAGTGTAGAAGAGGCGGGAATTGTCTATAAGCCAAAGACGTTTATTACAGATAGGAATATTCAAGAAAAAGTAGAGAGTTTAATGCACAAGCTTGAAGATCTTGATGACGTTCAAAAAGTCTATTCCAATTTCGATTTTTCAGTATAACGTGAGAAAAGAACTGCCAAAAATTTTTAATCTCAATAAAAGACAAAAGCTTGTTTTTTCTGTACTGATCCTTTCCTTGAGTTTCTTTTTTCTGCAGTTTTTAAATGGAGTACAGTTGTTTATTGCAACAGTAATTCTCGCGATTCTTACTGATGTGCTGCTTTTTTTCATTTTGAGAAATGATGTTAAAAAAACGTTCTTTTATCCGATTCTTGTATTGCCGTTTTTTTACTCATTATCTTTTCCATTTTTTTATACATTAGTTCCTGATAGGCTCATCTCACAGTTCATTATTACAACTTTATATGCATTTGGCTTATATTCACTTTTCCTAACTCAAAATATTTTTGCAGTTTCAGGAATTCGGACAATAAATCTGCTGAGGAGTGCAAGGATTGTTGCATTTGTATTAACACTTTTGGTGCTATTTTTCTTATTTAATTTTGCATTTTCGCTTCGGCAGATTCCATTCTTAACGCCTTTGCTGATTTTTTTGATTTCTCTTTTTATGAATTTTGAAAGCTTGTGGTCATACAGCTTGAATAAATCACAAGTAAAAGAAATTATTATTTCTTCGTTCATCATAGCATTTTGTCTTATGCAGCTATCCCTCGTGCTTATTCTTTGGCCGGTAAACGCTGCTGTGTATTCACTTTTTCTGACCGGAATATTTTATACATTTTCGGGATTGGTTCATGCGTGGCTTGAGCGTAGGCTGTTTAAGGGAATTCTTTGGGAATATATTTGGGTGGGTTTTATTTCTGTATTATTTTTAATAGTTTTCTCTCGTTGGGGAGTTTAGGTTCGAGTGGACTGCGGAAGGATATAGTGAGGGATAGGCAATTTTTAGTAATAAGAGGTAAAGATGTATCTTTTATAAAAAAGTCTCATATTTTGAGGCTATTTGAGGCTAAATACATCTAAGCATTGAGAAGCTAAGTAGCTGATAGAATTTTGAATTCTATTGTAATGTTTTTCCAGAAAGTATCTGATTCAAAATATAAATTACATACAGAAAGTTGCGTTTAGATTTCGGAAATTTGGTTTATTTTTAGAGTAGAGGAGTGAGCGAAATTTAAGTTCAAATGATATAGTTTGATATTAGTAGGAGAAGAGTATCCTATAATTTTATCCATCCTATAATTATTCTAGTGGCTTATGGTTATATGATTTAAGTCAAAAAAAGAATCGTATAGTATTTCACGAGATAGAAGCATTGCTTTTCACGACTCTAGCTCTATTGGCGTAGCGCATTGATTCACATCAAATACGTGTTGTGTGTTCTTTTTGTGCGTCTTAGCCAGTTAGAGTGCCTGGAATACTGTTTAAGGCTTCTCCTGCAGAGGTTCAGACCTGATTACTCGAAAAAAAAGCGAACAAAACTCTTTGATTTGAGGCTAAATATTCCGTTTTTATTGATTTGAAGGCCTAAACCTCAAATGTTGGTCTTTGTATCATTTTGAGGCTATTTGAGGCTAAAAAGATCGTTTCAGTACAAAAATTGCGGTTTATATATGCTTGATCTTTTAAGAGAGCGGCTTGTAGGCCGAAGTTCAAATTCATACCTGTCTCACAGAAAAGAACTTTTCTTTAAAAAAATAAACGGTAAGTTAATAAGAGATTGGTAGTCTCTTAGATGGTGGGTAGGTATATATTACTATGTCGCACAATAATACTTTTACGACATAAATACCTTAGAACGAGAGGGCGCTTTTTTTCTCAAAAATCGGCCTTCGCTTTAATATTGCATTATGAATTTTATTTACTATTTCTAGTAGGATATATGTTCAGTATGCTCTTCATGAATAAATATGCACTTATAAGGACATTACCCTACTATAGGATTATAGCAAGTATAAATAGGCTTATTTCCTCTTGAATAGGTAGTTGCGTTTTATTGCAGAGGTGTATGTAGTGCTTCATTAAGTTTAGGAGGCCTTAAATCGCAATTTTGAAGGCCATATCTAGCCTCGAAATATAATGCTCCCAATCAATGACAAAATTTATAAATAGTAGGATATTGACAGTCTAAATTATAGGAAAAATTACCTTAATATATTTTTGTATAGATTTTTGCAGTTAGCTTTCGAATTTAAAATAATTATATTGCATGATAATTCGATTTGCTATTAAGAAGTGATCACGTTCTTACTATCCGAACCTTTTCATCCAGTTTTCATTTATGTCGCACAATATAAATATTCCTATCCCATTCTTGCTGAAAATGATTTGATCGTTTACTATTTTATTTTCATCGCAGTTGACTTTTATGAGTATTATGTCGCACAATAAACAGATGGCCTACTCCATGCGCCCTACTCTATGGAAGAATTAAATAAATATATTGAGCAGTTTCTAGAATATTTAGAAATTGAGAAAAATGCGAGCAAGCTTACTATTAGAAATTATCGTTTTTATCTCCTCAGATTTTCTACTTGGGTGCAAAAAAATCATGCAGATTTGGACTTGAGGAAGCTTAATTCTGATATTATTAGAAAATATAGAAAGTATTTATCAGACTTAACAGATGAGAATGGGCTTACTCTCAAGCGAATTACGCAGAGTTATCATATTATTGCGCTTCGGTCACTCTTGCGTTATTTGGTAAGAAATGACATTGAGACACTTGCGCCAGAGAAGATTGATTTGCCGAAAGCTGAGAGTAAAAGCTTAAAGTTTTTAGATAAAGATCACTTACGTGAACTCGTAAATGCAGTTGATATATCAAGTGAAAAGGGCTTACGAGACCGGGCTATATTGGAATTATTATTCTCAACAGGATTGAGAGTTTCAGAGCTTTCAAAGCTAGATCGCCATCAAATTAACTTCAAAAGTCGAGAGTTTGGTGTTATTGGGAAAGGTGGTAGAGCGCGGATTGTGTTTCTTTCTGATAGTGCAGCATTTTGGCTTACGAAATATTTTGAGAGGCGTGAAGATGAATTCGCGCCGGTATTTATTCGTTATGCGAAAAAAGTCGACCCTTCCAATAATGGAGAAAAGATGCGGCTTACGGCTCGATCTATTCAGAGAATTGTAGAAAAATATGTCAGGAAATCAAAGGTTCCGGTGAAAGCAACGCCTCACACATTACGGCATAGTTTTGCGACAGACCTTCTCTCAAACGGCGCTGATTTGCGTTCAGTTCAGGAAATGCTTGGACACAAGAATATTTCTACAACACAAATATATACTCATGTCACGAATCCTCAGTTAAAGGAAGTGCATAAGAAATTTCACCAAGGAAATAAACGATAACGGTTTTTGTCCGAAGAGTTTTTGAGCCTATCGTTTATTCTTCCCAAAATTTACATTTACTGCATTGCCAGTAAGCCCTATCCCTACGTGTGTCCATGACGAATCGAGCTGATTGTTGTCATGTGGTGCATCAGCTGAGAAGAGAGACTCTATGATAGTAGTTCCTGTCATGGGTCCTGCCATGTATGCCGAGTTTTCACCTAATCCATTAAATCCGGATATTTCAAACCCGCGGTTATTCATATAATCTCTGAATCCTGCATGATTATCGAGTTTTCCTTGAGAGTTGAAGAGGTCCGACCTGTTTTGTGCAAATGATGCAAGAGTTTCGTCCCACAAAAGTGATTCTACTTCTCGCTTATTCCGATAAGTATTTAGCGCCTGAAATATTTCGAATGGTGTAGCCATATGATTATCTGTTTCAAGTTCCACTTTCCAGGTGGTTTCATCAATTTGCGTTGCGATGGCTTCTTTTTTAGGAGGTTCCGGAGTGGGGGTGATTGTCGGAGCTACTGTGGGAGTAGGTGTGATAGGGATTTGTGTTATTGAGGGGATAGGTATTACGGAAGGCTTTATGATGATACTCCCTTTTTCTTCGGGAGTGAGTTTTTCGGGAACTTTTGTAGAGATATAGAATACACTCAGTAGTGTGAGGATAACGATATATGCTATAAGAAAAGCAAAGAGTTTAAAAAATTTTTTCTTGACAATCCTCCTTGGGGCAACAGGAGGCATGCGAAATAATAACCTGCCCATAAAAACCTATCCCTCTACTCTACACCGTCTTCCCTCTTTTTGTCAAAGGATCTTAATTTGCACATATTTTTCTCCTTTGGTACACTAATTTTCAGTGAAGAGAGAAAAAATAACTTCAAGCTTTCATTTGCAAGATATTGTTTCTTTTGATCAACTCTCCCCTACTTCACTCATGAATTTATTTGCAAAAGTTCCTCGGATGAAATCTATTACGCAAAATTCTACACCGTCAAAGATTCTTTCCGGAAAGGTTGTGACACTTCTTTTTTACGAACCCTCTAGTAGAACCTTTGCTTCATTTGCTGCGGCAGTAAAGAGGCTCGGTGGGCAAACATTAGAGATTATTGACCCTACAAATTTCTCATCTGTATCAAAAGGTGAATCATTTGAAGATACAATCAATACTTTTGAGGCATATTCGGATATGATAATCCTTCGTCATCCTCAAAAAGGTGCGTCTGAAAACGCTTCATTGCAGGCAATGGTTCCGATAATAAATGCGGGGGACGGAATTGGAGAACACCCTACACAGGCACTTTTGGATCTTTATACGATCTATGAGCAGTATGGACGACTTGAGAACTTGACAGGGGTTTTGACGGGAGACATTCTAAACGGTAGGACGATCCATTCGCTTATTCGAGGGTTGTCGCTTTTTAAAAATAATACGTTATATCTTCTTTCTCCGAGAGAGTTGAAATTGTCGGATGCTGATAGGAAAGAATTTATAAAGCGTAATATTTCCATTATTGAGATTCATAAAGAATCTGATATTCCTCAGAATGCTGATTTTTGGTATTGGACTCGTGTGCAAAAAGAACGATTTATAACTAATCAAGAATACGAAAAAGTAAAAAATAAATTCATACTGAGTAGAGACCTTGTAGACAAGTATGCTGGAAAGGATACGATTTTTATGCATCCGCTTCCTCGTGTGGGAGAGATTATGCCAGAAGTAGACCTTGATCCTCGAGCATACTATCTGAGAAATCAGATTAGAAATGGGATGTATGTACGAATGGCGCTCCTCGCGTTGGTTTTAGGAGGAATTAAATGAAGAGTATTATTACTCTTCCTGGGCTTATTGATATGCATGTTCATTTGCGTACCCCTGGCCAAGCTGAAAAAGAGGATTTTACGACAGGGACAATGAGTGCTCTTGCTGGTGGGTTTACTACCGTTATAGATATGCCGAATAACAGCATTCCTATCATGACTCAGGAATTATTACAAGAAAAAATGCAACTTGCGTCTCAAGGCGTAGTATGTGATATCGGATTTTATTTCGGTTCATTAGGGGAGAATCTTTCAGAATTTAGAGAAGTTACCCGGAATGTATTTGGGCTTAAGTTGTATCTTAACGAAACGACAGGGAACTTTCTTATCGATAAAAGAATGCTTGCAGAAATATTTGCTGATTGGCCGGAAGAAAACGGCCCGATACTCGTCCACGCAGAGGATGATGCTATCGATGCGGTAATTGAAAATGTTCAAAAGACGCGTAAGAAAACACATTTTTGCCATATAAGTTTGAAGTCAGATCTTGAGAAAATTATACATGCAAAGCACAAAAAGCTTCCTGTTACTTGTGGGGTTACCCCGCATCATCTATTTCTCACGAAAAAGTATGGAGAAGAACTGGGGCCATACGCGAGGATGAAGCCATTTCTGAAGTCTGATGAGGATGTACAATTTCTCTGGAATAACATTTCCGAGATTGATGTTGTGGAATCAGACCATGCGCCGCATACAAGGGCAGAGAAAGAAGGTGATCAGCCGCCATTTGGTGTCCCAGGGCTTGAGACAACACTTCCATTATTGCTCAATGCGGTGTATGAGGAAAAGATGACCCTTTCTGATATACGGCGGCTTTGTCATGATGGACCAAAAAAAATCCTTGATCTTCCTGATCAAGATTCAGAAGTGATTGTGGATATGAATGTAGAATATGAAATCAGAAATGAGGATTTGTTTACGAAATGTTCATGGACTCCGTTTCATAGATGGAGAGTAAGGGGAAAGATCCTAGAGGTGAAGCTGAATGGGGAGATGGTGTTTGAGAAAGGGCAGATAATGACGGAGAAAGGATCTGGAAAAATACTGCACCGTTAGCTTTTATACTGCTTGTTTTCTTGTAGCAGTAAGGAGGTTTTTGAAGAGATACGCAAGGTTTATTGGTCCCACTCCACCAGGCGTTGGAGTGTAGATGATATGTTTCGTCTCTGCTAATTTTTGATCGAAATCTCCTCTAATCTTCCCGTGTTCTGAGTGAATGCCGATTCCTATAAGGATGCTTTTTTCTTTTAGTATTTCAATAGGGATGATGTTTGATTTCCCAACTGCTGTGATTATTATGTCAGCTTTTTTAAATAAGTCTTTTCTGTTCTCAGTTTTGCTATCGATTATGATAGGTTCAATTCCCAATTTTTTAAGTCCATTGATCACGGGGAGCCCAGCAGTTCCGCCTTTCCCGACTACGAGAACAGATTGATTTGATAGCATTTTTTTTAGATCTGAATTATTCAATACGAAGGAAATGTGAGTGAGTATATGCTTTACTGCTAGCCAGGCAGGAACATCAAATTCTGAATCAGAAATAAACCCGTCAATATCCTTTTTGCTTGAAACGCCCTGTATTATTTTTTCTGTATCAATATGTGTTGGAAATGGACGTTGCACTATAAGTCCATGAACAGAACTATCAATATTGAGCTCCTTCACGATCGCTATAACCTCTCCAGTATTTTTTGGGTTCAGATTAATAAGACGTGTTTTTATCCCTAGGTGACTTGCAAGTTTAATTTTTTGGTTAACGTATGCTTGCCATGAGTCTTCGGGTCCAAGAGTTACGATGGCAATACACGGTACAATCCCTTTTTGCTTTAGTTCTGCAATATCAAAAGCGACATCAACAAGAATCGCGTGTTGCAGTAGTTTTCCATCAATTTTCATACCTGTAAATTATACTTGTTTGAGCGTGATTTTGCGAGGGTTGGTGACCCCTAATCTCCTCTACAAATTTCGGGTAATACGGGTAGCAAATTTAATAAGGTTTAATTTATTTTTCGACTTTAGCAGGTGTAATCTCTGTAATACTGTTTTCGTTTTCATCAGTCTCGCTTGAAGTGGCAGTGGCCGATGCAACTTTATCTCCTGATTTTGAGAAGCGCATAAGGATTACTCCTTGAGTATTTCTCGAAAGTGTAGGGATGCTCTTTAGAGGAATCTTTACAACCTGGCCCTTTTCAGAGGTGATAATTACTGAATCTACTTCTTTTCCGAGTACTCCCGCATAGATAATATCTCCGGTTTTAGCAGTAATATTAGCAATTTTTACCCCCTGCCCTCCCCTATTCTGATTTCTGATAGAGCTAGCTTTTGTCTTTTTCCCAAGCCCGTTTCTCGCGATAACTATTACCTCTGCGTTTTTATCGTTACTTTCGACTACATCCATGCTTACCACTTCATCATCGCCGGATATTTTAATTCCTCGCACACCCATGCTTGAGCGTCCTGTGGGTCTTACTTGCGATTCGTTAAATTTTATGACTTTTCCGTTTTTACTGATCAGTAATATATCGTCTTTGCCGCTTGTCATTTTTACCCAGATAAGTCTGTCATTGTCAGAAAGGGAAATCGCGATAATTCCATTTTTGCGAATATTGTTAAACTGGTCAAAGCTTGTTTTTTTCACTACACCTTTTTCTGTCACCATAAATAAATTCTTATCATCTTCATCTTTTTTGTTTTTTCTTAAGAGGACTGATTGAATGGATTCATTTGAACTTATATCTATAAGATTTACAATCGCTTGACCTTTTGCAGTTCGAGTACTTTCTGGAATTTCATAGACTCGCGTCTGATACACCTTTCCTTTACTGGTGAAAAAGTAGATATAATCATGTGTTTCTGCAAAAAGAATTTGCTCAATTACATCTTCTTCTTTGGTAGTCATGCCGCGAACACCTTTTCCGCCTCGAGCTTGGGTTTTGAATCCTGTCATGCTCTGGCGCTTAATGTAGCCAGTTTTTGTGAGCGTTATGACAGTTGTTTCATTTTGAATAAGGTCTTCATCTGAGAATTCATCAACTTTGCCTTTGTAGACTTTTGTTTTTCGGGGATCTGCATATTTATCTCTGACTTCTTTCAGTTCACTCTCTACAACGTTCATGAGTTTTTTTGGATCTTTAAGAAGTCCTTCGAGATAATCAATAAATGCTTTTACCTCATCCCATTCTTGCTGAAGTTTTTCTATTTCTAGTGCGGAGAGACGTCTTAGCTGCATATCAAGAATCGCATTTGCTTGGAGTTCTGAAAGGATAAAACGTTCCATAAGATTCGTACGCGCATTATCTGTATTCTTAGATTTTTTAATAATTTCTACAACTTCATCAATATTTGCGACCGCAATTTTTAATCCATCCAGAATGTGAAGCCGCGCCTTTGCGTTTTTAAGATCAAATTCGGATCTTCGAATTATCACAAGAAATCTATGCTTAATATACTCATCAATAATAGTTTTGAGGTTTACTGTCCGTGGAATTCCATCTACCAGTGCTACAAAATTTGAAGGAAAGCTCGTTTGTAGTGAAGTATACTTATAGAGCTTATTCAAAACTCGTTTGGGAGCGATATCGCGTTTAAGTTCAATGACTACCCTCATCCCCTCGCGATCAGATTCATCCCGAAGATCAGTAATCCCTCCAATTTTCTTTTCCTTTGCAAGATGTGCAATTTTTGCAACAAGCACCGATTTGTTTACTTGATAAGGAAGTTGTGTAATGATGATTGCGCTCTTGCCTTGCCCAATTTCTTCGATATTTGCGATACCACGAATAATAATCTTTCCACGTCCAGTTTGATATGTATTAACTATTTCTGTTTGATCATAAATTGCTCCACCTGTTGGAAAATCTGGTCCCTTTATAAATTCTAGAAGCTCATCGATTGTGACATTTGATGTTAGCGTTACTTTTTTACTGAGATAGTCCCCTTCCTCGATTGTTTGATAGGCAGGCGTTTGCGCATCATTTGCCTCCCTCTCTTCCTCTTCAGCAATCTCATTAGCTGCTTCTTTCGGACTCTCTGCGTCTACCGTAATTTCTGCATTAAATTCAGTTTTTGTGATCGTATATAGTACTGCATCCACTACCTCGCCCAGATTATGAGGTGGGATTTTTGTGGCCATACCGACTGCGATTCCTTCAGATCCAGAGAGTAAAAGGTTTGGAATTTTTGCTGGCAGATACATTGGTTCTTTCATGGTGCCATCAAAATTATCGGTAAACTCTACCGTTTCTTTTTCTAAATCTTGGAGCATTTCCATGGCAAGTGGCATGAGTTTTGCCTCAGTGTAACGCATAGCGGCTGGTGGATCTCCATCTACTGAGCCGAAGTTTCCTTGGCCGTTTACAAGCGGATATCGCATGGAGAAATCTTGCGCGAGACGCACTAATGCATCGTAGATTGGGCCATCTCCATGCGGATGATATTTTCCCATTGCTTCTCCGACGATCTTAGCGCTCTTTGCAAATTTCGCCTGTGGAGAAAGATTCATATCAGACATCGCATATAAAATTCTGCGGTGTACCGGTTTTAATCCATCACGAATATCAGGAAGTGCACGAGAGACGATAACACTCATCGCATAGTCTAGATATGCTTTTTTCGCCTCTTTTGCGATCTCAACTACTTCTAGTTTTCCAATATCTTGCATATTAATTTAAATAAATACTAGCCAATAGGTAATATGTATTTATTACCTATTTACTATTATCTACTTAGCATTTTTTATTCCGTTTTCGATTTCTTTTACTGCTGCATCTTTTTCAGCCCAGCCTTTTACTCGTACCCATTTCCCTTCATCCAAATCCTTGTATCGTTCAAAGAAGTGTTTGATTTTATTCTTAATATTTTCAGGGATGTCGTCTAGATTCGACAAATTTCCATATGTGATATCGCCAGTTACAGCCGGAACCGCAACCACTTTATTATCGAGTCCGCTCTCGTCTTCCATCTCAAGAAGAGCAATTGGCTTTGCAGCCAAGATTACTCCCGGCATAACAGACTGCTCAGAAAGAATCAGTACATCTACTGGATCTCCGTCTCCGGAAAGTGTTCCTGGAACGAATCCATAATTACATGGATAATTCATAGTTGTCATTCCAAATCTGTCTACAGCAATCATTCCAGATTCTTTGTCAAATTCGTATTTTACATTTGTGTCCTTAGGGATTTCAATGATAACATTTACTTCCCCAGGCGCCTTTTTTCCGTATGATATCTTCATGTAAATAAATTCACCTCCTTTTTATTATATATCCAAGTTTGCGAGTCTCGCATTTTCCTGGATGAAATGTTTTCTTGGTGGAACTTCACTACCCATGAGCATGGTAAATACTGCGTCTACCTCTTCTGCATCTTCAACTGTGACCTTTTTTAGAATTCTATTTTCAGGGTTCATTGTAGTCTCCCAGAGTTGTTCTGCATTCATCTCTCCAAGACCTTTATAGCGCTGGATTGAGCGTCCTTTTGCACTCGATTTCCCTTTCATAAATAGCTTTAATTCATCTTCATTATAGATATAGTCGATTTGTTTTCCACTTTGGACTTTAAACAATGGTGGTTTCGCAATATAAAGATACCCATGATCAATGATATCTCTGAGATGTCGATAGAAAAAGGTGAGAAGAAGTGTTGCGATGTGTTCTCCGTCAACATCTGCGTCAGTCATGATAATAATTCTATGATATCTGAGTTTTTCTGGATTTACAGTCTCCCCTATTCCCATTCCGAGCGCAATAATCAGATCTTTCAGTTCTTCAAACTCCATAATTTTATCAAGTCGTGCGCGTTCTGTGTTTAAGATCTTCCCTCCAATTGGGAGAATTGCTTGAAATTTCCGATCCCTTCCTTGCTTTGCTGTTCCTCCTGCAGAATCTCCTTCTACCAAATATAGCTCAGAATATTCCGGTCGCTTTTCTTGACAATCTGCAAGTTTTCCTGGGAGTGATCCCCCTTCAAATGCACCTTTTCTCAGGATCGCATCTTTCGCAGCTCGAGCGGCAAGTCGTGCACGTACTGCGAGTTGGCCTTTTGCAACAATCGTTTTCGCTTCGCTTGGATTTTCTTCAAAAAACGTATCGAGGCCTTCTTTCACAACTCCAGAAACAAGTGCTGCAATTTCTGAATTTCCTAGTTTTCCTTTAGTCTGTCCTTCAAATTGAATATTATTTTGTTCCATGCGGATCGCAATTACTGCGGATAATCCTTCCCGAGAATCGTCTCCAGTAATTGCTTCTTCCCCTGATTTTATGAGCTGAGACTTTTTCCCATAGTCATTTATTGCACGCGTTAGAGCTGTTCGGAATCCAGTAACATGTGTTCCGCCATTTACCGTATTGATGACATTCACAAAACTCTCTACATTTTCAGCAATCCCGTTATTATACTGAAGTGCTACTTCCACAAGCACATCATCAACTTCTTTGGAAATGAATACTGGCTTATGAAGTGGGGATTTATTTTCATTGATTTTTTTTACTAATGATACGATTCCACCTTCGTAATAAAAGTGTTTTTCCGTAGGTTCTTCAGAAAAATTATCATAGAAATGGAAATAAAGCTTGGATACGAGAAACGCGCGTTGTGTGATAAGTTTAAGGACTGTTTCTGGGTTAAAATTTACCGTTGTAAAAATAGATGCATCTGGCGTGAAAGAGACAGTCGTTCCAGATTTTAGTCCGAGGATGCGTTTAGCGGTAGTATATTCATGAAGCTTCGATTCTTTATGCGTATGAGTGGTGAGTTCTGTGGTTGGAACACCTTTTTCGTATTCTTGACGATATATTTTTCCATCTCGTCTGATTTCTGCCCAGAGATGAGTAGAGAGTGCGTTTACTACTGAGCTCCCAACTCCATGGAGTCCTCCAGAAACTTTATATGCACCGCCACCAAATTTTCCTCCTGCATGAAGTTTTGTAAGCACCATTTCAAGACCAGATTTGCCATATCCTGGCACTTCATCTACTGGGATTCCCCGACCATCGTCAACAACTGTTGCGCTGCCGTCTTTGTTTAAGAGTATCCATACATTTGCTGCGTGTCCTGCAAGTGATTCATCTACTGCATTATCGATAATCTCACGCAATGATTCATGCAATCCCGTCCCATCAATAGAGCCGATGTACATCGCGGGGCGTTTCCTGACCGGATCAAGCCCTTCCAAGACTTGAATGTTTTGTGCTGTATAAGAAGAATCCTGCTTTGGCATGTGACAAACTATAATAGCAAATTACCCGTACAAAAGTCAAAGCGTAAGGTCTAGTTTTTCCTATGCCAATGGGCTAAATGAATGATTATTTTTCTGATTACTATTCTAGAAGAGGATACGCTCAAATGAGCATGAAAAAACCACCTCTTGAATTAACATCACTACTCTACTGAGTAGCAATCCCACGAGTGTGGGAAGAGGTGGTTGGTTTGGAGGAGCGAGTGCGAAGGCGCACAGGATTTTTGCTCTGTTTACGAGCCTGTATGTGTTGATTGCGTGCCTGAGTGCGCAATTGATATGTCTTTGGCGTATGCATCCTCAGCTATCAGTATGCGCTGAACAAGATCCTGCCGTAATTCCGATGAAAAATTACCAGAAGAGATTGCTTGGTATGCAGCTTTTATGATAGCCTCAAATGCCTTTTCATGATCTTCGGAGAGATATATTCTTCGCTCTACCATTCGTAAGGTTTCATCCCGAGCTCTGCTTACTTGATAATCGTTGTTTGATAGCCAGTCTGGGAAATTACTTACTGTGAAGGAACGACCAGGTATCGGAGGTGTGAGAGATGTTTTTAGTATTTTGTCTACTTGGGGCATGATCATGATCCAAAGTAGTACTACTAGCATAGTACCGATAAGATGCCAGAAAACAAATTCGCTATCTGGCGTGTCTATAATTGTCTTAATTCCGAAGCCACCAAAGAACCATGTCCCTGGAACTATTAGGAAACAGAAGAAGCGTTTGTTGTTTCTTGCACTTTCTTTTTGCCAATCCATTTGAAGTGATTCAAGTGCACTCATCCTTATTGTTTCTGACATTGCTTTCCTCCAATTGTAAATGTTCTTTTGCGATGGGTATTTCGGCGATTGAAATACGTCACAAGTGCACAGATTATACTAGATTATAGGATTATAAATCAACAAGAATTTTAACTACTGGATTTGGGAAATGAGGCCATAAATAGGGGTAATTACTGCCATAATTAAGAATGCGACTGAAACTCCGAGTACGATAATGAGGATCGGTTCAATTGCGGTGGTAAGATTTTTTACTTTTAGATCAAGATCTCTTGCGAAATACTCTGAGACTTTTAGAAGACTTTCATCAATTTTTCCTGTAGCTTCTCCTACTTTCACCATCTGGACCATGATGGGTGGGAAGACTTTTTGATTCTCGAGCGCCAAAGAAAGTCCTGCGCCCTTTTCCACCATAGTTGCGGCATTGAGAAGGGATGTGCGGTAGTATACGTTTCCAGAAACATCTGCTGCGATCCTGATGGCAGAAATGAGTGATGAACCGGACGACACAAGGAGTGAGAGAGTCCGTGATATTTCATCAAATGATGAGAGTTTGACAATATCTCCGAATACTGGCATTTTGAGTTTTATTTTATCTATTATTTTCACCCCTGCAGGAGTTTTTGAATATTTTCGTAAAAATATAGCACCGCTGATTATCCCAATGATAAGGAGCGGAAGAAAGGTCCGGGTAAGGTTTGATGAGGTAACGACGATTTTTGTCATAAGTGGAAGTTCCAGATCGAGACTTTCGTATAAGTCTCCGAGTTGTGGAATTACAAATATATTCATAAGAATGATTACGACAAATACTCCTGATACGATGATAGCTGGATAGAAAAGTGCTGATCTGACACGTTTTTTTGTCTCCTCAGACTTTTCCATATTATCAGCAAGACGAACCAAGACTTTATCTAGGAGCCCGCCCTCTTCTGCTGCTTTTATGAGAGAAATATATACATTTGAAAAAATTTCATGGTGTCTTTCGAGCGCTTCGGAGAGCGCCCTTCCTTCTGAGATGTCTGCTATTAGCTCATCTATAAGTTTTTTCATTGTAGGCTTCTCAGCTTGTTTTTGAAGAAGAGTAAGAGATTCTATGAGCGTGAGTCCGGTGAGCGTCATGGAGGAAAGTTGACGGGTAAATATCACGATATCAGCATTTGTCACCCGATTAAAATATGACAAAATAGTGGACTGATTTTTCTCTAACGACTCAATCTTTATGGGGGTGAGATTTTTTTTCCGAAGGTACTCTACTACATCCTTTTCATTGCCTGCCTCGATTTGCCCGATTTGTTTTTTTCCATCAGAAAGTGCTGCTGTGTATTTAAATTCCATATTATCCGAGCAATTTATTGAACAATTCCTGCCTTAAAACATAGCTCTTTGCAATTTCAAGTGTCACAACGCCATTTCGGACAAGTGTAGCAAGAGATGCCTCCATGGTATTCATCCCAGCATCTGTTGAGGTTTCCAGAATAGAATCTATTAAGTGTGTTTTCGCTTCACGAATATTTGATCTGATAGCATTATTTGCAACAAGAATCTCCGTAGCGACAACTCGGGTTCCATTGATGCTTGGGATGAGTCTTTGAGAGATTATGCCAGCGAGTGCTGAGGATAGTTGAATTCGAGCCTGATTTTGCTGATTTTCCGGGAATGTATCGATAATTCTATCGATGCTTTGAGAGGCAGAATTTGTATGAAGCGTAGAAAATACGAGATGCCCAGTTTCGGCAATGGTGATTGCTGATGCGATACTTTCTGGGTCTCGCATTTCCCCAATAACTACCACATTTGGGTCCTCGCGCAAAATACTTTTCAGGGCCTCATTCCATGAGTGGGTGTCCTGTCCTATCTCACGTTGTGATATGATGCTCTTTCCTTTGGGGTATACATATTCTATTGGATCTTCTATAGTAATAATATTTTCAGACCTCGTCATGTTTATCTCATTTACCATTGAAGCGATTGTGGTAGTTTTTCCGTGTCCAGTCGGCCCTGCAATAAGTACAAAGCCTTGACGAAATCCAGAAAATGTGTGGCATATTTTCGGGAGATGAAGTTCTTCTATTGTTTTGACTGTTGCAGGAAGGAGCCTGAGAGATGCGGCCATTGTGCCTCTTTGGAAAAATGCGTTGATCCTGAATCGTCCGCGGTCTCCATAGTTCCCATCTCCAAATCCATATGAGAAATCAATACTTCTATTTGCGATGAATATGTCCTTTTGCTGCTCTGTGAGAAGTTCAAGTATGAGTCGTCGTGTAAGCTCTTTTGGGAGCTCGGGGTAATTCTCAAGCTGACGAAGTAACCCATTGATTCGAAGGATTGGCTTAGATCCTGCGACGATATGGAGATCTGATGCATGATTATTAATGGTTTGATTGAGTAAATCGTGAATAGAAATATTTGCTTCCATATTGAGATTAATTTTTAACTATTAGGTTCAGATTTTCAGATATTTTATAATTTGTATTTATCATAATTTTCACATTGTTATTCCTGAGCAACTCGGAGAATCTCATCAATTGTTGTTTGTCCATCGAGTACTTTCAAATAACCGTCCTGTTTCATTGTGATCATCCCTTCAGCACGGGCTTGCTTCTCAAGAGTTGCACTATCTGCGCGTTGCAAGATAAGCCTTGCGAGTGCTTCGGAAATGGGCATTACTTCAAAGACTCCAATTCGCCCCAAAAACCCTGAATGTCCGCATTTTTCGCATCCTGTTCCTTTATATAACTTTACCGCACTGTCTGCTACTTGTGGCATTAGCTCTCCAAGTATTTTTCTGATTTCTGCAACTATTTCTCGGGGTGGTGTGTAGTTTGTTTTACAATCCGGACAGATTTTTCGTGCAATCCTTTGACCAAGGCTTGCGGTGATGGTGGATGCGAGAAGAAATGTTTCTGCTCCCATGTCAATGAGTCGTGGGAGTGCTCCGGCCGCATTTGAGGTATGAAGTGTAGAGAATACAAGATGTCCAGTAAGCGCAGCTTGAATCGCGAGTTCTGTTGTTTCTTGATCTCGAATTTCTCCTACCAGGATAATGTTTGGGTCTTGACGAAGAAATGATCGAAGTCCTGATGCGAAGGTTAGGCCTACTTCAGGGTTTATCTGGACCTGATTAGCTCCATGAATCTGGTATTCTATTGGATCTTCAAGCGTGAGGATATTTACTCTTGTAGTGTTAAGTTTTGAAAGTACGGAATACAAAGTGGTAGTTTTCCCTGATCCAGTTGGTCCACAGACGAGAATGATTCCGTGCGGTCTAAGGATTGCAGCTTCTAGGGTACGCAAGGATGGACCAGTTAGTCCGAGCTCCTGTAGTGTAGGCACACCGCCCGATTTTTTCAAAAGTCGCATGACGATTTTTTCGCCGAACGCTGCAGGGAGTGAGCTAACACGAAGATCTACTTCTTCTTGACCAACTTTGAAATTAAATCTCCCATCCTGAGGAGTCCTGTGTTCATCAATCTTCATCCCAGATAGAATTTTGATTCGAGAAATTACTGCCTCGCGGACTCCTACTGGGAGCGAGAGCCGTTCATATAAAATTCCATCAATTCGATATCTTACACGGATTCTATCTGCTTGAGGTTCTATATGAACATCAGAAGCACGACTTTTTACTGCATATTCTAGAATTGTTGATACGATTTTTGCGATTGGTGCTTCTTTAATGACTGACGAAATCGTGTCCTTATCAAATGTTTTTACTTTTTGGATTTGCTCGCTTTCTTTGAGTGCAGCCTTTACTTCTCCAACGAGCCCGAAGCTGTATTGCGTTTGGATTGCATTGTTAATTTCACTCGGTACTCCTTGGAAGGTTTTTATTTGCATTCCGCTTTTTTGAGAGATAAAGCTAATTGCTTCAAGATCTGAAGGATTACTCATGACAACTGAGAGCATTTTGGTATTTGGATCAATTGCAAATGGAATCAAGCGAAAACGCTCTGCAACGGATTTTGGAATTGCCCCCAATGCTTCTGGAGAAAATGGAAGTGTCGAAACTGATGCAAATGCTATCCCATATAGTTTGCTTCGGGCCTCATAATATTGTTCTTCTGGGACAATTTGCGCATCGAGGATAAGTTTGTCGACGGCAATATTTCGCTTTAGCGCCTCAACCTTTAGTTGTTCAACTTGTTCAGGACGCAAAATCCCATCAACGACCAGAACGTCGCCGACGTTGCGCGTGGCATTTGTGGGGCTATGCGCAGGATTCACGGTTTTGTTTCCCACAGGATTATTTTGGGCAGGTTGTTGCACTCTATAATCGTATTCGATAGAATGCTTGCAGTCAACCATTTTTAGTATAAATGAGAAGTTTTATTATCACTGGAAGTAAAAAAAAACGAAATGAATTTATTCAGTCATTTATAGCTGAGGAGGAAATTCTGCCTCACGCAGTTACAGAGTATTCCGAGGATATTAAAATAAAAAAAGCCAAAGAGATTCGCATGAATCTTTTGCAGAAACACTCAGAAAAACGACTCATCGTAATCAATAGCCCGATAAACCTTCCTTCGCAGAATGCTCTTTTGAAAAGTTTTGAAGAGTTGCCAAATATGGTTTCTGTAATTATTTCTCTTGATACGTTGAATGGAGTCTTGCAGACAATGCGGTCCAGATTCTTTTTGAAGCATTTTCTTGACGAACTATCTGTGGAAGGGCAAGAGGTGCAGCTTGCATATGATGATGTGGGGAGGCGCATTTTGGCTGCAGATAGTTTTCTTACTGCTTTGGAAGTAGACGCAAAAAGCGCAATAGATGAATTTATAAAATATTACAGGAGAGATTTTTTGAAAACTATAGCGGAGAAAGATGAGAAGATGATACGGTTACATTTGAGTATTTTAAAAAATCTTATAAAAACCTCTCAGCTTGTAAAGTTTAATAATGTAAATCTTCGTCTTGGAGTTGAGGCAAGTATTCTTCCAAAAGCTATTTTCAAATAAGGCTTGACAAAGATTTTTTAATATGATTAGCTAATTTTAATGAAATTATCTGCTCACAAAACTCTGCAAAAAGGTTTCACACTAATCGAGCTTTTAGTCGTTATTGGAATTTTAGGAATTCTTGCGGCAGCACTTGTTGCAACTATTGACCCATTTGAGCAAATCCAAAAAGGAGAAGATTCAAAGATAAAAAACATGGCTGTAGAATTTCATACTGGTCTTGTCCGCTACTACACTACTCATGGATCATTCCCTTGGAATGATGTTAATAGTGATAACACAGATTGTACCGCACTTGGAGCAGGTGCTATTGATGCACTCACGTTGAATGCAAATGGCATGATTGATTGTCTAGAGGGTTCGAGTTATAGCTTGATAGACGATGGTGAGCTGAAGGCTGCATTCACCAGTAATGAGAATGATCTTGCAGAGGTTCATGTAAGCTGGGATCCATCAAATGGAAGTGATGTGGTGATATGTTTTGCTCCGGTATCGAAAGCTCAAAAGGCATCATCTGAAACGAAATATAACGACGATGGAACTGATGCGGATCCAAATGTTTGCCCAGATGCGGATGTAGCTGATGGTACCTGTTACTGGTGTACTCGATAAACTTGAATCTTCTCTCTTTTTTTCAATATTCTATAATTTTTCTTTTTGGGATTTGCCTAGGAAGCTTTCTGAATGTTGTGATTGATCGTTTTGCGACGAATCGTTCAGTTCTAAAAGGAAGATCGTATTGCGAGCACTGTAAGAGGACACTCTCAGCTATTGATTTGGTTCCGATTTTTTCCTTCCTATTTCTTCAAGGAAAATGTAGATCTTGTAATAAAAAAATCCCACTGAGATTATTTTTGGTGGAACTTTTGGGGGGAGCCACTCTTCTGTATTTGTTTTACCAGTATTTCTTTTTAAACATAGCAAGTTTTATCGTATTATCAATAATTATTTTCATATTCATTGCAATATTTTTTATTGATTTAGAATTTGGAATAATACCTGATAAATTGAGTATTCCTTTGACAATCTTTTCTGTCATATATGTTTTAATTTCTGGGAATAACCTATATATTCATGTGTTTGCGGCATTCGGATCACTTCTCTTTTTCATGTGTCTATTTTTTCTTACAAAAGGACGAGGTATGGGGTTTGGGGATGTGAAGATTTCATTTGCGCTTGGCATGATTCTCGGATTCCCTTTAGTAGTTTATGGTCTTTATTTGGCTTTCTTGACAGGTGCTATAGTCTCAATCATACTGGTATTATGGAAAAAGAAGAGCTTCAAAAAAAGCACCGTCCCATTCGGACCATTTCTCGTGGGATCCACTCTATTTACCATGTTTTTCTCAGATATTTTTATCCACCCTCTTATAAGAATTCTTTTTTGAGTTCATTGTTAATTGGTTCACATTTTTCAATTCGTAGTGCTCGATCCCAGAAAGGCTTTACTCTTATAGAGATTATTACTGCACTTGGAGTCTTAGCAGTTCTTGCCTCAATTGCACTTGTTGTGATTAACCCAGTAGCGCAATTCCAGAAAGCACAAGACGCGAGAAGGAAAAGTGATCTTGCACAAATTCAACGTGCATTAGAGGCGTATTATCAAGATTTCGGACAATACCCTTCTTTTACTGGTTGTTGTCAGACAAGTAGCCCTGGAGAATTTCCATTTACCATAAACACTGGCGAAGGAGATCGAAATGATGCTATTGAGTGGGGAACGACGTGGGCGCCTTATATGGACATACTTCCTGTCGATCCAAATTCAAGCAAATTTTATGTATATTGGTCGGATGCAAATAACGGATTTCAAACATATAGAATTTATGCATCTTTGGATAGAGGTGACTCAGATCCAGACGCTTGTAATAATGGATTAGCATGTAGTTCTGTTCCTATCCCGGATGGGTCTTCTGCCCAGCTTACTTGTGGATTATCCGGTCAGATATGTAGTTATGGAGTAACGAGTCCGAATGTTTCACCCTAGGATGGAATATCATGGTATGATAATTATATGAGAAAAAGAAATGGATTTACCCTCATCGAGCTTCTCGTGGTAATTTCTGTTATTGCTATTTTGACAACACTTCTGATGGCAAATTTTGTAGGAATTAGGCAGCGCGGGAGAGACGGTCAGAGAAAATCAAATCTTTATAATATGCAATCTGCCTTAGAGTTGTATCGTGCGGATGTGGGAGCATATCCTGAAAGTGGTGCATTTCCAGGATGCGGACAGCAACTTGCGAACGGAGATGCCATATATATGCAAGAAGTTCCTTGCGATCCTACGGGTGATGAGGTGGATTATGACTATGAAAGTTTAGATGGAATTTCATATATTATTATTGCGTGCTTAGAGAATGAGAATGACTCTGATCGCGATGATGCGGATATGTATGCTCAGAGTAATTGTGATACCCCAGCATCTTTTACCTTGACAAATCCGTAAAAAATTATGGGTTTAGAGTGGAGAATTGGAAATTAGAATTACATGAAAAATGGGAATATTACGAAAGAAATTATTACAGATAAAGGATACATTCTCTTCTCGTTTTTTTCAAATCTTAGTTCTTAACTCTCAGCTTCAAAAAGGCTTTACTATTATTGAGCTTTTGGTAGTGATTACTCTCGTAGGTGTTGTTTCTGGTGTCGGGATATTTTCACTCGTTAATTACGGAAATACTCAGACTATTGAACAAGCTGTGAGTAATATAAAAGGGATTTTTGAAGAGGCAAAATTTAATGCTATCTCTTCTGTTCGAATATCTATGGACGATGATGGGCAGGCGCTTAACTGTGCCGGTGATTTAACATCATATCGTGTAGATATAATTCCTTCGTCAGAAATTCCTGATAGGTTTGTGCTTTTCATGGAATGTGAAGGAGGATTTGATCAAGTGAGGACGTATGCTCTGCCGAATAATGTAGACTTAGGGGTTGAAACGACGTGTGATGAGATAACCTATGAATCGGTAGATTTAGTGGCATCTGAGCTGAATGGCCTTCCTTGTTATATCGAAGTAGTAGGATTTGGTCAGGAAAAACTGATAGAAATAGATGAGCTTGGAAACGTTAGGATCTAATAATGAAAAAAAATGAACGAGGCTCTACATTAATTGAAGCAGTGGTGGCATTAGGTGCGGTTTTTATGATAGTTGCAGCACTTTCTATAGTGATTGTTAATTCTATCAATAATTCCCGCTATGTAAAAGATCAGAACCTTGCAAATAAATATGCGCAACAAGGAATGGAATTTGCGCGGAAACTCGCTTCAGATGATGTAAATTTGTTTGCTGATTATTCCGGGGTGTATGCATATGATGAGGATTCTTTGTCATTGACTCCAGGCGAGAGCGCTATAGTTAATGTAGGTAATTCTCATATCCGAAATATAGATTTTAGAAATGATGAAGAACCGTGTATTAATACGAATGATCCAAGTAGTCCAGGATTAGATCTTAAGAAGGTAACTGTTACAGTGTCTTGGTCCAGCGGGAGGTGCCCCTCTGATGAAAGATTTTGTCATCAGACGATACAGGTCTCCTGCATTCCGTATGAAAAAAATGAGTTATCACAACCATAAAATGAGAGATAGTCGTGGATATACTGTCGTGGAGCTTCTTGCGGTAGTAACGATTCTCGTTCTCATAACTGGCGTTGTTGCAGCGCTTATAACTCAGACTTTACGTGGGACTAGTAGAACAAAAATAACGAATCAAGTTGCTCAAGCTGGAAGCTATGTTACGAGTGTAATCTCCGCGAGTGTAATCTCCGCAGAGAATATTGTCTCCATAAATGGACAGGAGATCGTGGATTGTACTGGAAATCCTTCTGGACAATCTATTGAGATCTTTATGTCTGAAGAGCGAGGGGTTATAGAATATGCGTGCATGGATGACACGATCGCTTCTGGGAGCGTTTCTTTGATAGATACTAATAGTTTGCGTATAGATACGACAAATCAGAACGCCTGTTACTTCCGATGTTCACAGCCGCCGGATGACCCCTACTCTCCTCCATTTATCGAGTTCGGATTTACTATAACGCAAAAAAATGAGAATGTACTTTTTGAAAACCGAGAATCGGCACCATTTCAGACTTCTGCATTGATGCGAAATTATCACCCAAATTAACCTCTATTTTCCTTGACTTTGAATCTCTGAGCACGCTATTATAAAAGTAGTAGTTATGTATCACAAAAGCTCAGAGCGTGGACAAATTCTCCTTATTGTGGTGATTACTATGATTGTAGCGCTCACTGTTGGGCTTTCAATTGCTGCGCGGACAGTTACTGAATTACGCCTTTCTCGTCAGAATGAAGAATCACAGCGTGCGTTTAATGCGGCAGAGGCTGGGATAGATAGGGTTTTGCAAGAAGGTGGAGAGATTGTTCTCAGTCAGGAGCTTGGAAATAATGCAGATTTTCAAGTAAGCGCAGTTGAATATGCTGGGGCGCAGTTGATGCTTAATAATGGTGATATTGTGGATCAAGATGTGGGAGCTGATGTATGGCTTTCAAGTTATCCAGACTATACAGATCAAATTGCAAATGCACAGCTTTCGATTTATTGGGGCGGAGAGGATCAGGTGAATTGTACGGCTACTTCAGAAGTTCGCCCTGCGCTTGAGGTTGTAGTTCTTCAGGGGAATGTATTAAATCCTACCATTGAGAAATATTTATATGACACGTGTCCTACGAATTCGCGAACGCTTGGAACACTTATGGGAAGTAGTTATGATGTCTATACGGTTGCAGGGATTCCTGGACAGACATTTCGAAATCGTACCAGTGCACCAATCTCTATAACAAATGGAATTATCATGAAAATTATTCCGCTTTATAACTCGACAAAAATTGCAGTGGTTGCGACGGATTCTTCAGGAACGCCCTTAGCGCTCCCTTCTCAGGGCTCGGTGATTGAATCTACTGGTACATCTGGTGAAACGATTCGAAAAATTACTTACTATCAATCGTATCCCCAGCTGCCACTTGAGGTATTCCCATATAGTATTATTTCACAATGAAAAGTAACTCGTTTGGTTTAGACATAGGAAGCACTACGATAAAAGCGGCGAAATTCCGCAAAAGCGGAAGTGGAATAGAGATTGAGGCGATCGGTATGGGCTCGTCTCCTGAGAGGGGAATATTGTCTGATTCTCAGGGTGATTTAGACGCACTATCCCGTCGTATCAAAGAGATTATTACAGAAGCAAAAATTTCCGCATCAGAAGTTTCAGTTTCTCTGCCGGACAATCAAGTTTATACGAAAATCATTGATATGCCACCGCTTTCCGAGCGAGAACTTTCTGCATCTCTGAAGTATGAAATGGAGCAATATATTCCGCTTCCACTCGAGCAAGTAAGAACAGATTGGCAGATTTTAGGAACAAGCACGAAAAATGGTCAGTCTTTGACGAGTGTGTTTCTTGTAGCAGCACCCCTTACTCTTTTAGATAAATACGAAAAAGTAATTGAGCATGCAGGATATTTTGCAGCAGGTATTGAGACAGAGATGATCTCAGTGTATCGAGCGCTCTACCCGCTCTTACATAATCCAGCACCAAGTGTTGTGGTTCATATGGGGGCTACCACGACGAGCATTTCAGTAATAAAGAATGGGGTGATTCTTATGGTCTTTACTATTGATCAGGGAGGACTTTCTATAACTCGCGCAATTTCCTCAGATTTAGGGATTGATATCACTCAAGCAGAGTCATTTAAGAAAGTATATGGGCTCAATAAGGAAACGTTTGAAGGGAAGATTGGGAAGTCCCTTTTCCCGATTCTGGATTCTATTATGGGAGATGTTCGAAAGGCGATGTTGATGTATCGTGAGAAATCAAATAACGAAGAAATCAATCAAATCGTTTTATCCGGTGGTACTGCACAGCTTCCGGGAATTGATGTGTATTTTACGAATCAGTTAAGTATCCAGGTGGTTTTGGGAAATGCGTTCCAAATTTATAATATAGGAAAAGTTCCTGATGAGTTACTTCGTGAAGCACCATCCTTTAATACTGTTGTTGGACTTGGGATAAAAGAGCTTGTATGAAAAATTCCATAAATCTTGTTTCAAAACGGCAGGCGCCGAACCGTTTTCATAAGCGATTTTTTATAGCTGGATTGAGTTTTTTTTCTGTAACCTTTCTTCTTTCAGTAGGAGTTATTGGATATCAATTTCTGCTTTCAGAACAACTTGCCACGCTTAAGTCTGAAGAATCCGTACTGATTTCCCAAGTAAATAGTGATCCGGAGAAGAAAATAAAGTTTTTGACAATTCGTGAGCGACTAACTGAGATACAAAAAGTTATAGCGCGTCGCCAAGATGTCAATTCGCGGATCAATGCGATATCAGAAGTGGTTCCTGGAGATATTGGAATTAATGTTATAGAGGGTGATGAAGAGGAGATGCGGGTGCGAGTAGCTGCTGATAATCTGTCTTCTTTGAATAACTTGATTGAGGAACGGATTGAAGAGTTTGCGTTGGAGCAAGGAAAAACAGTTAAAAGGATTGAGATGACAAGTTTTGGCCTTAACTCTAACTCACTCCTGTACGAGGCGACATTTGTGATAGAGTTTAATTCATAATGGATAGACAAATACGAAAATATTATCGACGACATAAAAAAGATTTGGCTTCATTGGCACTTGTTTTTGCTGGAATTATCATGTTTTTCTGGATTATTTTGCCACAAATTGGAGAGGTTTCTGATACAAGATCAAATATTAGTACGCAAGAACAAACAAATGCTGACCTGTATGAATCTAGTCAAACGCTTACTGCGCTTAACCCCCAACAATTAGATGTTGATTTCGAGCTTGTAATGGGAATTCTTCCAGCACAGAAAAGTGTCGGGAGGATATTTGAAGCATTAACACTCGCCTCAGGAAGATCTAATGTAGAGATTGGAAGCCTTAACGTGCAAGTTGGAAACGTCTATTCTACTGATCAATCAGTAGTTCAACGTGGAGCAGTTGATGGTGTACCACTCCTTAATATGTTGGTACGGGTTACCGGTTCAGGCACGCAAGATTTAACGGAGTTTGCTAACATGCTTTATGAGACAGGGCCAATTGTTGGAATAAATTCAGTGGGAATCTCAGGAAGCGAAGGTAGGTATGATTTAGATTTTTATTTTAAACCGATAAATGAAAAAGCATTTGAAGCACAGACAATTGTTACTCCTTTGACTTCTCAGCAGCGCGAGCTTCTGACAACACTTGATTCGTGGATTCGCTAATATCAGGGCGTATAATTTTAGTGAGTTGAAGCGCTTGTTTTTCACGAAATTCTTTTACATTTGCATCGTGCCCACTGAGAAGTACTTCAGGAACCCGCTTTTCATCATATACTTCAGGACGTGTATATTGGGCGTGTTCTAGAATTCTTCCATGAGAGGATTGAGAGAACGATTCATATTCTGTTGCATGTTCTTTTTTTAGAACATGAGGAATAAGTCTTGTTACGGAATCAACTACGCTCATTGCAGGGATTTCTCCCCCTGTTAGGATGTAATCTCCTATAGAAATTGAAAAATCTACGTAGTTTTTTATTCGCTCATCAAAGCCTTCATATCGTCCACAGACTAAAATTAAATGGTCGAGTTTTGAAAAACTTTCTGCGATAGATTGGGAGTATGGCTCTCCTTTCGCATCAAATATTGCAACTTTCTCATTTCCTTTATGAAGCTTCGTAGACTTTATTGCGTTATGAAGAACATCTACCCTTAGTACCATCCCTACTCCTCCGCCGTATGGCTTGTCATCCACTATTTGGTGTGGGCCTATTCCAAATTTCCTGAGATTAATAAATTCTATCTGAATCCTGTTTTCTTTTAGTGCACGGGAGAGAATTGAATGATTAAATACACCGTCGAACATTTCGGGAAACAACGTGATAATGGAGAAGCGCATGGAGAAGTTTATTTCTCTTTAATTTCTAAATCGACGAATACATTTTCTTTCATTGCTTTTACTTTAAGAAGCTGCTTCATGGCATTGATTACTTTTCCTTCTTTTCCGATAATTCTCCCGATTTCACTTTGGGGTGCAAAAATCGTAAATACTGTAGCGTCGTTTTCTTCACGCGATTCAACAGTTATTTCACTTTCTGGAAATAAGGAATCAAGAATGTGTTTAAGCAGTTGTTCCATTTTGTTTTGCGTATTTATTATTATAGAGCTTATTGTCTACGCTTGGAGTAACTTTTGCACCTTTTGAAATCCAGTAATCGACTTTTTTCTGGTCTACCTCTTTTATCACATTGTTTACGGTTTTTTCGTAGTATCCGAGGATGTCAACAGGCTTACCGTCCCGTCTGCTTCTTTTCTCACGAACAACCAAGCGATATTTTCGCTCACCCTTTCGACCAACTTGTGCAAATCTAATTACTAATGACATAAGGCTGATAGTTTATCATGTTTAAGATTGTTTTTCAATTCAAACATCTGCGAAACTACTTCAAAATTTGAAGTGCATTCTGTGCTGACTTCTTTTCTGCTTCTTGCTTCGATTTCCCCATTCCCTGCGAAAGAAGTTTATCTTCAAGATATACGCCTACGGTATATGTTTTATCATGATCTGGTCCTTCTTCCTTGAGTACTTCATATTGGGGGGAGACTTTGTACTTTTCTTGGAGAATTTCTTGGAGGTGACTCTTTGGATCCTTGAGCCCTTTTACTTGAATAATTTCATCGATTGCCATGAGAATCGTTTCAGTGACAAATTTTTCTGCCACTTCAATTCCTTGATCAAGATACAGTGCGCCGAGAACCGCTTCATAGGTGTTGGCAAGAATGGTTTTACTTTCTCGACCGCCACTTTCTTCCTCTCCGTGGGATAGTTTGAGTTGTTCTCCAAGGCCCAGTCGCTTTGATACCTCGTAAAGTGTTTCAGTGTTTGTAAGCACTGAGCGAAGGCTCGTAAGTTCTCCTTCTTTGCGATCTGCATATTTGTTGTAGATGTATGAGGAGACGATATATGACAGGACGCTATCACCTAAAAATTCTAGCCGTTCGTTTGATTCTGTTGTTTTATTTGATTCGTTTAGGTATGACCTGTGGGTAAATGCAAGTTCAAATAAGTCGTTATTTCTAAATTTTGGTACGTTAATCATCTTTTTTTATAAGCTTTCCGAGTGCTCCGTTTACAAATCCAGGGGAAGACTCTCCGCCATATTCTTTTGCCAACTCTATTGCCTCATCTATTATAACTTTTGGTGGCTCCTTTTTTTCAAACTCTATTTCATAGACTCCTAAGCGAAGCACTGCTAGGTCGATTTTATTGATTTTATCAACAGGAAATTCGGGTGCAATTTTTTGGATTCTTGTATCAATTTCAGAAAGTTTTTCTAGGATCGCTTTTACCTTGGGACTATTTGCCTTTTGTGATAAAAAACTTTGAGAGAAAAGATTTTCGACTGCTTCTTGACGTACTTTATGTCGTGGATCGCTTGCTGTCTTCATGCACTTAGACTAGTTTTCGCTTTTTTGCATTTGATAGCTTATGGGCAAGATCAACTAAGCTCAATTTAATGCTTGAGCGTCGTTTCCCGCGCCGTGCGGATGAATGGCGTCGTTTTGGTTCTTGTGGCATAACATCTACCTCCTCTAATCAGGTGATACTTTTTGTATTATAGTAGATTCTACCTCTTCACGCAATAGTTTGTACTCATCAAGTTCCTTTATGAGTTTTTCTGCATCCTGTTTTACGAGATTTATCAGATCTTTATCAAATATTGACGCGAATTTGAACTCTACTCTTCCGTGTTGTGCAGTCCCATAGATATTTCCCGGACCTCTGAGTTGCAAGTCTATTTCGGAAAGTTCAGGACCAGAAAAAATCTTTTCAAGCGATTTGAGTCTCATCTGTGCGGGAGGATTCATGTTATCTGAAAAAAGCAGACAGAACGATTCTCTTTCTCCTCGCCCTACACGCCCACGCATTTGGTGAAGCTGCGAGAGTCCGAATCTGTCTGCACCCTCTATTACCATGATTGTCGCATTTGGAATATCAATTCCTACTTCTACCACGGGAGTAGTGACGAGAATATCAAATTTTTTATCCTTAAATTCTTCTAGTACGGTGTTTTTTTCGCTAGTCTTCATTTTTCCGTGAAGAAGTCCAAGCCTATATCTTTTGAATGGGCCGTTTTTCAGTCTATTAAATTCTTCGGTGGCGGCTTTTATCGTGGTCATATTTTCAGACACATCGATAAATGGACAGACGATAAACACCTGATCTCCAGTTGTAATTTTCTCTTTTATCCATTCATAGCTACTTTTTCGTTTCTCATCAGGGACGAGCCATGTTTTGATAGTTTTACGGCCTTTGGGCATTTCATCCAGGAGTGATACATCCAAATCTCCATACGCTGTCAAAAGAATTGTTCGTGGAATAGGGGTCGCGGTCATAGAGAGCACGTGGGGAGACTTCCCTTTCTCGCGTAAAATAGCACGCTGCTCGACTCCAAATCTTTGCTGCTCATCAATAATTACTAATCCCAAATTTTTAAAATCTACTTTTTTATGGATGAGTGCGTGAGTTCCTATGGCGATATCAAATTCATTGTGTTTTTTTGTGCTGGATGTAAAAAGTTCTACGCGAATTCCCAGTGGCGAAAGAAGTTTTCCAATTGTTTTGTAATGTTGTTCAGCAAGAATTCCTGTAGGTGCCATGAACGCGGTTTGAAATCCATTGAGGTATGTGAGATATGCAGAGATCGCTGCAACGATGGTTTTCCCTGAGCCTACATCTCCTTCGAGCAATCTATTCATGGGCTTATTTTTTTGCAGATCGAGAAAGATGTTATTTATTGCTGATCTCTGTGCATTTGTCAGATCAAACGGAAGAGATTTTATAAGTTCATCAATTTTTGATTGATGTTTTTTAACCGTGAATTTATTTGCGGTGAGCGTCTTGTTCCAGTTCTCTTTTATTTTGAGACTGGAGAGGTGCTTGATGAGAATTTCTTCATAGGAAAGTCTTAATTTTGCTTTCTGAACGTCCTCTATTTTTTTTGGAAAGTGAATTGTTCGGACTGCATGTTCCATGGATAGTAGGTTGTGTTTTTTTAAAAATTCTTCAGGAATTACGTCTGTAAATTCTATGCTCGTGCCGAGCTGTTCAAAGACCCTATTTCGAATCCATTTAGAGGAAAGGCCTCGCGTTTCGCTATAAACAGGAACAATATTCGTGATATGGATAGGATTTTTATTTTCCTTCACGAGTTCGTATTCTTTTACTGAGATTGATTTTTTGTGTCCGAATTGTTTTACTTTTCCCGCAATACGGAGAGTAGTTCCTTCGTTGATTACACGGGTGAGATATGTTTGGTTAAACCAAACGCACTCTATTTCTCCTGTTTCATCCCAGATGACTGCTTTTTGGATGGTGAATTTATTGCGAGTATACTGATTTTCCATTTTTGCGACTTTTCCTTGGATAACAGCATCTTGTTCATGATGGACTTCGCGGATGGGTTTGGGATCGGGGTATCTTTCGTATCGCGTTGGTGGATAGTAAAACAAATCCTTAAGAGTTTGTATTCCGAGTTTTTCGAGCGGTTTTTTCTTTGCTTTATAGACAAAGCCTAAGAGTCCTACCGAAGTTGAAAGTTGCATTGATTAGTACAGTCCTGCGCCGGGAAGGAATGGTAATATGAGTGATGCTATCATTGCAAGAATGAGAATTATTGCAAAGATTTTCCAAAACCACTTATTTTTCCTGATAAAATTCATAGTTATTTTATAATTACTTCTCGATAATTTCGCTTTCCGATTTTTAGGATACCATTTCTAGAAATATTTGTCGAAAGCTCAGCTTTATCATCGTTAAATGTTACTCCACCCTGCTCTATCAGTCTTTTTCCTTCAGATTTACTTTCTGTTAGATTATTTCTTATCAAGAAATCAAGTATTGAGATTCCAGACTGAGTTTCAATTCTTTCTATATTTTCTGGTATTTCTTTGTTCTGAACTGTTTTTTCGAAATGCTCGTGTGCTTCTTTTGCCGCTCTTTCGTCATATAGTTCTGAAACTATTGTGTATGCTAATTTTTTCTTTAATTCCATGGGGCTTGCCTGAAGTTCAGATTCGTACGATTTAATTTCTTCCGTTGAGATATCTGTTGCGAGAGTAAAATATTGGATAATTACATCATCGGTTATAGACATAAGCTTCCCGAACATATCAGATGCAGTATCTGTCAGCCAGATTGCATTCCCCCAGGTTTTGCTCATTTTGCGCCCGTCAGTACCCGAGAGAAATTCCATAGTTATGATAAAGCTTTCCTTTTTATCTTTCAAGAGAGATCTTCCTGCTTGCATGTTAAATGTTTGGTCAGTGCCACCGATTTGCAAATCGGTATCCAAAGTATAGCTATCATAGCCTTGCATAATAGGATATATAGTTTCAAGGAGTCCTACGCTTTTTCCATCAGTTAAACGTTTTTTTATAAGTTCTCTAGAAATAAAATCATTCAGGGAAAACTTTCCTACAAGCTTTATTACATCTTCGAATGAAAGTTTTGATAGCCATTCGCTGTTAAATTTAATCGTGATTTTTTCAAAATCTATAATCTTGCTTGCTTGTTCTCTATATGTTTTGAGGTTTTCTTGAATTTGGGTATTTGTAAGCTGGGGGCGCTCGGATTCTTTGTCAGACGTGTCTCCGATTCGAGCAGTAAAATCACCCACAAGGAAGGTAACATTGTGACCAAGCTGAGCAAATTTTTGTAGTTTGCGAAGTAAAACCGCATGCCCAAGGTGAATATTGGTGGCAGTAGGATCTATGCCCAAATAAATATTGAGCTTTTCTCCTGAGTTTAATTTCTTCTCAAGTATTTCTCGGTTTGGTATAATATTTGCCACACCTCTTGTGAGCAAGTCTTGCATTTCGTGCATGTGCTTAATTATACTTATTTGCAACCATTTTTTGCAACGATTCCATTTTCTTAATACGTTATGAAATATTACCGACCGAGACGACGTGTAAGAGCGCAATCCAAAACTAAGGGAAAGCTCAATTCTTTGAAGCTGTTTCTGATGGGGAGAGGAATGAAATATATCTTTTTTGGGCTTATTATATTGCTTATTGTTGGGTTTATTTTTGCGCTTTGGGTAAGTCGGGATTTGCCGACGCCAGGAAAACTTACAAATCCCGACTTGAAGGATTCAACGAGAATCTTAGACAAAGATGGAGAATTGTTATTTTCATTTTTCCAGGACATTAATAGAATTTATGTAAAACTTGATGATATTCCTGTGCATCTTCGAGAGGCAACAATAGCAGTTGAAGATAAGGATTTTTATACAAATCGTGGGTTTTCAGTCACTGGTTATATGAGAGGTTTGATTATCGATCCAATATTTCGGGGGCGCGTTACTGGAGGTTCGACAATCACGCAGCAGTTGGTAAAAAATGCGCTTCTTTCTCCGGAGCGAACTGCAACCCGAAAACTAAAAGAGCTGATTCTTGCGGTTCAGGTTGATAGCCGATTTAGCAAAGATGAGATCTTGGAAATGTACCTGAATAATATTCCGTATGGTGGATCTGCAGTGGGCGTTGAAGCAGCAAGCAATCTTTATTTTGATAAGAACGCAAAAGATCTTACGCTTTCAGAGTCTGCGTTTTTAGCAGGACTTCCGCAGTCTCCCTCCTATTATTCGCCGATCGTAAGTGGTGGAACGGCGTATATTGATCGCAGTGCGATAGTTTTGAGTCGCATGCAGGAGGATGGGTATATTAGTAAAGAAGAAGCGGAAAAGGCTCTTGCAGAAATTAAGAATTTTACTTTTGATCAAAAAACAGGAAGTATTAAGGCGCCACATTTTGTGATGTACGTGAGACAGCTTCTCATAGATCAGTTTGGGGAAAATCTTGTGGAAAATGGAAATCTTACTGTAACTACTACACTTGATTCCAATATTCAAGAAAAAACAGAAAAAGCAATAACGGAAGAATTTGAAAAGTTTGAGGGATATGATGTAAATAATGCAGCATCTGTTGTGTTGGATGTGGAGACAGGAGGAGTCCTTGCGATGGTTGGGAGCGTTGATTATTTCGATACAGGGAATGATGGAAATTTTAATGCTGCAACTGCACTCAGGCAGCCGGGTTCATCACTCAAGCCAATAACGTATGCTGTTGCCTTTGAAAAAGGTTATACACCAGCAACGCTTGTTATGGATGTAAGGACGAATTTTACATCGGGTACGAATGGAGACCCAGATTATCGTCCGGTAAATTATGATGGAGAATATCGGGGACCTGTACAATTACGGTTTGCATTGGGAAATTCTCTTAATGTACCGGCAGTAAAAATGCTTGCTCGCGTGGGGATTGAACCAGTTCTGGAGAAAGGATATGAAATGGGAATTGGTAATTGGGAACCAACTCAAAACAATCTATCAAATGTAGGATTATCTCTAGTTTTAGGAGGACGAGAGGCAACGCTTCTGGATGTGACATCTGCGTTTTCAGTTTTTGCACGAGGCGGTAAGCAAATAGATCCTCATGCGATAGAGAAGGTTGAGGATAGAAACGGAAAAACGCTCTATGCGTACGATAGGCCGAGCCCAAAGCGGGTTTTTTCTGAAGAAACTTCATTTTTGATATCCCATATATTACTTGATAATAATGCTCGCACTGCTGCATTCGGAGCGAATTCGTATCTCAATATTCCCGGTAGAACTGTGGCGGTTAAAACAGGAACGACTGATGAGAAGAAAGATAACTGGACGATCGGCTATACTCCCTCATATACTGTAGGCGTTTGGGTGGGGAATAACGATGCGACCCCGCTCGATCCACGGATTGCATCAGGTATTACGGGTGCAACTCCCATCTGGAATAAGGTGATGCGAGGGGCCTTAGACGGTACTTCTAACGAAGAATTTAAACAACCCGATGACGTGAAAGCAGTCGAGATTGATGCATTTTCTGGTGGAAAGCCAGTAGATGGACAGCCGACGCGCGTAGAATATTTTATAAAAGGAACAGAGCCATCCTCTAAATCTCCGATCTATAAAACGCTTAAGCTTTCAAAGCATGATGACGGAAAGCTAGCATCTGATCACGAAGTAGAAGAAAATGATTATGACACCGGTGAGTTTGTAGTATTTGAGGAAGACGATCCAGTATCTCAGGATGGCCAGAATCGTTGGCAGGAAGCGATTGATGAATGGGTGAAAAATACCTATGCAGCAGATCAGCCACAATACTATCCCCCCACGGAAAAATCTGATTATAAGGATTGATGAATCTCTGCTTTCTGCATAAGAAATTTTTATAGAAAGGTAACTTATCCTATCTTTGCTTTCAGTTTTTCCTTGAGGGTTTTTTCTAGCTCTTTTCGGATTGGTGCTACATCTTCATTTGAAAGGTTTTTCGTTCTATCCTGATAAGTTATGCGGAATGTTTTTTTATTCTCATATTCGTCAATAAGTTCTGTTTTTATAATGAGTTTATTGATAGAAAGGATGGTATCTACAATTTTTTTGTATGAACTATTATTTTTTATTTCAATTCGAATATCTTCAATTATTGGTGGATATTCCGGAATCGGGATAAATACCTTTTTATTTGTTGCATGCTGTATTAGTTCAAGAAAATCTAATTCAAAATTTACGACGTCTTCCTCCAGAAGTTCGATATCTCCAATTCGTTTATTCTCGATAAAAATATCTGCGCCTGCACCACCTTGCTGGCGTGTTCGGAAGTCGTATGAAAAAATGCCAATATCCTCAAGTAATGCCGCAAGAATCCCTTTTAAATCAAAAAACAGTGTATCACTACTTTTTTTTATTACTCCGCTAAAATGAGGATTCTCATCGGGAAGCGTGTCAGCCCTCTTTTTATAGATGTTTGCAATCTCAAAAATACTCAGCGTATCTTGGGGATTTTTTCTTATAACTTCTAAAAGGCTTGGTACGAGAGTGGTCCTCATATATATATGATCTTCTGATAGGGGATTTGAGATTTTAACTGCTGATTCAAGTGGTCCTTCGAATAATTCTTCAGAAACCATAGAGTATGTATAGACTTCATGAAATCCCCAGTATTTCATCGCATTTTTTACTCTGTTTTCCCAATAAAATATGCCCTCTTCTATATTTTTTGCTTGCTTATTTGTTATCGGAGGAAGCGAATTGGGAATCTTGTCATATCCATAGATTCTGGCAATTTCCTCTATGACATCTTCTTCTATTTGGATATCGTTGGCCCTGAAGCTTGGTGGAGTAACATTCCAAGAAGTTTTATTGCCGACAATTTGAAATGAAAGCATGGTAAGAATTTCTTTGACAGATCTATCAGGAATTGTGGTTCCGATGATATGGTTAATGCGCTCTTTTCGAACAGGTATCTTTGCTGTCTTTATAGGGTTTGGATACAGATCTATAATATCTCCAACAATTTTTCCGTCTGCATATTTCCTATAGAGTTCAATTCCTCGTTTGAGAGTAGGTGGAATAAGCTCTGGGTCTACTCCTTTTTCATTTAGGATTGCAGCTTCAGAACGAAGTTCTAGTGCAAGAGATGTCTTGCGGATTTTTTTTGGACTATTGTTGTTGAGGAATAGTACGATTCGTTTTGTGGTATTTGTTACAACGCTATTTTCAAGTCCCATAATACCGAGCAGATCTATGATTTCGCCTGATCCATCAATTGCCACAATATCTCCTCCTGGGAGAACATAAGTTCGCTCATCAAGTGTTTTAATGATTTCACTCTTTTCAGATTCACGAATACTAATTTTTTTGTCTTCAATCCTGTCATAGTCAAATACGTGCGCGGGGTGTCCAACTTCTCGCATGATGTAGTTCGTGATATCGATGAGATTGTTAAGAGCTCTAATACCGCTTTTCTCAAGCCGATCTTTTATAAAATCCGGAGAGTCTTTTACTGTGACATCCATGATTACGGCAGATACTCTATTCGTGAGTTTTTCATCAATTCGAATATCGAGATGAGTACTTTTTTTTGTAGTTTTAATATTTGTTGGCAATTCTTTGAATTGTGCTGTAAAGCCATTTTGGGGCAATATTGCTGAAAGTTCTCTTGCAAGGCCTACTGCAGACATGAGATCTACACGGTTTGTTGTAACTTCTATATCATAAAGAAAATCATTTCCTATTTTTTCTAGACGCTCTACTGAGACGCTTGCGAGAGAAAGATATTTGGAAATATCTTTGGGTGTAGCGTTTGTGGTTATGTGATCGCGTAAAAAGCTATCCAAGATTTGTATATTCATAATTAAAATTGCCTAAGAAACTCTATTTTATTTGAGTAAATCAGTCTGAGGTCGGGGATTTTTAGTCCTTCTTTCATCATCAGAACCCGCTCCACTCCCCAGCCAAATGCGAATCCGGAATATTCTTCAGGATCTATTTTTCCTGCCTTTAATACATTTGGATGTACCATGCCAGCTCCACCCAGCTCAAGCCAGCCTTCTTTACAAAGCTTGCATCCTACACCATCACACATTCCACAACTGATATCGACTTCAAATGACGGCTCGGTAAATTGAAACTGATATGGCCTGATTCGTGTAGTGCGATTTTCTCCGAAATATGATTTTGCGAAATAATCGAGGACCCCTTTCAGATGTCCGATGGTGATATTTTTATCTACTACTAAGCCTTCAAACTGATGAAACATTTCTGTGTGTGAGATATCGCTTTGGCGGCGGTAGCATTTCGCCAGATTCAGCATATGAATTGGAAGATTCCCCTTTTCCATTTCTCGAACTTGTCCGGATGATGTGTGAGGAGTCAGAATCATTGGACCGAATTTTCTATGACGGTCGTCATCAATAAAGAATGTTTCCCATTCGTCTCTTGCCGGATGATCATCAGGGAAGTTGAGGGCTTCAAATGCATACCAGTCCCATTCTATTTCTGGGTGTCGTACTCGTGAGAATCCGATATTTTCAAATATTTTTGTAATTTCTTGGATGGCTTGTGTTACGAGGTGAAGAGATCCTATTGTGGGCTTTATCCCCGGTCTTGTGATATCTAGTTTTTCTGCGCGCGCAGTGTGTTTTCCATCTTTCAGACTCTGCTCTTTATCAGAGATTATTGTCTCAAGGGTTGTTTTTATTTCATTGGCGAGACGTCCTAATTCGGGTCTGTTTTCTTCTGGAACATCTTTGAGATTTTTTAGCTCACGGGTGAGTTTTCCCTGTCGTCCAAGAAAATCTATATAGATTTGATTTAACTCTTCGAGTGTTTCAACCCCTACTATGAGGGACATCGCTTCATTCTTTATGTTTATCAGTTCTGCTTGCATAGTATTTTATGGAGAGATCAATCATTTCTTTTGTCTCGTCAACGCATTCTAGCTTTTCAACCTCTTCTCTTGTAAGCCATTTTGCGTCATTTGTCTCTTCATCCTTCGATACGTCAATTGTATCAGAAATAGGACGTGCCAAAAAGCCGTGGAGGTGGTATATGTCAGTTGAGTATTGTTTGGATATTTTCTGGAATTTATTTGTGGCAAGCTGAATAGTGAGACCTGTCTCTTCTCGTGCTTCGCGAATACACGCGTTAGCGATTGTCTCATCCTTCTCTACTCCACCTCCGGGGAGTTGCCACTTCATATGCATTGTAGGGTTGCTCGGGTCAAAGCGTTGCGTTAGAAGAATTTTATCGTTTTCTATAATTACAGCAAGTGCAACCTGTATGTTTCTCATTTTTCTATAAAAAAACCTCCCTTAGGGAGGTTTACGCAGACGTCATTTTGCAACTATTTGCTTTCAAAAGCCTGCTTCACAATGGTGGTGAATGTTTGTGGATCATTCACAATAATTCCTGCCATAGTTTTTCTATCAAGTTCAATATTTTTCTTTCTGAGCATGTTAATAAACGTGCTGTATGAATGTCCTTGTTCCTGGACCGCACCAGTGATCCGAGTTATCCAGAGGCGTCTCATATCACGTTTTCGCCTTTTTCTGCCATGAAATGAATATTGATTTGCATGCAGTACTGCTTCTTGTGCAGTCTTGATAAGTTTACTGCGTGTTCCTCTGTATCCTTTTGCAAGGCCTAGAACCTTTTTATGTTTTTGTCGGGACACTGTCCCTCGTTTTACTCGTGCCATAATTTTTTATGCAAGTGCTAGCATTTGCTTCACTTTTTTACCAAATTTTCCGTCAAGTGTTTTCTGTTCTTTCATACGTCTTAGAGTTCTCTTGCTATGTTTTGAGCGCAAATGAGAGAGATTCTGACTTCCTCGAAGAACTTTGCCCTTTTTAGTCACCTTAAATCTATTTCGTACTGATTTTTTAATTTTTATTTTATTTTTTGCCATTTTATTTTTTTGTTATTATAACAACTAATTGTCGACCTTCCATACGCATTTCACGTTCTTGTTTCGCAACGTCTTCCAGACTATCTAAGACTTTATTCAAAACCCGTTCTCCAAGCTCCTTTTTTGTTATCTGGCGACCAGCAAATCGCACTGCAAATTTTACCTTGTCCCCTTCTGCTAAAAACTCACGAGCTTTTTTCAGTTTTATTGCTAAATCATGTTCTCCGATAAACGGTCCAAACCTGATTTGTTTAGTCTGAGAAGTTTTGGTATTTTTCTTCTCCTCCTTTTTTTTCTTATTTAAATGATACAGGAATTTGCTAAAGTCGATGATCTTTACCACTGGCGGTTTTGCTTGTGGTGCAATCTCAACCAAATCAAGTTCTTTTTCCCGTGCCATTTCTAGTGCTTCTAAAATGGCCATCACTCCAATCTGCTTATCTTCGCTATCGATAAGTCGTACCTCGCGTGCCCTAATCTGTTCGTTTTTCCGATAAAAGGGCAGATTGTTTCGTTTATTAGTTTTTCTTCTCAATGTCTTTTTTTACTTTCTCGATAAGAGATTTTAGCGCAATTCCCTTTTCTTGTTCACCGTTTCTATGTCGTACTGTCACAATGAGTTTTTCTTGTTTTCGCGCCGTTTCTTCTTCCTGACCGCCTATTATACAAATTATAGGTGCTTTTTGTAAAGTAGCGTCACGGATTTTCCCCTGCATTGTGTCATTCCTGTCGTCAAATTTTACCCGAATTCCGTTATTTTTGAGCTCGTTTGTGATTTTTTTTGCATACTCATTATTCTTCTCACTAATAGGAATTACAACTGCCTGAACAGGTGATAAAAAGAGTGGAAATGCTCCTTGGAAGTGTTCAGCAAGAATTCCAATGAATCGTTCAAATGATCCAAAAATTGCGCGATGAATCATAACAGGTCGTTTTTCCTGTCCATCATTGTCAATATATTTGAGATCAAATGCTGCTGGTTGATGGAAGTCGAGTTGTACTGTTGCAAGCTGCCATTCACGTCCTAACGAATCTTTAATATGCACATCTATCTTCGGACCGTAGAATGCGCCATCTTGCTCTTTGAGGGTGTAAGAAAGAGTGTTATCTTTTAGTGCTTGTTCGAGATCTTTTTCTGCTCTGTTCCAGTTTTCCTCCGTTCCGGCAAATTTTTCAGGGCGCGTAGCAAGTCGAAACTCATACTGAAAACCGAAACTATCATAGAATCCAATCATAGTTTTTAGGATTTTTGAGATTTCATCCTGTATCTGGTCTTCTGTTGCATAAATATGCGCATCATCCATGGTTATTTGGCGAACTCTGAGAAGTCCATTTACTTCACCAGACTTTTCTCGTCTATGAAGCCTTCCGATCTCAGAAAGCCGTAATGGAAGCTCTCGATAACTTCGTGGTCTGAACCTGTAGATCACGGTTGATTCTGGGCAATTCATAGGTTTAAGAGTATACGTCTGAGGATTTGGATCGTTTTCATCCTCTTTTATCTCCAAGTTGTACATGTTGTGATCTCCGAATTTATTCCAATGTCCGGATTGTTTGAATATCTCACTTTTAATCATGATGGGAGTTGACGTCTCCTGATAGCCATTTTCTGCTGTAAGTTCTCTAATATATTTCTCGAGTTCTTTGAAAATAATCATGCCATTTGGTAGCCAGAACGGAGAACCAGGAGCAAGGGCGTCTGTAAAAAATAGCTCTTGTTCTTGGCCAATTTGCTTATGATCCTTTAAATTACTTGAATTCATTTGAGGGTGTTATTGTATCACAGGTTGGGATTATTATTCTGAACGAAATTTACGATATCGACTATAAAACTTCCGATAATGGGAACATAGTCAATTCGTGCGATGAGAAAAGAACCTATGGCAAGAATTATGCTTACTCCGACAGTTACCCCTAGTCCCCAGGCGATTCCTCCAATAAAATTATCTCTAAGAATTTTCTTCAGTGATTTATGGGATGCTTCGTCTACTTTCTGCATAGCTTCATTGTACCGAAAGTCCAAGCTTGCTATCAATAGCTTGCATGGATGAAAGCACTATTTGGATGAAATTTTTAATAGGAATGCCGAGTGATTTTTCGCATTGATAAATTTGTGCTCGGGGAACATTTTCTGCAAAAGATGCATCTTGCAGTTTCTGGAAAACGATATCCGCATTGAGATCTGTAAGTTTCTTGTCGGAAAGCTTGAGTGCGCAATATACGATAAATCCCGTTAATTCATCACAAGTATATAGTGCCCAGTCCATGGGAGTTTTTGGCTCTATTTTTGTGTAAGCATAATTATGTGCTTTGATTGCATGCATAATGTGCGGAGGAATTTGGTCTTTCATTTTTTCTTCCAGATATAACGTGTGTTTTTCTGGATTCTTTCTGGTTAATTCATAGTCTGCGTCGTGGAGGAGTCCGGTAATCCCCCACTCTTCTTCATTTTGCGGAATATTGGTTTGCTGCGAAAAGGAGACTGCAAGCGCACGCATTGCTGCTTCTACGGCCAAATGATGACGAATAAGACTCTGAGATTGGGTGTAGACAGTGAGGGTTTGGTATGCGCTTTCTCGTGTCACTTACTTAGTATAGCAATTATTCATAGACTGTTATAGTGTGTGGACTTAAGAGGATTCGAACCTCTGGCCTTTGCAATGTCAATGCAACGCTCTAACCAACTGAGCTATAAGTCCAGCATCAGAATTGATTTTATGTGTCTGTTTACTGTAGCTCGATAGAATTCATTATTTATCACCTTTTTTCTTTGAATATTAAATATTCAATAATCAGAGTGCAAGTAATCTACAGAATACGAATCTCTGGTATTTTAACAGATCGAAATTTATCCGACAATCTTTACTATTTTTAGATATCATGTCTTATTTTTTCAGTATTAAGCAATTGCTTTTGTTGACACGAGAGATTTTTTTGTTACAATAATCTTAATGAGAAAAAATTGTTCATACATGTTCGGACGCGCCCTAGTGATTACGCACTAGGGAGTTTTCCGTGTGGAATAATTTTTTTATCGGAACTCCCTTACAGAAGGGAGTTTTTTTATGGGATAAAATCCTATAAGCACTTTGACATATCTTGTGATGATGCTTTGTTCTCCCCGCGTGGGACATAAAAAAGTCTTGCGCTGGGGGAACGAAAGCACAAAAAAGTCACACTGATGGGCCGGTGAGAATCGGTAGTAGGCAATATTCGATACGAGAGAGCCAAATTGGAGGAGTTATGTCCACAATGCAAGCAATGGGTATAAAAGCAGTTGATCTCGAAAGCCTTGTTGTCTTACTGAATGAGCCAAGTATTGTATATGATTTTTCTCAAAGAAAAGGTTTTATTCAGTGGAAAAATAGTTATCGCGTAATTCTTCGGCAAAACAGTAATGGGCGAGATTGTCATGTACGCGTGTATCTTCCGGGAATGGAAACGTTGATGGAAGGTGAAACACTCTCTGTGAGAGCAAGAGGCGACGTACACTTTACTGATATGAAATACTACCGTGATTCGCGATGTTTTTCTGCGAAAGTAATTGGTAGGAATCAGGGCGAGCTCCAGTTCGAATCTATAGTTCTTTCAGATCCACTACGCTCTTTCCGTAAGAAAGGGCGATAAAGTCTTATGTTGTTGGGCTGATTTATTCAGTAGCGACCGAGTTTGCGCATATAGCGCGAGAGGAGATTGGAATGTCATTAGTCACCGCTCAGACAGAAATCGATTTGGAGAAAGTCGCTTTCAACCTCAACAGGAAGAATCTTTTATATGATCTTTCTTCGAATCGGAAAGTAGACTTTACTCTTGATGAGTTCCTTGAGTTTGAGGGAGTGCAGGTGGTAAAGGATGTAAATGATCCTTATCTCTGCCATGTTCGACTGGTGATCCGGCCTGAATATAAGATGCCTGTAGGCTTCACCCTTGCGGTGAAGATTGGGCCGAGACATCCTATTAGTCGAATGTCCTATTTTCATGAGTGGAATAATCTCCATTGCAGGGGGAAGCTGCCGAGAAGCAAAGTAGGAAGCCTCGAATTTGAGGTTGTAGAAACCCATGCAGCGCGGAAGCGCTACAATGGACCAGAAGCGTATCAATGCCGCCAGAGGGCGCGCGAGCTTCCGCAATACTCTCATCATTACTAACGCGAAAGCGTTTTCATCACAAGATACGTCCCTTAGGGGATAGGAAGATTTTAGGTAGTGCATCATAAGCACTTTGCACGCTTTTTATGCGCAGCCTTTCATATCTTTCTATCCCCTTCATTCTAAAGCCATGAAAGAAAGAGAATACATAGAGCCAGATATGCGGATTGTAAATCCGAATAATCCCGCTTGTTCCTTGGATATTTATGCCTACTCGAATTCTCATTTAAAAAATAGCAATGGAGAAAGGATCCGCGAAAAGGATTTGACTACCCGTTCAGGGGAACTCTATGAAGGAGTAAGTATTGCATTTGGTGCGTGGAATAATCCAGAATGTGAAAATGAAGATATGAGAGAAAAAGTAGTTCGCTCCGGTTTTGCGCCAGAGCTCCATACTACTCCTCAGGCGATTGACTCAGTTCTTCAGAAGGCGCGTGTCCTTATGGAAGAGTGTCCGTATAGAGATGGGGCACGGTGTAAGCAGAATTATCGAGAGTCATAGATTGTCTTCAATGCCAGGTGCAAGTTCTTTTGGAGCATATTGGAGCCAGCTATCAAGTTCATTTCTAACTTCTTCTACCAGTCCTGGAGTAGGCTCATGAGGATAGTCTTGAATCCAATCACTTAAAACGTCGCGTGCGCTTTCTATTCTTCTGAAGTCTTCAATTTTTTCGTTATGATAGTTTCCTCGTTCCATAAGTATAAATAACTTTAATTTTAGGTTTCAAAAATCGCGATACTCGTCTTTTAGTAAGTTTTTTTATCCGCGTTTATCAGATTTATTTACCCCGATTGTCGCGCAATAGCCCGTTCATTATTTAATGTAAAACTGGTGCCATGTTTTTTGCTCATAGCCATATATTGTTTTTCTTGTTTCCTATTGTTTACCATAGCGCCGAGCGTATTTACTTCTTCCATTTTTTCTCGAGTGTTTCTAATAGTTAAAAATACCCATTCATAGAAATTGAGATGATATTTTCCTGGCTTTTCAGGAGTTTGTTGAGTGTTAATTTCTGTAAACACCATTTCCATTTCTGCAGAGGCGTCTTTGAGTTTTTTGATCTCTATTCGGATTTCTTCAATCTGCATGCTAAGTTGCTGTTGCTCTTCATGGTTTTGCTTGCTTGGGGCTGCAAGAATTTCTTGAAAGTACGCCCGATGCTCAGCGCTTGGAGATTTTTTCTCTTGTTCTTGTTTAGGTTTTTCCCCTCCAAGCTCTACTTCATTTCCTTCTGTTAGACTTCCTTCTATTCCAAAGACTTGATGTTCAGCATCTATTGTGCTTTCTTTTAGTTGGCTTACTGCGGTTTTGTGAGTATCATCAAATATTTTTCTCAGCCCTGAGGTTAGATTTGCACCAGCTTCTGCAAGACTTGCGCCAATGATAGTGTTATCAGATTTCATGGCCCTTATTATAGAATATTAGGCTCTTTTTTTCAAATTTGAGTGAGGAAATCAATAGTTTTTTGCTGTCTTATAATACTTGCGACGAGATACGGATTTTGCATAATTTCTTGTTGTTGTTCTTTGTCTCCAATTTTTCCTATTGCATTCGCGATATCTTCTTCATTTACTGTGATTTTTTCTACTTCAGCAACTTTTCTCAGGAAGAATTCAAGTTTAATATCTCGCTCTGCGCGGTTTCTGTACTCCTTGCGCATATCTTCTCCGGTGATTTTTTTGCTTTCTAAATATTGTTCAAGTGTCATTCCGAGCATTTTTATTTCATCAATCATTTGTGATAAAAGTCGTGATACTTCACGCTCAATAATAACATTGGGTATTGTGATTTTTGCTTGAGAGAGTCCTGCAGTAATAACAGCATCAATAGATGGCTTTTGAGGCTCCTTGTCTTTCTCAGTAACGATTTTTCCTTTTGCATTGAGGTCTTGGATTGCCTTTTTGTACTCTCTAAGTTCGACCTTTGGCTCTTCGGCGACTTCTGCGCTAAATCGTAGATCATGATTGAACTCATATGCCTCAATATGAATCTGTGGAGTTATGATTGGTTGCAATTTGTGCTTTTCTACCGCTTCTTTATATGCATTCGTTACAAGTTCTTTCAGAACCTCTTCTTTGAGTGCTTCTTGGGAAACGTTTTTTTTCGCAACTTCTTTTGGTGCCATTCCCTTTCGAAATCCTGGAACAGTCACTCGTTTTATGAACTCATCTTCTCGTTTTTCATACTCTTTTTTCACGAGATCTTTTGAGACTGTGATATTAAGTTCTATTGTGCCGTCCTTTTTACGAATAAGCTCCTTTTTTGGTTCTTCAGCCTGAGCTTTTTGAGTTTTTTTGGGAGTAGTTTTTTTTGTTTCAGCCATTTGGATATTGTAACAAATTATTTCTTGAGTTCAAGGCTTCCTTGAAAAATGCTCTTGAGATGATTTCTCCATTGTGAATTGTTGGAGCTTTATTTCCCCAACATCCATAAATAGTTCATTATGTTATGTCAGGAAGATTCTTAAGTTTAACCCCATTGTATTCAAAATAGTTTGCGCCTTGATATGCGCCGCTTGTGTTAAGTTGATTTTTCTGCTCGAAAATTTTATAAGTTAGCGGTGAAAGCTTCCAAACTTGCCCTCCATGTTCAGCCTCTCGCTCACCAACTATTTTTGCAGTTATGTCTTTATCGGATATAAATGTAATTACGTCTCCGTTTTTCAATCCTTTTCGGTAAAAACTAAACAAAGCTCCTTGTTTTCTTGCTTCTGAAACCTCGTCAAATTCTTTTTCTTTATCTATGTTTTTTGGATAAATAATCTTACCTTCAAAAGATAGAAGTAATTGCTTAGCTACTTCGTAATCTAATGCAAATAATTCACTATCTCCGATGCGTTGTTTGCTGAATACATCATGTAATAGATTTTCTTTATCCTGGTAATCTTCGACTTCAATGGCAAAAAATCGCTTAAGCCCTGAAACATTATAGTACCCGTTTGATTCTAGAAAACGCATTCGCTCCTGATAATTGTTTGTCCCTGTCTGCCCAATTTTAAGCAGACCCGAAACAGCCGTTGTCATTATGTAGATAATGCCTTTTGTCATTGCTGTAATTTGAGGTTTAGTAGACAAATTTTATGTAGCTTATTGTGCCCGGGAAAGGACTTGAACCTTCACACCTTTCGGTACTGGTTCCTAAAACCAGCGCGTCTACCATTTCACCACCCGGGCATCGTAGGAATTATACTATGCACAAGTAAGTGATTTCCACCTTAGATAGTAATTTCTACTTCATTTTTAAGAATATCTATATACTCTTTTTCAATAGAATTTATGAAAGAATTTACTCGCACTGCCCACGTAGGAGATTCAGCATAAATTGGCCCAATAGTCCATACAGTATCTGCTCCACGGTCATAATACCGAGATTTTAGTGATTGGGTAATCGTATCAATACCATGTTCCCAAGATTCAAAGTAAATATATCCTCCACCCCACCCATATGCATTATAGGAGTTTGGCATTAGGTGTTTTCCAAATCCAGATTCAAGCCCAGAGATTGCAGGGAGAAGTTTCCAGTCCACGCCATTTTTATCAGCAAGTGCAACATATGCTGGAGCAGCTGATTTTAGTGGTGAATTGTATCGCTCGAACACCTTTTCAAGTGCCTGAACGCGGATATCATCACGAGGAGCGATCTCGCTTCCAATTGCAAGCTGCGCCGAAGCAGTCTGTTGTAGTTGATGTGCGTTTACCTTTTGCGGCATAAGAATTGCTGCAAAAAGAATAATTGCTATGATTACAATTTTTTTCATACAGTGTCCCGTCTCCGGGAAGTTTTTGTAACTGTTCAAGCTTTCTCAGTACATGAAAAAACTTGAGGATTCCAAAAACTGTATTGGGGAAAAAGTAGAAGGGTCTAAATATAGATTTACTATATTCAGACCATAAAAAAATCCTAAAGTAGTTTTGGGCTACCTTAGGACCTGTTGCGTATTGTATCAGTTGACTATAGGTTTGTCAAGGGGTAAAACTACGGGATGTAGTGCCAATTTTGAGGCTAATTAGAGATGTGTGGATATCTGTCCCATTACAAAATTAACTGTTTCTGCCCAGGATCCATTACTTACCGGGTTGTATTTTTTCATAATTTCCTCAGGACTTACAAGTCCGATTCCTACATATCGTTCTCCGAGTCCTTTTGAGACTGTAGTTATTGCCTCTGGGTAATCAGTGAAATAGGTAGTCTTTCCTCCGTAAATTCCATACCCCCAACAATTATGTGAGTGCTTGGGGATTTTATGGCATAAAGTACTTTCCTTCATAGCAATAGCTGGTACGAGTCTGTAATCTAACCCATGCTTATCAGCTTCTGTAACTATCAGCTCGGCATATGGTTTGAGGGGAGAATCATAGCGTGCAAAAAATTCTTCAAGTGCGGTGATTCTACTATCTGATGTAGTGATCATTCCATTTATCTCACGTGTCTCTTCTGGGAGTGCTTGGTATTTCGGTTTTTCAGCATAAATAATTGTTTTATGGAGGCTGTTAGAGCTAAATAGTGTCGTTAGAAGCGCTGCAGTGAGGATTATAAAAACCAAGAATGAGCTTATGAAGTACCCTGCTATAAAAGCAATTCTCTTACCCATACTTTAATCTGTCATTTTCACGATTTAAAGTCAAGGTGTAAGACTACTAAAAACTGTTACATACTAATAGTTTACAATATTAAACAATTGTTTTGAGGTATGAATATTGATACAATTTGAGGGTAAGCCGGAGTGGCGAAATGGTAGACGCGCAGTGTTCAGAACGCTGTATCCTTTGCGGATGTGGAGGTTCGAGTCCTCTCTTCGGTACACTAAAGCCTAAGCTTTTTGACAGATTATTTGGCTGGATTTTTTATAACTTAAAGATTATGGGGGATTTCTACCTGTATATTTGAGTTTTAAATCTTGCGAGCATACTAAAAGTTTATTATGATAAGTGTATGGCGAAGGAATTTAGTCATTCAATTCGAACCGCTTACTTCTACCTCTTTTCTGCAATTGGCGTAATTCTTCTCATAGTTGGCGTTTTTAAATTATCAGACTTTACGGTAAAGCAGGTATTTTTAGATGAGTACTATCTTCCATACGAATCTGGGCGATGTAATTATCCACAGCCTCGTGAACAGTGCATGGAAGAGCTTAAGCGGGAACGAGATCTTAAAGAAGTGACCGATGTTTCAAGCTCAATTACATTTATTGTCGTTGGGTTATTGCTTTTTGGGTTTCATTATAAGAAAGCACGAAAGCTTTCTTAATCTTGAGATTTAGCTTAAAATTCTCTATACTACTCTAGTCTTTTGCCGAGATTGCCAAGTTGGTCAAGGCGCGTGTCTGAAGAACACGTTATCCGGGTTCGATTCCTGGTCTCGGCACAGCGAAATTTCAAGACCTCTATTTTTCGCTCTGATGAAATCAGAGCTTCAGTATCCGGTCTGAAATTTCGCCCCTTAATCCCGCTGTGCGGGATTACAGAAATGTTTTGCATTTTTGAGAAGTCGAGAATTTTAATTTTCGAAATAAGGAATAGTGACGAAGGGTAAAGATTTTAAATTTATTTAAAACCGCCAAGCGAGGTCCATGAGGACGCGCGGGAATAGCTCAGTGGTAGAGCGTCTCGTTGCCAACGAGAAGGTCGAGGGTTCGAACCCCTTTTCCCGCTCCGAAATCAGAAGTATTTGTTTCTGTACTCCAAATTCATTGATCATCCTCTATTTTTAGTATAAAAGCGGTAGCTTTGTGGTTATAATAAAAAGTTATAGGATTGTATTAAGACACACCACTAGATAGGTTTTATTCTTGTAGTGTTTACTAGTATTAGTTATTGAGTTTTTGTAAAAAATCTATTCCTCTATAAGCTTGGGGGCAAGTTTTCGCTCCTTAATATAACTGAGAAGCACAAGTGCCAAAAAAATAAAGGAGAATATTTATTCCGGAAATTCCCACCATCTCTGATGTTAAGGGTTTAGTCAGAGATAAATAATCTAAATCGATTAGTGGACGATGAGGGATTTGAACCCCCGACACCCTCGGTGTAAACGAGGTGCTCTAGCCAGCTGAGCTAATCGTCCGAATTTCGGGAATGGATTTCGTACGGTTCATTTATGATACATCATAAATTGCGCCATTTTCATCATTCCTCCTTTATTCAAAAATACTTACGCATTTTTCAGAGTCACCCCGTTTAATGGGATGAGGTAGCAAGCTGACAAGTGTGTTCGAATCTAATCGAACTAAGCATAAAGGTCTTGCCAGTTTTGCGGTGGGCTTGAGAGGACTCGAACCTCCACACCTTACGGCACAGCCACCTCAAGACTGCGTGTATACCAATTTCACCACAAGCCCGACTTACTTTCATATTGTAGCAAAAAATTATGAGAAAACAATTATATCCTATAAGACTTGACAAATAAATAAATATCATTACAATGTAACTTTTAAGGCTTTTTGAAAAGTTTTTGAAATACTGTATAAATAGATTATGAGAATAACAAGCCCAGCATTTGGTCATAACGAAATGATACCTGCAGAATATACGTGTGATGGGGAGGATGTTAATCCAACACTTATGTTTGAGGATGTTCCAGAGGATATTAAGTCTCTTGCGCTTATTGTGGATGATCCTGATGCTCCAGGAAAAACCTGGACTCACTGGATAGTTCTGAATATTTCTCCTGATGCAGATGGGATACATGAGGATTCTGTGCCTGAGGAGAGTATCTTAGTGATGAATGACTTCGGAAGTACTCATTGGGGCGGTCCGTGTCCGCCACGAGGTATTCATAGGTATAGATTTAAGCTTTATGCGCTTGATGGAGAGCCTGAGTTTGAAGAAGATATGACGATCCTGGAGATAGAAGAAGCAATAAAACCTCATGTAGTCGAAGAGGCAATGCTTATTGGGCTTTATACAAGAGAGTAGATACCCCCTTGATTGATCTTATTATATTTTTCCTATGAAATTTCTTAATAAAAAAATTATTGGTATCGGTTTGCTTGGAGTGTTTTTATTTGCAGGTGGAATTATTTATTTTTCTGAAAAATTAAATAACGTTGATAAAGTTCAAAATGAAAAAAAATCTTTTAGAGAAGATGTTCTCTCCTCCCCTACGCCATCTGATGTTGAGATACAAATACCCGAGCGTTTTATCATTCCCATGAGACATCATACTTTTCAAACGTTTAACAATTGTGGTCCAGCGACTCTTTCTATGGCGCTTTCTTATTGGGATGTGAATATTTCTCAGCACGAATTAGGGAATATTTTGAGGCCATATCAGGTGGCGAAAGGAGATAATGATGATAAATCTGTAACGTTAGAAGAGGTTGCACGTCAAGCAGAGGTGTATGGATTGCATGCCTATCTTAGGCCAAATGGTACTCTAGAAAAGATAGAAAAATTCATTTCTCAAGAAATTCCCGTAGTGACACGTACTCGGTTAGAGCCTCATGAGGATATTGGACATTACCGAATAATTCGGGGATATGATAGAAATGCCCATGAGATTATTCAGGACGATTCACTTCAGGGAAAAGATTTACGGTATTCTTATGGGGAATTTATTACATTGTGGCAGCCGTTTAATTATGAATATCTACTTATCGTTCCAGAAGAAAAAAAGGAAATCGTTGAGAAAATTCTTGGTGAAGAGCTTAGTGAGAGGGCTGCGTGGGAGAATGCGCTTTCTCGTATTGAAGCTGAAATTCAAGAAAATTCAGATAATTGGCATTTGATTTTTGCAAAATCTCGGGTTCATTATTATCTTGAGGAATACGAGAAATCTATCGAAGAATTTGAAAAAGTAGAAGATAGGATTTCTTTCCGGACCCTCTGGTATCAAATTGAGCCGATAAAGAGTTATTATGAATTGAGGCGATATGAGAAGGTGTTTCAGATTACTGATGCAATTCTCAATAATCAAAATCGTGCGTTTTCAGAGCTTTATTACATTCGCGGTCAAATGTATTTAGATCAGGGAGATACGGCCCTTGCTCGAGGTGAGTTTGAGAATGCAGTGCGGTATAAAAATAACTATACTCCCGCAATTGAGATGCTTAAAAATCTCTAAAATTCGCTAATAATTTTTTCTTCAGAAATATGGAACCAGAAAAATCTATGACCAGTAAGAGTAAGGAAGTATTTTTCGTCTGTAACTGTCGGAAATACGATTTCTCCATTCATCTCAAAGAGATTTAATCCTTTATATTCCGATAGATCTATTTCACAGTATTGCGCGCGTCGAGATAAATTATAGACACAGAGAATTGTGTCATCTTTATATTCTCGAATGAACGCAAAGATTGCTTTATTTCCGGTTTCAAGAGCTTGGAACGTTCCTCTTCCAAATGCCTTCGTCTTGCGCCTTACTTTTAGTCGAATCTTTACCCAATTGAGGAAAGAATATGGCATTTTCTCCTCTGTTCGTACATTGAGTGTTTCATAATGATATGCTGGGTTTGTGATGGGTGGTAGATAGCAGTGTTCAGGGTCTGCTATAGAAAATCCAGCATTGAGATCGGAACTCCATTGCATAGGTGTTCTCACACCATTTCTATCTCCGAGAAATACGTTATCCCCCATTCCCAGCTCATCTCCGTAGTACATTACTGGACTTCCGGGAAGTGTAAGGAGCATTCCTGTGAGGAGCTCCATGGTAAGTTGGTCATTGTCTACGAGTGGCGCAAGTCTTCGTCTAATTCCTACATTTATTTTCATTTTCGGGTGTTTTGCGTATTCCATATACATGAAGTCTCGCTCTTCATCTGTTACCATTTCAAGAGTTAGCTCGTCATGATTTCTTAAGAAAGTTGCCCATTGGGAATTTTTCGGAAGGTCTCTGGTCTGCTCCAGAATGTCTTCAATTGCAGTTTTGTCCTTTTTTGCAAGGGAAAGATAGATCCGTGGCATAAGCGGGAAATTAAATGCCATGTGGAACTCCGGGTTTTCGTTATCACCAAAGTATGGGATTGTTTCGGAGGGGATCTGGTTTGCTTCAGCAAGAAGAATTTTTCCAGGGTATTTTTCATCCATCATGCGTCTAACGTCTTTGAAAAACTCGTGCGTTTCAGGAAGATTTTCTCCAGATGTCCCTTCTCGCTCAAATAAATACGGCACAGCATCACATCTCATTCCATCAAGTCCAAGGTCCATCCAGAAGCTAATAATCTTTTTCATTTCCTCGCGCACCTCTGGGTTGTCATAATTAAGATCTGGTTGATTGCTAAAAAATCTATGCCAGAAGTATTGTTTCGCTTCAGGATCCCAAGTCCAGTTAGAGGTCTCAGTGTCGGTGAAAATGATCCGAATATCTTTATATTTTTTATCATCATCTGCCCAAACAAACCAATTTCTCTTTGGACTATTTCTATCGGTACGTGCTTCCTTGAACCAGCTATGTTCATTTGATACGTGGTTAAATACCATATCGGAGATAATGCGGAGTCCTCTGTTGTGTGCTTCCTCTGTAAATTTTTTGAAGTCATCAAGTGTTCCTAGGTCAGGGTGAATATTATAAAAATCAGACACGTCGTATCCGTCGTCTTTAAGAGGTGAGGGGAAAAATGGGAGAAGCCAGATGCAGTCTATTCCCAGGCTCTGGAGATAGTCGAGTTTTTGAGTGAGTCCTGTAAAATCTCCTATTCCATCCCCATTGCTATCAAAAAATGTTCTCACATGTAGCTCATAAAAAACCGCGTCTTTATACCATAAGTCATCTTCTATATTTTTTTCTATAAGCTTTTCATCTAGCTCTCCGGGGGACATTCTAGACATACGAACACTATACCATCTCGAATGCGTTTCGTCATCATATAATTCCAATAATGATGTCTTCCTTGAAGCTGGGGTGCGTTTTTACTATAATTTACGGGTCCCACACTAAATATGGGTGCGTTTTTGCCGAGTCGTCTAATGGTAGGACAACGGACTTTGGATCCGTTTATTCTGGTTCGAATCCAGGCTCGGCAGCATGATTCTACTGATAGGCTGATAATCGATCAAATTGCTTGTTATTACGGCCTTTTCTGTAGGTTCTAACGCAAATATAATGTCCTCGATTTCTCTCTTTGCTTTCTCTATAAGAAAATATGGCCTATCTCCTGAGATTTGGAGGCTTCGATCTAGAATTGTTAGGTTCGAACCAAGTTTTGACAAAATATAGGTTTTGGTTCTAACGTCACCTGTTTCAAACTGATATTTGGCACTGCAAGCGAAGTTAAATGTCTCTTTTGACTGGAAATACCACTCCTCTTGTTTCTTGTCCACTGAGTCAATTTGCTTCATGACATCTTTTCTCTCTTTTAGTAGTCTTTCTTCCTCATCATCGTAGAACTTCTGCATTTCAGTACCATTCGTGACGTTTTCTCTTGAGATTCTAAGTCTCGTAAGCCGCGCAAGCGCTTTATCACAGTTTTCCATCTGTTTTACAAGGTTTTCTTTAATACTTCTAATGTCTGTTTCTTCTTTATCATTTAGTTCATTTAAGTGATCTATGCACCAATCGCGGAACTCTTCCGTTAATTCAAATTTGTTAAGCTCTGTTTTGATCTTATCTTCAAGATTTTTCAGTGTCACACTACCTTGAGAACAAGTCTTAGTAACTCTTTTTGTGCAGTGGTAGAACACATAATGCAGCAACTTTGGATTTTTCATTTCCTCAATTAAAGTGCCACATTTAGGACAAGCATTTGTCAGTTTTCCTTTATGGAACTTTTGCTTACAAGTTGAGCAGATTATTTGCATCTTTTCCTCAGCAGTCACACTTCCGTCACATTCACCACATTTGAGAACATGCTTATATGCGAATTCATGTCGTGCCATACGTGGCTTGCCTTTGCGTCCTAAACGCACCTGTAGTGTGTCAAATTCATCTTCAGTGAGCATTGGCTTATGTGTTCCAAATACTTCTCCTTCAGATCGCACCATGAGGCCATAATAGTAACTATCTGTGAGGATTCTGTACCATCCAGATTTTGCCATTGGCAAACCGCCTTTACTTCCTCTTGCTCTTGATCTAAATTTCCATTTGTTATTTAGAACATCTAATGCTTCCATTGGAGTATAAGTTCCATCAATAATCAATCTCATTGCATTTTGCAGTAATGGAAATCTTTCCTCATCCACGCCTATTTTCTTTTCCTTGGTGGCTTCATCATAGTAGTTGAAGTATCCTGGCTTGGCAGGGCCGATCCATTTTTTAAGGTTGTGGAATATGTAATGGTTACCACGCTTCACATTCTTACTCAGATTCCTGGAGTATTGGTTTGCCATTCCAAAATGAATTTGCAGAATAAGGTGATCTGAATCCTGTGTGTATCTTTCACCGTCAGTACTTCGAATTTCTTGAAGCTTTCCATCTTGTAACAGCTGGAGAAGATGTCCACCTTCCATTGGATTGCGGCACAGTCTGTCTGGCTTCCAAGTAAGAATTGCATTTATCTTACGAGCCTCAATGAGTTCAATCATTTTTGTGAACTCTGGCCTATTGTTTGGCTTATATGCAGATTTTGACTCTTGGAAGATATGAGTAACTGTCAAATTGTCTCTATCAACTGCTTTTTTACACTCCTCATTCTGCTCGTTAATAGACATCGCCTGTTTCTCTTTTGACTCTGATGACTTTCTTGAATATTGTGCGTATACTAGTTTCATTTTCTAAATTCTCCTATATATAAATTTTACCGCTATTTGAGGCTAAAAGTCAGCCTTTTCTGTTCGTAATGGTTTATCTTTCCAATTCATTTGCTTTATAAGTTTCTTTCTCCATACTTCATATTTCGCTTGACTCATCTTTTCATTTCGTTTTATTCCATTTGTATTATTAGTAGGAAGTATATTTCCTGGATGGAGTGGAACTTTAGTTCCTAAATGAGAGGAATTTCCATTCCTAATGCTTGAACCACTTTTTGCTTTTGAAGGTAAATCTCTTGTACTCTTCAAATTCCTGTGAACTGTATATGTATTCACTCGATTCCATCCTTCTCTTTTTATTTCAATCAATCCTTCCTTTTTTAGTTGCTTTAATAGAATTCTAATGTTTCTATCACCGCATCCTAAAATTGCAGCAAGTGTTGTTTGTCCAGGAAAGCATGACTCTTTTTGATAACAATGTTTGAGCAATACAATGTATAAGAATCTTGCTTGAACTGAGAGCTGAGACACATCTAATAGTTCGTTTGGAACCATAGTAAAGTTTTTGCGTTTCATATTCATTTTTTTGGAATTGGTTTATAGATCAACTTGAAAAATTCCAACAACTCAACACCAAGTTCATTGGCCTGTTCATCACTTAGCTGAATACCAAACTTTAGGAAGTAAATTACCTTGAATTCGTCGATTGCTTTTTTGCTCAGTCTCATCATGTCTACATTGTGTTAGAAATGATGGAACTTAAAGAGCTACAGAAAGTTGGAGATTATTTGTACACCACTATTTGAGAAGATTTTTGTATCTGCGGACTGCTTGTTTTACCATTTCATACTCTGGAATTGCATATCTATTGCGGTTCTTCTCATATTCCAATCTATTGGCCGGTGATGTTGCGGATAAGGCAATATCTGTATATCCTATGCCTTCAATATTCATCCAATACCATTCACGATCTCGTCTGAAATTGCCAGCCTTCCTATTCTTCATTCGATAGTAGTAGTTAAGTAACTTCATATGAGATTCAAAGATGTCAGGTACATTCTTTTCAAAGACTTCCTGTACATCTTTAAGTGTTGTCATTGGAGTTATGACAATTTTTACTTCAGGTAAATCTGTATATTCTGGAGGCTTGGGTGGATCAGTTGGTTCTACTTCAATCTTTGTGTGTTGATAGCTGAAATCTCCAACAACACCACACGCTAAAGCAAACTGAATTATCTGAGTGAAATATCCAGGCTTTTTGAATCTTTTGCATAGCTCTACTGAATCTTCTTCAAACTTCCAGAATGGCCTATTTGTACTTCTCCATTCAAAATCTTTTGTGTCTTCAAGTGTTTGAATATCTTCATCTAGCAGTTTTATTGTCCACTTCATGAATTCCGATTCTGACATTAACGAATTTATTCCATGCTTCTTTCTGTATTCAGGAAGCAGTCTCAGAAACTCTGGCTTATCAACAAGTAGTGCAACATCCATGTATGCAATATCATTGGTACATTTGATGTCTATCTTTAAGTCCAGCAAATCTTTATTGTCTGCAATTCTCATTCTCATCTTTATTTTACTTGATGGGGGTGGCCATTTTACATGGAAGGATTATAACCAATTTGGTTAGATGCCTCTAAAATTTGCACCTATGCTGGTTAATATCTCAGCTTATGTAGAGTACCAAAGAATATTTATGCAGAGATATAAAAGCAGCATGTGAGCATTTGCTCTTACTCTTTTCATTTAAGGCTAGGAACTCTTTCAAGACTCTCTGTTATTAGAGGAAATCATTATTTCTAATAGGTGAATTATCTACTTTTAATCAGGAATGATGGAATGTTTAATCTCTGGTATTTTGATGTTCAATTTAGTACAATTAAGCTCAACTAATATGAACGCAGAGCTTGAAGAGCTTATATCTATCCAAGAGGCAGCAAGGATTTTGAATGTCAACGTTCAAACTCTGAGGAGATGGGACAGAACAGGTGTTCTCAAAGCAGTTCGTGTAGGTACTCGGAAAGGTGTTGGTGACAGACGATACCGCAAGAGTGATATTGAGGCTTATTTGTCACGAAATAAAAAATAAGCACCAAAGAGAATTAAGAAAATTATGGCATTATTTACAATTACTAATAATAAGGCATCGAAAATTGCACCGATTAAAGTTGGGCTGGAGAAAGATGTACAAAAGATATTCGAAGAGAATCTAAATGAGATTTTGAATATAACTTTTCTTGCCACTGAATACTCTACAAGTTTTGGAGGGAGAATTGATTCTCTCGGAATTGATAATAATGGTGCACCAGTCATTATTGAATATAAACGTAACCATAATGACAATGTAATCAACCAAGGCCTTTCATATCTTCGATGGTTACTAGATCATAAAGCAGATTTTGATGTATTAGCACATAAAGTAAATCCAGAAATTGAGATTGACTGGAATTCTCCACGAGTCATTTGTGTGGCTGAGAGTTATAACAAATTTGATCTGGATACTGTTGAACTTCTTCCAATTAACATTGAACTTTTGAGATATAAAATTTATCAAAACAATCTCCTACTAGTAGAGCCAGAAACACAACAAAAAGTACGTATCTCAACCTCAAAAATTTTCAATAAAGAAAAACAAGAGAAATCAATTGGAGAAAAAGTCACTTACAAATTAGAGGATCATCTATCTGGTATCAGTTCGAAAGCAAAGGAAATATTTGAAGAGGTAAATGAAAAAATTGTTGCACTTGATGAGTCAATTATTGTTGAGCCAAAAGCGAAATATATTGCCTATAAATTGACAACAAATTTTGTTGATATTGTTGTAAAGCAATACGGCCTCAAAATTTTTCTAAATGTTCCAAGTGGTGAACTGAATGATCCTCATGGTATGGCACGTGATCTCACAAAGCCAAAACCTATTGGACACTGGGGTAATGGAGACTACGAAGTAAAAATTGAAACACAAGAGGATATAGAAAAAGTATTTGATCTAATCAAGCAAAGTTATTCATTCAATAAATAAATATGAGTTCAAAATCATTAAATTCAAATTTACACAAAGCAAGTAAAGCAAAAAAGGATGAGTTTTATACTCAACTTACAGATATTGAAAAAGAGCTTCGACACTATAAAGATCAATTCAAAGGCAAAGTTGTTTACTGCAACTGTGATGATCCTTTCGAAAGTAACTTCTTCAAATACTTCGCTTCCAATTTCAACGCACTAGGACTTAAAAAACTAATAACTACTAGTTTTTCAGGCTCACCAATCACTGGAAAGCAACTTTCTCTATTGGACATGGAAGGACTAAAACCTAAAGGAAAACAGCCATTCAAGATTGAGATTACTAATGTACCAGACAAGAATACTGATGGTGCTATCGACTTAACAGATGTGGAATGGCTATTAAAACAAGACACGAATGTATCCACTCCTCTTAAAGAAAGCGGAGACTTTAGAAGTGAAGAATGTATAGACTTACTCAAGCAATCAGATATTGTGGTAACTAATCCACCATTCTCACTCTTTCGAGAATATATTGCTCAACTTATTGAGTATGAAAAAAAGTTTTTGATTATCGGAAATTTGAATGGAATAAGCTATCAAGAAATATTTAAGTTAATCCAAGGCAATAGGCTTTGGCTAGGTTACAATAATGGACACAAAACTTACTTAGTTCCAGATTATTATGAGCAAAAGAATATATATGTCGGTGAGGATGGTAAAAAGTATGCCAAAATGGGAAATACAGGATGGTTTACAAATCTAGATATTAGCAAACGTCACGAAATGCTTACTCTTTATAAAAGATATAATCCGCAAGACTTTCCACAGTACGACAACTATGACGCAATTGAAGTATCAAAAGTATTAGAAATTCCGTTAGATTATAATGGCATTATGGGTGTGCCAGTAACATTTCTTGACAAATATAATCCAGAACAATTTGAAATATTAGGGATTACTGATAGAAATCCTAAGAGCAAATATAGAACAAAAATGTATACCAAGGCTGACTCACCAATGTATAACGACTTAAACAGACGTGCAGCAATTAAATTTGATGGTAAATTAAAACCTACATATGCTCGATTGCTGATAAAGAAAAAATGATATGAAAATTGAATTACACAAAATAAAAGTTCGTGAAGTGGTTGAAGGATACAAAGACAATGCTGAAGAAGGTGTTGTAGGATATGGTGGCGAACTTGATATTCGCCCTAAGTATCAGCGTGAATTCGTTTACAAAGACGCTCAGCGTGATGCAGTGATAGATACTGTCAAGAATGGCTTTCCTCTTAATGTCATGTATTGGGTAGTGCGTGAAGATGGTGGATATGAAGTCCTTGATGGACAGCAACGCACAATCTCGCTTGCACAATATGTAAATGGAGACTTTTCCATAGACTTTAATGGTAGGCTGGCAATGTTTCATAACTTAACTCCAGAAGAACAAAACCAGATTTTAGATTATGAGTTGATGATCTACTTTTGTGAAGGTACAGACAAAGAACGCCTTGATTGGTTTAGGATCATTAACATTGCTGGTGAGAAATTAACAGATCAAGAATTGAGAAATGCAGTATATACAGGGCCATGGCTTTCTGACGCAAAACTTAAATTCAGTAAATCAAATTGCGTAGCATATCTTCTTTCAAATGACGGAGGTGCGTTACTCTCTGGATCACCAATAAGACAGGAATATTTAGAAACAGTACTTTCGTGGATCAATAATGGTGCAATTGAGGATTATATGGCACGTCATCAACATGATGAAAATGCCGATGAGCTATGGAATTATTTTCAAGAAGTAATCGCTTGGGTGAGAAAAACATTCTCAAACTACAGAAGAGAGATGGCAAGCGTGAATTGGGGTGAACTATACAATCAATTCAAGGATCATGAACTAAATCCTGAAAAACTGGAAGCTGAAATAAAAGTACTCATGCAGGATGAAGATGTTACAAAAAAGAGCGGTATTTATCCTTACGTTTTGACTCGTCTTGAAAAATATCTATCTATTAGAGCTTTTACTGACAAAATGAGACGAGAGGCATATGAGAGGCAAAATGGCGTATGTCCATTCTGCAAAAATAAATTTGAAATTGAAGAAATGGAAGCAGATCATATTACTCCATGGCATGAAGGTGGAAAAACAACTGCTGACAACTGTCAAATGCTTTGCAAACAAGATAATAGAACAAAATCTGGTGTGTAAGTTGTATTGAATTAAAAATATGCTAAATCTGCCTATTATTACGAATAATGAAAATATCGAAAATTATTGTTCAGAACTATAGATCAATTGAAAGGGTTGAGGTTAATCCAAGCAAATTTTCCATCTTTATCGGACAAAACAATCACGGCAAAACAAATTTCTTTGAGGCAATTGAATGGTTCTACAATTCCAAGTCATCAAATGAAGAAGAATATTGTAGAAAAGATTCAGACAATAAAATTCAAGTTGAGATAACTTTTGATGATGTTCTAGAAACAGACATTGAAAAACTTACTTCTGATACCAATAAAACTAAAATTAGAAATATTTTGAATGGCTCTACTTCATTCTCTGTAATCAAATCAAGTACAGATCATAAAAGAAAATACTTTGTTAATGGTGAAGATAAAGGTAATCCTCAAGGACTAGACACTGCCATCAATGAATTTTTACCTAAGCTCGAATATGTTAATACTTCAATAAGATTAAATGACGTTTCAAAATACAAAGACAGAAATCCTATTGGAACAATGCTTTCTGGCGTTCTCACTGCCATTATTGAAACATCACAAGACTACATTGAATTTAAGCAAACCTTCACAAAGTTATTTGACAATGCAGACTCAGAAGTTAGAAAAGAGCTTGATAAGTTAGGCGGACAAGTTGAAGTATATCTTCAGAAACAATTTCCAGGTGATACTAAGGTAAAGTTTGGTGTTAATCCACCTCATTTTACTGACTTATTAAAAAGTTTTGATACATCAATAAATGATGGAATTGAAACAACTGCTGAGGCAAAAGGTGATGGTATGCAAAGAGCAATAATGCTTTCAATTATCCAAGCATTTGCTGACTATCGTAAGAAGCAAATTGGTGGTGGAACTTTTCTGTTTATGATTGATGAAGCGGAATTGCACCTTCATCCAACTGCACAACGTTCTCTAAAGAATGCCTTATTAGACATATGTCAAACAGATCAAGTACTGGTAAATACTCACTCCTCTGTTTTGGTTGTTGATAACAATGAACTTCAGAAGATTTTCAAGGTTGAAAAAACTGATGGAGTAACAAATATAGATGAGGTTGATGATCTTGAGAAGATAAACATTATCTTCGAATTACTTGGTGGAAGTCCTTCCGATCTATTATTGCCAAGGAACTTTCTAATAGTAGAAGGAAAATGTGAATACGAATTCATCAAAATCATTATTGAACGTTATTATCGTGACAAATTTGATGGAATTAAGGTTTTATTTGCTGGAGGTGACTTGGATGAGCAAGAATCATCATTGCTCGCAGTCCACAAACTCTTTAATCCATTAGCTGGATCAGACAATCCAATTTATAAGGAAAGAGCTATTGTTTTAATAGACAAGCAAAATGGAGATCAGCAACATAAATTTGAAGCTTTTAAGCAAGGTTATCCTTATTTATTCAGCAATAATCATGTTTTTGAATTAACTACTACAACTCTGGAAGAATATTATCCAGATGCATATAAGAAGAATGCTGCTGAGATCGCTCAACTGCAAGCAGACAGAAAAAAAGTTGAATATGCTAAAGAAGTTGCGTCAAAGATTACACAAGAGGAATTTGAAAATGATATGCAGATAATATTCCAAGCACTTACTAAGTGTAATGAATGCGCTTTTAATCCGAAATAAATTATGTCTCAATACTACAATCCAAATCGAAAAAGAAACCTGTACGATCCTCACTCACCTGAGTTATTCCGCTTGAGTCGAGGAAAGATTGATAACTTCATCAATTGTCCACGGTGTTTTTATTTGGACAGGCGTCTTGGTGTTGGACAGCCGCCAGGTTATCCATTTTCGCTCAATTCTGCAGTTGATAAGCTCTTGAAGAAAGAATTTGATGTTCATAGAGTAAATGGCTCAAAACATCCACTGTGCGATAAATATGGTGTTGATGCAGTTCCGCTATCACACGATAAGATTGATGAATGGCGTGACTCTTTAAGAGGTGGAATTACAGTTCACATTGACAGCACGAATGTTGTCATTACTGGTGGCGTGGATGATATTTGGATTTCACCAGAAGGTGAATACATTATTGTTGACTACAAGGCCACATCTAAAGATGGTGAAGTATCACTGGATGCTGACTGGCAAATTGGATATAAGCGGCAAATGGAAATATATCAATGGCTTTTTAGGAAAAATGGCTTCAAAGTGGCTGATACTGGATATTTTGTCTACTGTAATGGAAATACTGACAAAGAAGCATTTGATGGAATGCTTGAATTTGAGATCAAACTCATTCCATACACTGGTAACACAGATTGGGTAGAAAAGACGATCCTGGACGCAATCAGGTGCCTCCAGAGCGATGTTTTACCTGAGCCTGGACAGGATTGTGACTTTTGTAAATACAGACAAGCTGTGAAGGAATTTGAAGATTAAATAGGGCTGGGTCGTGGTGAAAACACCACCTCGGCTTGTTCCGCTGACACCTTAAATCAATTTGCTACATCACGCCTCGCTGGTGTTTTTACCACATTTCTTAATAGTTTTAATCATAATGATGGAATTCATCCTGTCATTTGAGATACTATTGAATAAGTAAGGAGGTGAAAGTATGAATTTTAAGAAATTTGACATGATAGATATTGGATTCACTAAGCTTTCGGTTATGTGTTTCACTTTATTTGCTGTTTCTGCATTTCCAGGACTCGCTGAATGGATCACAAACACATCTTGGATGCTATTTCTAGTCGTGAGCCTAGTATTTGCCATCAAACCAGTTATGAAGGTATTCAAGAAGTAGTTTTAATCAGAAATGATGAAATTGAACTGGTTTTGATATACTTTCATTATTAACAAATGAAATTATCTAAGTATCAGCTACCTATTTTCTTCTTCCTTGCTTTTGCCATCACTTGGACTGCGCAAATCACAGCATATTTATATGCATTTCCAAACGACATAAATCTTACCAATGAATCCAATTTCCTAAATTTTGTGAATATTGGCGGTTTGCCGCCTGGCTTTCTTCCATACTTGCTTCTTTTCTCCTTCTCTTTCGGGCCAACGGTTGCTGGAATCATTGTTACTTACTGGTTTTATGGCAATAAAGGCATGCGAGGAATACTTGATCAACTATTCGCGATTAGATTGCCTGGTAAATGGTATTTATTGGCAATAACAATTCCAGTTGGACTTGTACTTGCAAGCCTTTTGCTAGGCTTTGTCTTAAGTGGCTTTCAGTCAATTCAGTATGAGTTTCTTGTTCCATTGTCTCTATTTATTCCATTCTTCCTGTATATGACTATATTTACAGGACTTGCGGAGGAAGTTGGTTGGCGAGGATATGCGCTTCCACAGCTTCAAAAAAAATATACTGCTGAGAAAGCAAGCTGGATATTAGGTATTGCATGGGGACTTTGGCATTTACCTGTAAATCTGATGGTGCCATTTCTGTCAGGCAATTTACAAATACCATATATTGTGATGATCCTACTCGCGTTAACTCTTGGTATTGCAGGTTGGACAATTGTCCTTACATGGTTTTATAACAACACAAAGAGTCTCTTTCTCATCATATTCATTCATGGATTTATGAATACACTTCAGTCATATCTCATATTGTCCTCTAACAATCAGATTGCACCTATGCTTTATGGCATACTGCCATGGATAGTAGCAACATATCTTTTGAAAAAGTACGGAGGTAAGACACTATTGGTTCCTTCGAATAAACAGTGAAATTCAATAACTATGAATATAAAAAGCCTTTGGAGTAAAATAAACAGTCGATTACAGAAACAGTGGATTGCGTGCAGACTGGTATCAGATAGGAAAAGTGTTCAATATGGCATTCGCTTTAGCTATCCGCTCTTCATAGCAATTGTATTAATAAGTATATTTCTGGAAAATCCTTTTATATTACTATTTGCTGCTCTGATTGCTTTTTTTGGCATGAAATTACCATTACATCCTTTTGACTATGTTTATAGCTATGGAATTGCGAAGCTAATAGGAGTTAATAAAATACCTGGTAGAGGATCAGAGTTGCAGGTTAACAGTATTGTGGCGCTTATATTTACCTTGTTTGTAAGTGTTTTGATACTTTTTAGAGTTCCAATCAATTATTCTATGCTTGCTATTATTTATCTTGTGAGCAATATCTTCATACTTGGAATGTTCTTGATAAAGAAGGATTCAAGGAAGTAATAAACCAAGTCGCTTTTAATCAGCAGTGATGGAATTCATCAAAAACTAGGCTGAAAAGCAGGTTGGAATGGTTGTTTTGTATTGATAAAATAGGTTCTAACAGCGTCTACTAGACACAGCTGAGTAAGCTTTCAAGCCTTGGTTACATTTGGCTAATCTAAAGAGGCATACTTTAACATCCTACCCTTAGTACTTGCCCTATGTTAAGAAGCGTAGAGCTTAGGTTATTTTTCTGCATTAAATCTGAGTATTTGGTACCTGATTCTAGGTTTTGGGAGGCGATAGTCCACAGATTGTCTCCTGGCTGCACCACATAATCCTGACATTCTTTTACAGACACTGTCGTTGCTTCCAGATCACCATTTCCACTGCCTGCATTAGTTACTCGTCTAGGAAATACAGACAAAATTCTCGATACAAAGTTTTTGTAATACGATGTTGCTTTTGATGACGAGTTACTCGTTGTTGCTGTCATTGTATTTCCCCACTCTCCAGGCATGCAGCCGTTGCCACCTCTGACTACGAATGAATACTTAGAATTAGGAGATAAGGCATTAACAGTATACGAAAGCACTCCATTTGATACTCCTGTTTCAAACTCTACTCCATACATATTAGTACTTTCTCCATTCCCATAAGCGATGAAGTACTTATGTGCATCTGATATAGGTGCAAAGTAAAGAGTGGCTTGTGTATTATTCGTATCTATTTGGAAAAGATTAGGTGTGTTCAGTGGCCTAGTATCTGCGCACGTTGGAGCTGATGGTGAGGAAATGTCAGGTGACGAATTAGTGTTGTTTGATTGTAGTATAGGTTTGGGTGTAGGTGTACTGGTAGGTTCAGGTGTGGGAGTATTTGTCGGAGTTAGCGTTGGAGATGGAGTACCGGTTGGCGTTGGCGTCGGAGAATTTGTCGGTGTTGGGGTAGGTGTATTGGTTGGAGTTGGTGTGGGAGTAGTCTCAGGAGCGTCCTCTTCCAATGCAAATTTCAGATTGTTGTTGGTATTATCATAGTAGCTGATTCTGGCAAACCCGTCACTGCCCACCGCCAGAGAAGCGGGCAACCCTACATCTCCGTCTGCATCAACAATGCTGGTTTCTTTCTGTGTACAGTCATCATTAGCACATCTAATAAACTTGAGATCAGAGTTAGTATGATCTCGATAAGCTATCCTTGCATAGCCATCATCTCCTACTGCAATGGACGTATGTAGCCCTACAAATCCGTCTGAATCAAGGGTTGCAATATTACTTTCTGAACAATCAGCATTGGTGCATTGTGCAAATTTGAGATCGCCATTTGTCCCATCATAGTAGCTGATTTTAGCAAAACCGTCACTGCCCATGGCAAGGGAAAGATGCGATCCTACGCCTCCTGAGTCAACAGTGGAGACATTTTTATTTGAACAATCGGCATTGGTGCATTGTAAAAATTTGAAATCATCAGTTATCTCATCGTAGTAGCTGATTCTGGCAAAACCGTCACTGTTCAAGGCAAGGGAGGAATAATATGGGTACGCACCTGAGTCAAGGGTTGCAACGTTACTTTCTGAACAATCGGCATTGGTGCACTGAGCAAACATCAATAGAGTATTCATGAATTCAAAATACAGAATCCGCGCAAAGCCGTCACTGCCCATGGCAATGGAAGGGTACCACTCCGTATTACGTTCAGGATCTATGGCGGTGACAGACTTTGATGAACAATCGGCATTAGTACACGCGATTAAATACATCTCTTCAAATATAGATTTAGAATAGACGATCCGAGCAAATCCATCGTTACCCATGGCGAGGGAGTTATTTTGGACCTGTAATAACCCGCCCGTGTCAAACCACGATAATCCTGTGGCAACCGTGGTGATATTTTTTTCTGAACAATCGGCATTGGTGCACTGAACAAATTTCAGCTCAGCAGTAACAAAGTCAGTATAGACGATCCGAGCAAATCCATCGTTACCCATGGCGAGGGAAATATCTTCTCCTATATCGCTAACCGAGTCAACAGCTTCAATTTTCCAGGCACTGGCGGCATTGACCGGCTGCGTAGGTAGAAACGAAGTACTCAAAAGTGAGATGAGAAAGAATGCTATGGTGAAAATGCTGAATAATTTTTTTTGCATAGCATAAAGGATGACTCATATTAAGTCTAACGATTATCACGTTTTTGAGTCAACCTTTTCAGGCAAATAAGCTAATAAAAGGGACATCATCAGGAACGATGGAAACCAAAAGAATACTCACAAAAATGGTTGTTTCATATTGATAAAATAGGTTCTAACACTGTCTGCCAAGCACAACAAAGCCCATCAACACCGCTGCTGTTTGTAATTTACGATACTGAAAAACTTCTGGAAATAGAATAGAATCATTCCATGACTACTTTTTCCTATTTATTATAGGTAGCTTATTGTTACTCGTGTTTTTAATCTATCTATCATATTTCTAAATAGATAAATTAAGGAGGTGATACATATGACAGGATACACAATTAATATAAAAGAAAAAACCTTACAGAACGAAAATTTTCGTGAAGTTTTGCATACCTCACGATATAGTCAGTTGGTAGTAATGAGCCTTTTGCCAAATGAAGAGATTGGTATGGAGGTGCATGACGTTGTTGATCAATTTATACGCATTGAACAAGGAGAAGCAAAGGCAATTTTAAATGGAGAAGAATTTGTGTTCTCAGACGGCATGGCAATAGTTGTTCCAGCAGGAGCTGAGCATAATATCATTAATACATCTTCTGAGAATAAGCTCAAGCTTTATACTATTTATAGTCCGGCTGATCATAGAGATAAAACTATACACAAGACAAAGCAGGATGCACTAAGTGACGAACACGATCATGTATAAAAGCTAACTTTTGAGAGTATTGTTAAGATTGAGTCGGGTTTCTGTTGCTGTTTTTTCTACTGGATATCTTTTCGCTTGCTGAGTACATGTCGGACTGAAGGGCTAATCTTTTTGTCAGTTCGATGAATACAGCCGATCCAACAACAAGGCCTCCGTTTTCCTTCCTTTAGCTCTCTAATTGTTCTTTTAACGTGCTCATCGCGTGTTTCTTGCTTTTTTACAAAAGTAACCCAGCATATCCACTCATTACGCGCGAGTGGCGTAAGACTTTCCCATGCAGTGAGTGCTTTTATATCAGACCTTAGCGCTTTCTGTAGATCTGAAGGTGCTTTGTGTGCAACGCCGTTTGAGATGTCTGTATTATTCATAAAATTGTTTTAAGCTATATCACGCTTTTTTTATAATACCGTTGAGTAGATTTCAGCGTACAGATTCGATGTTTTTCCGGAAATCTTGTTTCATGACAGTTTTTATTTTACCATAGGATAGCGAGAGGTTTTTATATATGATACTTTTGAAACGAATTTACGAGAAGGCAGAGAAAAACGATGGATATAGAATACTTGTTGATAGATTGTGGCCCCGCGGAGTTTCTCGAGAGAACGCAAAAATTGACTTGTGGTTAAAGGAAGTTGCGCCTAGTGATAGTTTGCGCAAATGGTTCAATCATGATGTAGATAAATGGAGTGAATTTAAAAAGAAATACAGGGAAGAACTTAAGAAAAACAATAGTTTTTTTGAAGAATTGCAAGCCTACCAAAAGAAGCACAAAGTCATTACATTGCTCTATGGTGCAAAAGATACTTCACATAATCAAGCAATAATCCTTCAGGAATTATTGGAAAAAGAATCATAGTTTCGTAAAAATATGGGGATTTATCGTTCAGCTATTAACGCATTATTTTCTTGATAACCTTAAAAAGGCATATCGCACACATTTTTTTGTGTTAGGTGCTTTTTAGTCATTTGATAGTTTAGGTAAATATCCCTTATACTTTTGTGTGATGCCTGATTCTCATTTATTGTTGAAATCTATAAAGGACGCATTTCTCATAGATTTGTCTGCTTCTGCAAAAGGAGAAAAAACCTCTCTTGTATTTGAAAAAACTATTTTTCCTGATTCTCAAACTAGAAAAGAAGAAGCTATTCAGGTGATGGTAATTGGTGGGACAAACTTCTCTGAAGCATTAGTAGAAAAGGCTGAGGATATGAGAGTACGAGAGTTTAGTGAGCAGAAAGAATTTCAGATGTTTAGAAGTGCAGATGATATATTTTCTTTAATTCTAGAAAACCTTCGACCAGATATTTCTCACCTTGCAATAAATTTTGCCTATCCTATGAAAAACGTTATGCGGAAAGGTAGAATTGATGGGATTCTTACAAAAGAAGTGAAGGGGCATGCGTTTAAAGATGCTTTGGGAAAACCTCTAGGTGCACAGATAGAAAATTTTATTTTTCAAAAAACGCAGCGAGTCATAAAGATTGCGGTAGCAAATGACGCATTGTGCCTTCTTCTTTCTGGTCTGTCTTCTGCACCTCGTGATCAATTAGTAGGAGTAGTTGTGGGTACTGGTTATAATATGGGATTTTTTCTTGATAAGGACACAATGGTGAATTTAGAAGCAGGACGATTTGATCAGTTTCCTGCAAGTGAGTCGGGAAAAATGATAATGCGTGATATCCATTCTAGTGTATTAAGAAAGTTTGAGATGGAAGTTTCCGGTGCATATCTATATCGTCATTTTAATTATTTAGTACTCAATAATGCGGTTGCTCATAAAAAAATTAGTTCTACTTATGAGCTTTTCCAAATAGCATTTGGAGAGAGAGATGCAGTTCAGGAAATCGCCTACACACTGATAAAGCGTTCTGCTGGATTTGTAGCAGCTCAAATTTCTGGAATGGCAGAGTTTAAGAATTCTGACATAGCAGTAATATTTGAAGGGAGTCTTCTTACGCAGCAATATGTAAATATGATGAGTGAGGTTATCCCTGAATTAACAAAATTCACAGTTCATTTTTACAAAATAAAAGATAGTTCAATTGTTGGCGGTGCCAATCTTCTCTAGGGAGATTTGGAGACTTACGCTGCATCCCGCTCGCCTTCTGCTGGAGGTGCACTCATCATATCTTGCTCATCTTCTGTAGCGCCGACTTCTTCTGCACTACTCTCTGGATGTGCTCTCTTGTGATGTGTTGCGTGTTCTTCTTCGGTTGAAAATTCTGCTCCGCAATTCGGACATTTAACCATATTGTTTATATACCTCCCTCCTTTCTTAAAAGATTCTCTTTATTCTAAATATGCAGGATGAAAATTTCATAAACATACGGGGATAGTTTTGTAAGAGCGTTTTTTTAATATGTATTTCCATGGTATAAAGGAGTGGTACAGTTTATGGAGTCTGATTGGAAACTAAATTCAGTTATTTATCAAATTTACCCCAGAACCTTTCAAGATAGTAATAATGATGGGATTGGGGATCTGCCGGGAATAATTTCTCGCCTCGATTATATAAAAAATTTGGGAGTGACTGCGATATGGCTTTCCCCAATTTATCGCTCTCCACAGATAGACTTTGGATATGATGTTTCTGATTATAAAGATATTGACCCGATCTTTGGAACGCTTGCAGATTTTGAACGTTTAGTACAGGAGTGTAAAGAGCGAAAACTCCAGATTTTAATGGACTATATTCCAAATCATACGTCATCTCAGCATCCCTGGTTTCAAGAATCTCGGAGTTCAAAAAATAATCTTAAGAGTGACTGGTATATCTGGGGAGATGCAGGAAGAAATGGTGAGGCGCCTAACAATTGGCTTTCAGTGTTTGGGGGATCTGCTTGGGAATTTGATGAAGCTCGTCAGCAGTATTATTTGCATACATTTGATAAATCACAACCAGATCTAAACTGGCGAAATCCGGATGTGCAAGAGGAAATGTTTGATGTCCTCAGGTTTTGGATGGATAAAGGTGTTGATGGATTTCGAGTTGATGTGCCCTACCATATCTTTAAAGATCCATTACTTCGTGACGAATCTCCGAATCCCGACTATGCGGAGGGGGTGCATAATTTCTTTAATAGTTTGCACCATGTTCACACAGCGTGGCTTCCAGAGTCTATGGAGATGATGAGGCAATTTGCGGAAGTTTTGCAAGAATATAAAAATAAATTTATGGTAGCAGAGGCTTGGGGAGAGATCTCTGACTTGATAAAGTTATCCAACACAGTAGGATGGAGATATTTTGTGCCATTTAATTTCTCACTGATCACACTCCCCTGGCGCGCTGATGTGCATAAAGAATTTATTGATATGTACGATTCTGAATTGGGAGGTGGATATCTTCCTTGTTATGTTTTAGGGAATCATGATACGTCGCGTATTGCCTCTAGAGTCGGGCAAAAGCAAGCGCGTGTAGGAGCGCTTCTTCAGTTGACATTACGGGGGCTTCCATTTATTTATAATGGTGAGGAATTGGGGATGATAGACGGAGAAATTTCAAGAGAAATGATAAAGGACATTTTTGAAATAAATTCTCCCGGACTTGGTTTAGGGCGCGATCCGCAAAGAACTCCTATGCAGTGGGATGATACAAATAATGCCGGTTTTTCTACCCATATTCCATGGCTTCCTGTGGGGAGTAGTTATAGGTTCATCAATGTAAAAACTCAGGAAGAGGATCCCCATTCTATGCTCTCTCTTTATAAGCTTCTTATACATATAAGGAACCAGCATGGAGCTTTACGTGAGGGAAACTATGTAAAAATTCCACAACCACAGAAAGATATTTTTGCATTTATTCGTGAAAAAGATGCAAGCAGAGTTTTAGTGCTTGCGAACTTTTCGAAGAAAAATATATCCATTTCTCTTGATTTTCATAAAGCACGAATGATTTGCAATACATCTTTGACTGGATTGCAGGAATCGGTTGACTTAAATAATTTTATTGTAAAAGCGGATGAGGGGTATGTTTTTGTTCTTGAATAATTGTCCGCATGGTAGAATGACTGCGGTATAAATGCTACTTGCTTTCAAACCACCGGAAGCCGTATCCGGAAAGCGTTAAATTTCCATTTTTTCTTATCTTCGAATACTTTTTATTACTAAAGAATTCTTTCATTTCTAGCTTTTCGATCTCTGGAATAGTAACTTTGGCCTCATTTTTCGAAAAATTTGTAATCATAATAGTTGTATGTCCTTCCCATACGTATGAAATAATAAATATGCTTTCATGATGACTATTGATAAGCGCTGATTCTCCATACCCTATTTCTTTGTGTTTTTTGACTGTTTTTATGAGTTGCTTGATATGGTTTAAAAGGGAGGAGTCATTTTTTAATTGTTTTTCTACATTAACTTTCTGATACCTATAATCACCTTCAGAAATAATTCCTCTTATGAGAGTGCTTGGGTGAGAATCAGAGAAGTTCGCATTTATACTATCATTCCATTGCATAGGCGTTCTTACTGAAACTCTTTCTGGAAGTCGCAAGTCGTCACCCATTCCTATTTCGTCTCCGTACAGTATCATTTGTGCCCCAGGAAGAGAAAATAATAAGCTATATGCCATTTTAAGCCTATTTAAATTTCCCTCAAACATAGGTGCAAGTCTTCGTCTGATTCCGCGATTGTATACAATCATTCCATCTGTCGGGGCAAAAGTCCCGAAAACCCTTTTCTGCTCCCTTTTCGATAGTTGCTCAATGTTTAACTCATCGTGATTTCTCAAAAAATCTACCCACTGTGCACCTGATGGAGGAGTTGGTAATTTTTTCATGAAATCATACAATGGTTTCGTTTTTTTGTCTGCAAATGAAAGGAATATATAGCGATTCAATAGGAAGTTATACATAAGATCCATTCGTTTCCCATTCCCGAAAAACAAGGGAACTTTATCACTTGTTACGTCAGCTTCTCCGAGCAGAATTGCATCAGGATTTTTTTCCTTAATATGCTTGTTCCACCGATCCATCACCAAATCTGCATCAGGCACTTCTGTTCCCGGAAGTCCTTTCCTCTCAAACATAAACGTTGCAGCATCTATGCGGAATCCCGCAATGCCAAATTCCATCCAGAAATCCATAATTTTCTCAATTTCATGTTGTACCTTGGGATTTGCGATATTAAGATCTGGTTGGAAGTGATAAAAACTATGATGATAGAATAGTTTTGATTCTCCATTAAACTGCCAAACGCCTGCCTCTATGCTCGGAAATGCACTCTCCATTTGGATGCCATCAGGAATTTTATCTGTCCAGACATAGTAGTTGCGGTATTTAGAGTTTGGATTTTTACTTGCCTCTTCAAACCATGGATGTTGATCCGATGTGTGATGAACAACTAAATCAATAATTACTTTTATCCCAAATCTTTCAGCCTCTTTTACAAATGTTTTAAACTCTCCGAGTGTTCCGAGCCTTGGGTCAATATTGTAATAATCAGTTACGTCGTATCCATTATCTCGGCCACCCGAGGGATGAAATGGAAGCAGCCAGATACAGTCAATTCCGAGATTTTTTAAGTAGGGAAGTTTCATGGTGAGCCCTACGAAGTCTCCTATTCCATCACTATTTCCATCCTTAAATACTTCTACGATTACTGCGTAGAACACAGCGTTTTGGTACCATTGGTGCTCTAGAGAGTTATTATCCGACATACGTTATTGTTGATAGAAGTGTGTTTTTCCCATCGTGCCAATGTAATTTACATTGTATCACAATAAAATCATGGGAGAGCGATTTCATGAATGCGTGGTAATTATTATTGATTGAAAAAGGGTTCGGTCAAATCTTTTTTGGGAAAATAACCGATAGCAACATGGAAATACCGAGTGCAAGCATAATAATTGCAAATGAAATTATGGATGAGATGTGGATACCAAAAATATCTATCAACATTTTTCCACCGATAAATATGAGAATGAATGCGAGACCTTTTTGAAGGTGGTGGAATTTGAGTAACACGTTTTCTAAGAGAAAGAAAAGTGCACGAAGTCCGAGAACAGCGAAGATGTTTGATGTAAATATAATGAATGGATCTTGGGAGATTGCAAATGCTGCCGGAATAGAATCAATCGCAAAAATAATATCTGTTGTTTCAACGAGTAGGACGATAAGAAAAAGAATGGTGAAATATTTTTTTCCGTTTTCTTTCAATATAAATTTCCCAGCATGATGTGTTGTGGTAAAAGGAAGATATTTTTTTGCAAGACGTACTACTTTATTTTTCTCAAAATCTATATGCTCCTCCTTTTTATCTTTAAAGAGTTTTAGTCCAGTATAGATAAGAAGTGCTCCAAAGATATATAAGACCCAGTGGAATTGGCTAATAATGAGTGCGCCAACTCCGATAAATATCGCACGAAATACAATGGCACCCATGATTCCCCAGAACAATACTTTGTGGTGATATTTTTCCTCAATTTTGAAAAAATTGAAAATGAGCGCAATTACAAAGAGGTTGTCGACGGATAACATCTTCTCTGTGACATAGGCACTCATAAAGTCTGCTGCCATGCTTTGTCCCATAAAGAGAAAGATAAGGAATGCAAAAGCAAATGCGACAGCGATCCAGAAGAGTGATTGTATGAGAGCAGATTTTGGAGGAATCTTATGTGCGCGTCGATTAAAGTATCCGAGATCAGCAATCAAAAATCCAATGATAACGACCCCGAATAAAATTAACAGATTGTTTTGAGCGTCCATTGGGATATTATACAAACTTTGTGATAAAAATCACATGTTCTTGAAGTAAGTTTCTCATGGGAAGAGATGTTATACTGGTTTTATGAAGAGGAAAGGCTCACAGAAGAAAAATCAAAAAGAGTTTTCTATAGGCTTTGGTATTGTAGTAGGGATTATATTTGCCATGATGATGAATAATATCGCGATGGGTGTTGTCGTGGGGATTGTTTTTGCAGTAGTACTTAATGCCCTGAAATCTCCTCGGAGAAAATAATTATTTCTTAGTGTTTTTCTAATTCCTTCAAATAACCCTTTTTGTTTGCTAGAATGGTTTTTATGCCTCCAATTTTTGATAGCATAATAATGCTTTTAATAATCTTAATCGTTGCAAGGTTTATAAAGAGACGATCTATTATCCTTCAGAGGTTATTTATTCCAAGCTCTTTAGTGGCTGGGGCTATTGGGCTTATTTTAGGTCCGCAGATACTCGCAACTCTTCCGGTGGAGATCACTGACTATTGGGCGATTTTTCCGAAAAATCTTATTAATATAGTATTTGCCGGATTATTTCTCGGGAAACATATTCCAAGTATTAGAGAGATTTGGCGTATGGCGGGACCGATGGTGGCATTTGGAAATACCCTTGCATGGGGACAGTATGTTGTTGGTAGTGCATTAGCGATATTTATTCTTACTCCTTTCTTTGGAGCTAATCCACTCGTAGGAGCGCTTATTGAGATCAGTTTTGAGGGAGGTCATGGTACAGCTGCTGGTCTTGCGCCTACATTTGAAAAGCTGGGATGGGCCGAAGGAACTGATATTGCACTTGGGATTGCAACACTGAGCATAATAACTGCTATTGCAAGTGGGGTTATTTTGATTAATTTGTATAACAGGAAACAAGGGAATAGGTTAGGCAAAGATGAATTTGAGCAGCAACGCCTTGATATGATTAGAAGTGGATATGATCTCGTAAGTTTGTCGAGAAAACTTGATACAAATCCGAAAGCAATTCTTATTAATATAGTGGCATTTCTTGTATCCATTGGATTAGGATGGGTTTTATTGCAGGGGTTGATTTTATTGGAAGACCTAGTACTGCGCCCTTTTACTGATTTAAGATTTTTTATTTATGTGCCGCTTTTCCCTCTCGCTATGATTGGGGGGCTTCTCGTTCAGTTGTTTCTTAAGAGTATTAATAGACAAAAGCTTATTAAGCGGAGGACAACTGGTATAATCAGCACTTTTGCACTTGATCTTTTGATAGCAAGTGCGATAGCAACAGTTTCGTTAAATGTAATTGGCAATAATTTTTTTGTATTTTTGATTCTTAGCATTGCTGGAATGGTATGGATTTTGGGGGCTTTTATTTTTCTTGCACCCCGTATGTTTCCATCAAATTGGTTTGAGAATGGCATTACGAATATGGGACAGTCTATGGGAATGACCGCAACCGGACTTCTGCTAAATCGGTTAATAGATCCAGCAAATAAAGTTCGAGCCCGAGAAAGTTTTGCGTATAAGCAGCTTTTGTTTGAACCATTTATGGGAGGTGGGCTTATTACGGCGACATCTGTTGTAATTATCTATGAATTTGGCTTGTTGTTTGCTCTTATTACATCTTGTATAGTTACAGTTTTTTGGTTACTTCTTGGTTTATTTCTAGGACGAAAGAAATAATTTCACATTGTGCTACAGAGAGTCTGGAAGGTTCAAGCGCCTTTTTATTTTATTATTGACACTCGTTTATATTGCCCTATAATTAGGGTAATGAAAGACATCCAAAGAAATTTTTCTTTCTTTTTTACCTCTTCCTAGCGGAGGGAGGTGTTTTTATGAGAGGCCAACCTTCGTGAGAACGAAGGTTTTTTTATATGAAAGAGCGTGAAGTTATACAGAGCGAAGCAATCAAAAAAAATTCTGAATTTTTCCTGAATATTCAGAATGTAAATTTGCGAGTAGAAAATATTACGAATAGTCCTTTGCCTCAGCTTTCTATTTTAGGACCTGAAGGTACGAATACTGATCAGGCAGCAGCAGAGTTTTTTGGGGAGAGTTATAAAAAAGCTGCGGAGATAATTTCAGTGCGAGAGGAGGAGAATAATATACGTCTCGTGGAGTCAGTTATTGAAGGGCGATCAGATATGGCGATAGTTCCCACGGAAAGCTCTAGTGGCGGGAATGTTCAAGAACCCTTGATGATGATTGCAAAAAGTAGTGTTAATATTATCGGGGAAAAAGTGATTCCTATTGAGCATATGCTTGCCTCATTTGGTAAAAAAGAGGATGTATCTATTATTCGCTCTCATCCACAAGCAATCAGGCAGAGCAGTAAATGGCTAAAGGAAAATTTTCCGCATGCGATTCTAGAGGAGGCTGGAAGTACTGCAGGTGCGGTGAGAGATTTAGCACGGTATCGTGAAATGCATATTGCCGCAATCGGAAACAAGCGAGCGGCAGAAATTTATCAAGTTCCCCTCCTCTCTTCTGAAGCAATAGGAAATGATAAAGATTCTGCAACTCGATTTTGGCTTATCGGGAATGGCGAATCTGAGCCCACTGGATCTGATAAGACGACATTTACTTTTCGAATACCTGATACGCCAGGATCCTTAGTAAATTCTTTAGAAAATTTGAATAGGAATAATATAAATCTTAAAAAATTAATCTCAATTGAAGCAGATGAAGATTCCGTGCAATTTCTCGCGACAATTGATGGACATGCGAAAGATTTTAATATTAGTTCAGCAATAAAACAGATCGAGAATATTACACAGATGCATATTTTGGGTTCATATTCAGCAGATAAGTACGCTACTCCTGAAAATAGTACTCCACCTGCAATTTCTGCTGATATGCTTGAAAAAGCAAAGCAAGATACTCCCCATCGTAAAAGAATGTCGTCGCTTAACCTTCTTTTTACTACGCTTGATTCTCAAGGAAGTCTTCTCCGTGCAATATCACCGCTTGCAAAAGCAGGAGTTAATATTTTACACATTAACTCGATAGAATCTGGTCGTGGTATGGATGAATATGGATTTCGTATAGATTTAGACCTTCATGGATCTGATTCAACTGATTTTTTAATTGCACTGAATGAGTTTCGCTCACAGTGCTCTGTAGTTAAGGAGCTGACTTGACAGCCTGTTTAAAATTCAGTACAGTAATCACTCTAGCTAAGATCTTACAAGCTTCTTTCCCCGACTTTATTTTTAATTGATAAGTTTATCCTAGATGAGAAAGGGGGTGATGACGATTATGTTGAAATCAATTGTATTAGGGGTTTTGACTCTAGCACTTTCATTTTTCGTAGGAATTTCTTACGTTCAAGCCCAGGAGGCTACAGATACTCCTACACCTACTCCTACTCAAACTGAGGACATGGATGATGATGAGCCATCAGCACCGCCTCAGACTGGGTTCGGTTACTAGGTTTGGCGATATGAAGGTGATATATCCTTATCACCTTCATAGAATTTATGAGAAAAATAATTTTTATAATTTGTCTTGTTTTTTTGGGTTTAACCGGAGGTTATTTTTTTCGGGAATCTTTTCTTGAAAGGGCTTCTCTGGAGCAGCAAGTCTTATCTCAACAAGTAGTAAATGATCCAACTCTCATTCCTCATATTCAACCTGCAGAACCAGTTATGATAAAAATCCCACTCCTAAATGTAGAGGCTCATGTAGAACATGTAGGAAAAGATAGTCAGGGACGAATGGATGTTCCGCGTGATTATCTTAATACTGCGTGGTATGGGTTAGGGTCAATGCCAGGAGAAATTGGAAATGCTGTTATTGCAGGACATCTAGATACGCCTACTGGCGATCCATCAGTATTTTTTAATATTGATACATTATCTATTGGAGACGAGATTATTTCGATAGATAAAAAGGGCCAAGAGTTTGTTTTCCACGTTACTGATGTGGTGACTTATGATGTGGATGCTTTTCCGATAAAAACAGTATTTGGTGATTATACAAAAGCTCGGTTAAATCTTATAACATGTTCTGGGGTGTTTGATAGTAATTCAGAAAATGGGTACTCAGAAAGAGTCGTTGTGTTTTCTGAATTTGTAGAGATACGTTAGTTTCCTTTAATTTCTAGAGATTTTTCTATCCCCCTACCCTCTTCGCTTGTTGCGAATCGAGGTTGAGAGTTGTGCTCAATGATTGTATATTTTTCATCTATTAGATTAAACTTTCCATTTGCAAATTCGAATGTATAAAGTACTCCTTGCTTTGTTTTTTCAGACCAGTCTTGGTCAAAGATTGTATTTCCTTGTGCATATATTATGTATTTTCCTTGATATATTTCGTATGGCTGAATCCAGTGTGCATGATTTCCAAGAATCAAATCTGCGCCATTTTCTACCGCAAGGCGCCCAAGTCTTATTTGGTTTTCAGAAGGGTTATGAGTATATTCATTTCCCCAATGAAATGCGGCAATTACAATATCTGCATGATTTCGTGCCTCGCGAATAAGTGATTTTATGGTATTTTCAGTGGCATTTGTAAGACCATGCCAATTGTTTCCAAGTTCTACAAATCCGAGAAGTGCAATATTATATCCTTTTATGTTTGTATATTTAATTTCATTATTTACTCCAAATCCGATAATTCCATTTTCTTCCAAAAGATTTTGCGTTTCGATAAGCCCTTCTATTCCATAGTTTGTTGTATGATTGTTTGCAAGATTTACAGTATCTATTCCAGCATGCAAGAGGCCATCTATATTTGTATCCTGTCCGCAGAATCTGAATCCAGTAATAATTGTAGGGCAATTTTTTATGAGTGGACTTTCAAGATTTGTGATTGTAAGATCAGCGCTTCGGAGATATTGGGAAATATGGAGAAATGGAAAATTTGGATCATTATGAGTAATGATCATATGATTTACATAACGTCCGAGTCCGATGTCGCCCGTTGTTGTAAGAGTAAAATTTTCTATATTCGAAACCTTTTGATTATTAGAGAAAAAAATACTACTAGGATTATGGTAGGCAATTCTGGATGAAATAAAGAGCCATAATCCTAAAAATATAAGAAATACAGAGAGAAAAATAATGGTAATTTTTTTCACCGATTTATTATATCAATTTACTTTGACGTGTCCTGATCTGGCTTCATGCTGTCTACCGCTTCGGCCATCTCATCTCCATGAATTTTGAGATTGTGCGCTTTTAATTCTTCTTTGCTGTGAAATTTTTCTCCACAGGTGCATGTATATGTTTCTTTCATAAAGATTAGCACCTCCTAGAGCTAGGCTCAGTCTTGCAGGTACAGACTGAGCCTAGTAGTAGTTTAGTCTATAGGGTTTGATGTTGGGTTTCGTGTTTGTGTGCGCCGTGTTTATCAAATATCTCTCGGATCTCCGGCTCACTATCATGGTTTGCTTTCACTGCTATGAGGACCTCTCCTCGTCTTATCGCATCCATATAGTTTTCTGCAGTATTTTCAGAAATGCCGACATCAACAAGTGCTCCTACAAGCCCGCCAGTGAGCGCTCCTCCTGCAGCACCGGTTAGCCCCCAGGTTGCGGCGAGTGGGCCTGCAACAAGCAGTGTACCGACTCCTGGGAGTGTAATGAGTCCTGCTCCCGCGAGTAATCCTGCGAGTCCGCCAGCAACTCCTCCGATTGCAGCGGCCCCCATTGCTCCATCAATCTCGCTTTCTTTAATTTTATGGGATTTTATGTCTCCATTTTTATCCATAGCAATAAGGGAAATTTCATCAGTGTAGCCCGCTTCCTTCAATCGTGCTACTGCATCTCCAGCTGCTTTGTTGTCCTTAAATGTTGCTGTTACCAAATGTGCCATGTGTGTATCACCTCCTTCTTAATATCTAACACTATAGTTTCTTCAAGTCTAGAATGTACAAGAAATTCGTAATAACATCATAAGAGTATTTTTTTTGTATTGTTACCTGAGTTTTTTTGAAATTATTTTGTGATAATAAAAATATTCTCTCCCTTGTATTTCTTACAGGATTTTTATCTTCAATCTTTATAATGCAAACTGTGTGAATTGAGAGGAGGTGGTTAGTATGACGAAGAAAAATTCTGTAACAAAAACAGCAGTTGTGGCAGGGATTGCGGGAGCGGCAGTTGGAGCTGGAGCTGCTGCTGCAACAGCTATATTTTCTAAACCGGAAAATAGAAAAAAAGCTCGAGAAGTCATCGATGACGTAAAAATCGAAGGTCAGAAAATTATGAGTAAGACAAAAAATAATTCTGATGAAATGATGGATGATACTTCTCAGAAAGTTGAAAGGGCAGCAGATGTTGTAGGGAAAAAAGCTGAAGCAGTCTCACGAGACGTAAAAGAAAAATCAAAAGAAGCGCAGGAAAAAATCAAAAGTAAAGAATTGTGATGTGTTCTCTGCTTTAATATCCGGAAAAGTAATCTGTCACAATATTTGAATTGCTAATATTTGATTTCTTTAGAATATCTTTATAAAGCTCAACTATTTGATGAGAGCCTGAGATATAGTATTTGCGCTCATTGTAGTCAGGTATTTCCTTTTTCAGAATTTCTTCCGTAAAATGTCCAGTATATCCTTCATAATTTTTTGGGTACGGGGCGTCTTCTTTCAAAATATAAATAATTTTTATTCTGAGTTTTTGCTTTGCTTCTTCTAGTATGTTGTCATAGATAAAATCTTCATATTTGGAGCATGTATAGACATAGACAATATCACGCTTCTCGTTTCTATCAGTGAGATATTTGAGCATGCTTCTGAATGGTGTAACTCCAATCCCTCCTGACAGAAAAGCCAATTTCTCCTTTGTGTCATTTGGTAATACAAAATCTCCCTTCAAATTCCCAATAACAATTTTTTCATTCTTCTGCATTTCACGTAATGCCTTTTTGAAACTACTAGAGTCATCATCTATCCGCACTCCAAGTTGTATGCTTTGCTCTGTAGGTGATGATGCTATTGAAAAAAACCTCCTATTTCCCCGTGAGTCAGTTTTTTTATGTGGGAGTGTCCATTCAATATACTGTCCGGGGAGAAAAGAGAATTTTTCCTGTGGTTGAAATACAAAATTATATAAGGTTGAGGAGAGGCGTTGTTTTTCTTGTAATATGAGGGTAACTCTTTGTTTAAAGCTTACAATATAAGCAAATATATTTCCTATAACAAGGACAAGTTCGGGGCTAAGCTTTATCGGGTCCAGAGGGAGTTGAAAGGCGAATAGAAATCCAACAAGCGCGCCATAGAGAATCTGTAGGTATCTAGTGGGAGGCATGGTGAGTGGTTCTGTGAGCATAAATGCTGCAAAAAAGAGGATTGGCCAGGAAAACATGAGTTGCGTAAGAACCGTTACCGGTGGTGTATTGTATAGCATCCCAAAGATAAGCATCTCTCCAGTAACAATCCCTAAGAATGCGAATACAAGGCTAAATTTCCTTACTTTTCGAATTACAAAAAATCCAATAATAAAGACTGCAGGGAGTAAGACCGGAGTTGCTATCCACCAGCTTGCACTCATACCAAACAATGTAATTCCCACTGCACCTATTGCGACAGGATTAAAGATATGCCGTCTTTTAATTGTAAAAATAAATTTTGAAGCTATTGCGATCAATGGTGCGAGTATAAGAGGAAGTATTCCGTCGGGAAATTTCATAGAAGGTGTGATGATGAAGAAGAGTATGAGTGCAGTTATAAGATATGATTCTATGTTTGTGGGGACTTTGAAGATTTTTGCGAATATATAATTTGAAAAAGCTGATGTGGTAACAATTAACCCAAGTGAGCCAAGCAAAATAAATGGACTATAGGGAATTGCCTTCATGGGGGATGCAATGAGCACGCAGAGCACGAGAAGGAGTAATCCATAGAGCACAGCTCTATACATAGTTATTGAGTTTAGAAATTCATCGATATGTCTTAGCATATTTTTTTATATTATAAAAAATTCTCCCGGAAAGTTTTTTGATTTCTCTATTCGAAAGTCTGGATATAATATCCCATATTCAAATATGAAATCATTTTTTAGGTTATCAGGAGAGGTGAGGAAAAGACAAGTCGCAAGTGCATCTGCGATAGTACTTGTATCAGAAATAACCCAGGTTGCGAGGATAGAATTGACTGAATTTTTTTTGATCGGATCCATGATGTGGTGATATTTCCCCCACTTTCTCCGGCTTCCCGATGATGCACAAATACTCCCTTCTGAAATTCTTGCAACTCCAATTACTTCCTTCGAATTAAGAGGATTCTCGAGTCCAATTGATGCGTTTTTCGGTTGTTTAATCAGTAAATCTCCTCCAGCATCAATAATATAATAAGTAGTATCATGATCATCTAAGATTTCCCCTATTCTATCCATCGCATATCCTTTTCCTATCGCGCCGAAATCTAGCAAAACAGCTTTTTTTGTGTGGAGATTTCCCTTTTGATATTTTAATGAATCTTCCCATAGTGGAACTTTTCTGAGAGATTTTTCTTGGAAAGAATATGTACGATCATATCCTGCATCTGAGAGAAGATTTCCTATAAGAGGTGTGAATTTCCCTCCTGAGAGATCATAGAGTTTTTTATAGAGGGAAAATATTTCGCCTGCATCTTCAGGGAATTGAAAAATTCCTGAATTCTGAGAGATTTTTGTAATCAATGAATCATCACGAAATCGAGAATATATTTTTTCAAAATTATGTAAAAATATAAGAATCCCCTCTTCTACTCTCCTTCTTTTCTCATGATTTAATCCATATAAGTCAATCTGCCATGTTGTGCCAATTGCCTCAAATGTGATATTCATCTAATCTTGCTGTGCTTGAGTTTTTATCTTTTCAAGTGCGTTGTTGAATCCGCCTGGAGTGAGTGATGATCCTGAGACTTTTGTAAGTTTTATTTCATCGATACTTTTCCCGATTACGAATGGTTTATAGTTTTTTGAAAAATCGCTCTGCATTCTTATTGAGATATCGTGTGTTGCTTGTGGAGTTACTTCTGATTCAGTAATGATCCCATCTTGCAGCGTAATCGTTACATTTATTTTTTCAGCGCCACCGGGAGAGATATAGTTTCCGATTGCATTGTATACACCATTTGTATAAGAAAGAGTGTTATTTTCTGTAAATTCTTCACGAACAATTTTCTCAGAATTTTTAGCACTTGAAATTTGTTGATAATAAGCAGCGCTTATTGTTACGACTATAGTAAACAGAGCGATGACTACTCCGATTGTTAGATTTTTATTATTTTTTGCCAAAAAAATCACCCCAATTCTTTTTGTTGAATATCCCATCATACAAGATTTAAGAAAACAAAAAAAGTAGGAATATATAGCTTACATGCCTCTTTGCTCGTTCTTACATCTTTCATATACATTTCCTGTTTACTAGATCATAGAGTGAAGATGAGAAAGGAGGTGAATAAGGAATTATGTTGGAAATAATTTTGGGGCTAATCCTATTCGTAATTATTGCAAATATTGTATTTTCGTTCGTACCGATTCCGAGGGGAATCTTAGGAACACTCGTTGCGATAATTATCGTTGTTTTGATTTGGAGGCTGGTATTTTAAAAGAGGTGGCGGAAGATCTGATATATAAATCGTCCGCACTTCTTTCCGATAGTATTTTTTTATTGTTTTTTTTGTATTCATTACGAAACTAATTGTTTATTTTTGAGTCGGAATTAGTTTTGGGGAGAAAGTAGTGCCATAAAATTTTTCTGAAAAGCCAGATGTATATGGATTGGCGTTTTCTTATTGTTGAGATATCCTGAGGGGATATAGTTTGATCGGAATAACAGCGTCTATTATTCTATATTGGACTACTTTGTATACATGATATACTAATAAGGCCATGAATGCTCAGAGCAGGCTCGGCTACGCCTTTTTATTTTTAGGGTTTGTGATGATTGTATTTGCTGTTGTTCAGTTGGTATTTGTTTTTACCGGAACTATTTCACCAGTATCGCTATTTGAATTTCAAGCTTCAGATTTTGCAATAGACGGCGAGGTGTTATTTCCACAATTACCAAGCAGTCTGACTAATGATATGAAAGTAGAGCTCTTTCCTGTAGAGCTTATAAATTCTGGCTTTAATATTGGAGCAAATTGTATTTTTATGTCACTTATTATTTTTGCTGGATCACGAATTGCAGGTATAGGGACTCAGCTTGTGCGATCTATAGAAGTCAAGTTAAAAACCAATGAATAACAAAATCACCAATAAAAATTTAACCTCTGAACAGTACGATATTTGTTTTTTGAAAGGGACAGAGCCGCCATTTAGTGGAAAATATACTGACAATAAAGAGTCTGGAGTGTATTATTGTGCAAATTGTAACAACAAATTATTTGACTCTACTACCAAATTTGATAGTGGGACTGGATGGCCCAGTTTTTGGGATACAGAAGAAAAGAATATAATGCTTTCTGAAGATGATTCTTTAGGAATGATTCGTACTGAGGTGTTATGTAAAAATTGCGGAGCCCATCTGGGACATGTATTTCATGATGGGCCGAAGCCCACAGGGCTTCGATACTGTATAAATTCACTTGCACTTGAATTTAAAAAGCGATAGATTTACAGGAGGCTTCATTTATCAAAAAGAGCAACGAAGCGGTTTTCTATTAGCTAAGATTAAAATAGGTTGCTTTGGTATTTTTCCAGAATTCTGACTGTCTGCAGAGCATTTTTTCATCATTTGGATTTTTGAGAATAAATTTCACTGCTTCTTCAAGAAATATTTCATTCTGAGATCCTTTCAGGAGGATGATTGCGTTTTCAGGAAGTGTTTCTTTGAGATGAAGTCCTAACTGTACTGAATTTTTTGAAGCATCCCTATATACTCGTTTGTTTGAATTTTTGAGGATTGGCATGGCGTATTTTTCAGTAAGTGTTCCTACACAATATATTTGATTTGCAACCGCTAATGCTCTTTCGGCTACCTCTCTATGTTCATCCTGAGCTGCTGCTCCAAGCTCTCGCATATCCCCGAACACAAATACAGCAGGGCGCTTGGTTTTCTTTTTTAGATCCTTTAGGAGTTCTAGAAATGTCATGACCGATTCTTTTGAGGAATTATAGGTTGAGTCGATAATAATGCTGTTACGAATTCCTTCAAAAATATTCGCTCGTCCCGGAGGGAGATTGAAGTCTTCTTCCAGAGCATCTTGAATGACCTTGAGTGGAATTTTGACACTACGAGCTGCAAGGATTGCAGCAGCAAATGTATCTGCGTATGCTTTGGGAAGAATATATCCACGAAGTGTGAGTGTGAATTCTCTGGCTTTTTTTTCATTTATATGAAACACGAAACGAGTTTTCTTGAGGTCTACTTCGTATTCTTTTAGCCATATTGAATTGTTTTTTCCGCTTCCAAATGAAAGGAGTGTTGTGTACGTATTTTTCTTTCGAAATTCTTCTATATATTTTTTTATATAATTATTTTCTGCATTATAAATCCCGATTTCTGGTTGTGATTTTGTAATGATTTTTGTATCTTCAAGTGCTATGAGGTCAATAAGATTTTCAACAGTTTTTTTCTTATTTCTCGGAAGTGCTTTCTCAAATTGTTGAGAATGTGTCGCAGAAACATTGAGGTTGATCGCAATATCGGGTTTTAAGATATTGAGAAGATATTCCATATTTTTCGGTGGGTGTGGGTCATCAATTCCCATTTCTGCGATGAGGTATTGCGCTTTTCTGAGAGAATTTGTCTGAAATGGTGCTTTTAGGATATTCTTGAGCCATGAGAAATATGAATAGTCATGAGGATCTAGATCTAGAATGCTGAGTGGTATCCCAGTTTCAGAATTTCCTGAAAGTGCCTTTGTTCTTGCGAACTTCACAAATATTACGAAAAGAGCATTTTTAAGTGAAGATTTTCCAACAGATCCTGCAATACCGATAATTGCGGGTTTGTTGCGATGTAGTGCAATTCTTGCAAAAAAACGCAGATACCATAAAACAAATGATGCTAATAATTTCTTCACAATATCTCTATATTATACCTTACCTGTAAAAAAGGGAAATTTACGGTATTGATTTTTGGTGAATATTTTTTTACAGTAGTAGTCTATGGATGAAAATAACAAACGAAGCGAAGAAGCTATTGTGGAGAATGTAGAGATAAGTGAAGTTATTGTAGAAGATAGTGTTGATACTACCCTACAGTCTTCTGATTCTGATGCGATTGTAGTAATGAATCTTCAGAATCTCATCAATGAAACCCTTAATAGGATCAATACCATCTCTGAAGAAGTAAAGCCACTTGATGAAATGATTTCAAATGTTTTGGAAAATGATCAAGTTTATAAAAAACATATGGATGATGCGAAAGAAGCTGCAAAAATACGAAATGCAACGAAGTCAGAAATTATGAAAAGACCTGACGTTTCCAATATTGCAAATAAAGTAAAGGAAAAAAAAGCAGATATGAAAGAAGCAAAAGAATCTTTATCTGAGTATTTGCAAGAGTATGCCCGACTTACTGGACAGAGGCAATTTGAGACTCCTGAAGGTACAGTTCAGGAGATTGTATATTCTGCAAAACTTGTTAAACGCTCCTAGATTTTGTTTTTGTTTGTTATAAACCTCTTTTTTTTGCTACAATTATTCCTATGCTATCAATTTATTACAAAACATTGAAGGATAGAAAGTTTAAGAAAGCAGCTGCACTTCGTCCCGGTAGTTGGATTAATGTAGATCAAGCGACTCATGAAGACATCGAGAAGATTGCAGAGATTACTGGGCTTCAGATTGCGGATTTGAAAGATGCTCTCGATCACTACGAGCTTCCTCGTGTTGAGCGCCAAGAAGAAGGAATTATCATTTATGCTCGATACCCTTCAGATGATAATACTGAATTATATACGGAGCTTATGACTATTATTCTTACAGACAAGTATCTTATAACTATTTCTCCTACAAATAACCACCTGATTGATAGGATGATTGATCAATCAACTGCTATTGCAACAACACAAAAAATAAAACTCGTTCTCAAGCTTCTTCTTCGTATTGCGCAAGAATTTACTCTGGAAACAAAAAGAGTAAGAAACAAAGTGCCGCGAGGAAGACGAGAGTTAAAGCAGATTGATACAAAAGATTTTATTGTGCTCTCTGAAAGTGAAGAAATCCTTAATCAATACATTGCAGCCCTTGTTCCGATGAACAATGCACTGCAGACTATAATTACAAAAAATCATGTTATAGTACTAGAGGAAAATAAATCAATTCCTCAGATTTTGATTAACGGGTTTAAACAATCAGCGGATTTCGGTG
>CAYYLC010000003.1:172674-208571 GCA_964472415.1 uncultured Gammaproteobacteria bacterium
TTTCAAGCCCTTGTTCCGATGAAAAAGGAACTGAAAATAAAATTACAAAAAAATATGTTAATGTTCATGAAGAAGATAAAGATATTCTTGAGGATTTGATTATCGGGTTTAGGCAATCTGCGGATCTATGTGATATTTCCATTAAGAGTATTCGAGGAATTCGGGATTCGTATCAGGTTATTTTTACTAATAACTTAAACAAGATTATTAAGATTTTGACAGTTTTAACAATTCTTCTTACGATTCCTACCATGATTGGGGGACTGTATGGTATGAATGTGGCGTTGCCATTCCAGGATGATCCGATGGCATTTATTTACCTGACCTGGTTTACGCTTTTTATTTGTGGGATAACATTTCTCATCTTTTACTACAAAAAGTGGCTCTAGTATTTTCTCGATATAGTTTTATAGTTTTTTACTGCTTGACAGTGTCTCGTTTGGCAAATAGTATAAGAACAGTCATATTTTCTAAAGTAGTTTTTTAGAGAATATGTTTGGGCTACCTTAGTGATAAAAACCCATCGTAATCCGATGGGTTTTTTCTTGGTTACAGAATTCTCTGTTAGGAAATTATTTTTTTTTCACCGAGCACCATGCTCCAGGCGAAGGGGTGTTTGGACGTGTTTATTTTTAGTTTGTGTTTTTTAAGAAGATTTTCAATGCCCACAAATGTCCAGTGGTTGATATGTTCAGGATGATTTCCCCAGTTTTTTAAGTATTTTCCTCTGAGGAAGTTTGCTATGGTAAAAAATGGCTCATTGGGAACAGAAATTAGCACGTATTTTTTACTTACTCTGACAAGCTCCTGGAGTCCTTGTTCATAATCTTCTAAATGTTCGAGAACTTCTGTCGCCATAACCAGATCGTACGAATTGTCCTTTTCTTTGATATCATAGATATCCCCCTTTTTAAGTGTTAGGTGCGGATAAATTCTTTTCCCGATTTCAAGCGCTTCATCAGAGTAGTCAATTCCCACAAGCTGTTTTCCAATTTTTTTCTCTTGAAACTTATCAAGTGTTACCCCTTCTCCGCAACCGACATCTAGTATAGAGTGTGGCTTTAATGGCCTTACAATCTCAAACATCGTTTTGTAGAAGTTCTCAATAAGCTTTCTTTGAATAGGGTTTTGCGAGCTATGTTTTGTGTAGTTTGTTGTACTCATACAAAAATTATATCATGGGACAAGCTTTTTAAGTGCGATTCCATAGGATGCGGACCTGAGATCTAATTTTTTCTCATTTGCTTCATTCCAAACATTTTTGAATGCTTTTCGCATAATATTTTGCAGTTCTGAAAAGACTTCTTCTTTCTGATATTTTATTTCTTCTATATTTTGCCGCCACTCAAGATAGGAGCAGCTTACCCCTGCAGCATTTGCAAGAATATCTGGAATAATAATTACTCCTCTTTTGCTGAGGTACTCATGTGCTTGGGGAGTGATCGGGCCATTTGCCATTTCTATAATAATTTTTGCCTGTATCTTTCTCATGTTCTTTTCTGTGATAACATTTCCCAATGCAGACGGAACCAATATGTCCACTGGGAGTGTGAGTAGTTCATCATTCGAAAGTACTGTTCCTTCATTGATGTCGCACACTCCTCCTGCGCAATAACACCCTGCCAGGGCCCCCTTTTCAAGCTTGCAGGCAAAGATCTTTTCAATATCAAGGCTATTTTTGAAGGTCGAATTGTTACTCGTTATAGCTCCTTTTGAGTCGCTTACTGCTACTACTATAAAGCCAAGTTTTGTCGCAAATTTCGCAAAGTAATATCCCACATTCCCGAATCCTTGGATTGCGACACGCATATCAGATGTGTTTTTCCCAAGATATTTCGTAAGCGATTCGAGGATCACTGCTCCTCCATAACCGGTCGCTTCTTCTCGTCCATCGAGTCCGTGACTGTTGCGCGATTTTCCGGTGAATGCGCCATAGAGTTTTTCTAGAGAAAGTACGTTTTTCTCTACTTTTGCTCTCTTTATATATTCTTCTACCATCCAATTTAAGATTTTTGGGTTTGTATTTACGTCCGGTGCGGGGATATCTTTGTTAGGACCGATAACGTCAAATAGCGATCGCACATATTCTCGAGAAAGATTCTCAAGTTCTGATTCAGAAAGATCCTTCGGATTAACAGCGATTCCACCTTTCCCTCCGCCAAATGGAATCCCGGTAAGTGCAGTTTTCAAGGTCATTAATAATGACAATGCCATGACTTCATCCTTATTTACTTGTTCATGAAATCTAATGCCCCCTTTATACGGACCAAGCTTGTTGTTATGCTGTGCGCGATATCCTAAAAATATTTTTGTTTTACCATTTACTTGTATGGGGAGCGATACTTCTACTACTCTATTTGGCTGGATAACTGATTCTAGTTCGTCTTTCGGAATATTATAGATTTTTCCAATCTTCAATATGAGTTTTTTTGTTTCTGAAAAAGTGTTTTCAGTTCTCATTTGAGATTTATATTCTTACACAGAGGGTAATGAGTTGCAAGGATTAATTTTACTTTTTATAATGATCCAATGCTAAGAAAGATTTTGCTTGCTAGTATAGCTGGAGTTGCGTTATTTTCAGCACAATTTCTATTCCAATCAAATAATTTTTTAGGCCCCATGATCTCATCCGTTGTAGAGTCAGAAGAGGATTTTGTGCCTTCATATCCTGATTGGGATCCTCGTAGTTCAAGTGTTGCGGGGGTATCTGCATCACGACTCTTACTGTCAGCAAAGGCAGTGCTCTCTTATGACTTATCTGCTGATTCGGTAATTTATGAAAAGAATAGCTCTGAGCGTCTTCCCATGGCGTCTTTAACAAAAGTTATGACTGCGATACTTGCACTGGAGGAAGGGATTGATAAAGAATATACTGTAAGCCATCGTGCGGCACATATTGGGGAGAATGCGATGGGATTATCTGAAGGAGAAGTCTTGACTCTGGGAGAATTATTATATGGGCTCTTGTTGCCATCCGGAAATGACGCGGCAGAGGTGATTGCTGAAGGAAGTAAATATGGAAGGGCTGGATTTGTGAAAAAAATGAATGAACGAGCAAAGCAAATGGGGCTTACGGATACAAATTTTACAAATCCGAGTGGACTCCAGGGTGATGGAGATCAATATACTACAACTTTTGATTTACTAAAGCTCACGAAGATTGCTATGAATAATCCGGATTTTAGACGTATTGTAGGAACGTATGAGATAGATATTGCTGCAAGTAAAAATCATAAATCTTATCACCTTCTCAATGATACAAATCTATTGACTTCATATCCAGGAGTAAAGGGGGTAAAGACCGGATTTACTTGGGAAGCTGGAATGTGTCTTATAACGTTTTTGGAGCACAAGGATAAGACAATAATTGCAGTGATCTTAAATAGTGAAGATAGACGGCAGGAGATGAAAGATTTGCTTGATTATTCATTAAGAAGTTTAGAGGAAACTCCCCCACTTCATGAATAAACTTTAGGATGTTTTATTTCGCTCTCTTTTTTGCTACACTTTCAAAATGGAGTTTCTATTACAGATCCCTGACCTTTTCCTCCACCTGGATGAGCATCTAGGAAATATCATAACCATCGTGGGCCCCTGGACATACGTGATTTTATTTGGAATCGTATTTGCGGAGACTGGGCTTGTCGTTGCACCATTTCTTCCTGGAGACTCACTGTTGTTTGTAGCGGGAACCCTTGCTGGAGCAGGTCACTTAAATATTATCATTGCCTACCTATCACTGTTGATCGCGGCAATTCTTGGTGATACAGTAAATTATTGGATTGGTCATAAGTTAGGGCCAAAAGTATTTGCGAGAGAAAACTCTAAGATATTTAAGAAAGAATATCTTGAAAAAACCCGCGAATTTTACGAGAAGCACGGTGGAAAGACTATCATTCTTGCACGCTTCCTTCCTATTATCCGAACATTTGCTCCATTTGTAGCAGGGGTTGGAAAAATGCACTATGATACGTTTCTGTTTTATAATGTAACTGGCGCCCTTCTTTGGGTGACCTCATTTACCTTTGCTGGGTATTTTTTTGGAGGGCTTCCGTTTATTCAGGATAATTTTCATTACGCAGTTGTAGGAATTATTCTTGTCTCACTTATTCCGATGGTTATTGAGTATATTAACTATCATAAAGAAAAACGGCTCAGCAAGGCTCAGATAGAAAAAGCAACATACAAAGAAATAAAAAAGACTCTTAAAAAAGAACACCTTAACGACTAATCTTCAAAAAAACCTTTTATTGTCGGGTAGCATTCTAGAAAATATATTCATTTTTGTATTGGGTTTATAAAAAGCAAAGTAATTGATTTTAATACCCCCATGGGGTATCATAGGATTATGAGGAAAGATATTCAACGGAGAGCCACAAGACGCTTGAAGATTATCGAAGGGCAGATCCGTGGTTTGCAGAGGATGATAGATGAAGACAAGTATTGCATAGACATCATTACGCAGTCCTCATCTATTAAAGAAGCGCTGTCGGGCGTAGAGGATTTATTACTTGAAAATCATTTGAGCACTCACGTAATCGATCAAGTGAAAAATGGAAAAGAGCACCAAGCAACTGATGAAATACTAAAAGTTTATAAGTTAAAACGGAGAAAATAATGGATACCATGATAATTATAATTGGAGCTAGTCTGCTTATCGGATTTATTTTATGGTGGTTTTTTGGGAAACGTACAGTACGCGAACTAGAGGCAGGTATGCGAGGGAATAAGCAAGAGGTGGAAGTTGTGATAAATGGAGGATATATACCAAATACTGTGGTTTTTAAAAAAGGTGTCCCGGGAAGGATTTTATTTCATCGCAAAGATCCCTCGAATTGTTTCAATGAAATCGTATTTCCGGACTTTGGTGTCAACAAGCGCTTGGTAATTGGAGAGACATATCCGATTGATATCGACACCAGCATGCCGGGTGAATATCAGTATGCTTGTGGTATGAATATGTTTTTCGGAAAGGTCATTATAAAGTAAGCATGGGTGTTACAAGGCGTTTTCTATTTTCTTTAATTTTTTCATCACCGATGTTGTTGGAGATGGTTACTCGGCCGTTATTTGGTATCAATTTGCCGGGAGGCACATGGACTATGTTTTTTCTTACTACTGCAATTATGGTAGTTGCAGTATGGCCGTTTATAAAGAGTGCATGGGCGGCATTCAAGAATCATCATGCGAATATGGATACGCTCATCGCGATCGGTACGAGTGTTGCTTATTTTTACAGTATTTATGCGATGTTTACGAATCAATCTGTTTTTTTTGAGGTTGCGGCGTTTGTGATCACATTTATCTTGCTTGGACAAGTTTTGGAAGAGACGATGAAAGGTCGAGCATCCCGTTCAATCGAAAAATTGCTTGATTTACAAGTAAAAGAAGCTGAAGTATTGCGAAATGGTAGATCGGTTTTAGTCCCGCTATCGAAGATCGTAGTCGGTGACATCTTGCGTGTTCGTCCCGGGCAAAAAATTCCCGTTGATGGCATTATTATAGAAGGTTCATCAACTATCGATGAGGCAATGGTTACGGGTGAGAGTATGCCGGTAGTAAAAACTGTTTCTAATATGGTGATCGGCTCAACAATCAATAAAACTGGTACATTTTTATTTAAAGCGACGAAGGTTGGGAATGATACTCTCCTCTCTCAAATTATTAGCATGGTAAAGCATGCGCAGATTAGTCGTGCCCCTATCCAAAAGCTTGTTGATAAAGTTTCACACATTTTTGTGCCTGTAGTGCTCATCATAGCAATTATTACGTTTGTTGTCTGGCATGTGTTACTTAATGCTGCCCTAGCGACAGCTTTATTGTATGCTATTGCGGTTATCATTATTGCATGCCCGTGTGCACTGGGTATTGCAACACCAAGTGCGCTCATGGTAGGTGTTGGTCGGGGTGCAAAGATGGGTATTCTTATTAGGGGTGGTGAAGTGCTAGAGGCAGCACATGATATTCGAATTATCGTTTTTGATAAAACCGGCACTATTACGGTTGGTAGACCTACTGTGACTGATATTATTGGCGATAAAAGGTCAGTTTTACGTGTTGCTGCAAGCCTTGAAAGCGCGTCAGAACATCCGCTTGCTATTGCTATTATGGAATATACCTCTAAGCTAGGTGTGCGGAGTAAGAAGGTTACTCATTTTTCTGCGCTTGCAGGAAAAGGCGTAAAAGCGCGGATCAGTAATAAGGAAGCATTTATCGGTAATAAAAAAATCCTTGATACGCAAAAGCTCGATAGGAAACTTGAGAAAAAAATGACTGATTTGCAAAATGAAGCAAAAACTGTTGTTATCGTGGGTTTTGAAAACAAAATAATCGGTCTTATTGCTATACAGGATGCACCAAAAGAAACCTCTCGTATGGCAATCACAGCTCTTAAGAAGCGAGGTCTTCGTACTGTAATGATTACAGGAGATAATGCTCGTGTAGCGCGGGAGATTGCTGATCAGGTTGGTATTGATGAAGTTATTGCTGATGTTCTTCCGACCGACAAGGCAAATCATGTGAGGTCATTCAAGCAGCAAGGGAAAACCGCATTTGTTGGGGATGGTATCAATGATGCACCAGCCCTTGCCGTTGCGGACCTTGGTATTGCTATGGGTTCGGGTACGGATATTGCTATTGAGTCAGGCGGCATTGTTTTAGTAAAGAACGATTTACGAAACGTGGTGTCAGCACTTGATCTCAGTGAAAAAACATTCAATCGAATCAAACTTAATCTGTTCTGGGCTTTCATTTATAATTCACTTGGTATACCTATTGCTGCTGGTGTGTTTATGAGCGTTGGTTTAAGGCTGAGTCCTGAACTTGCTGGTTTTGCAATGGCGTTTAGCTCAGTGTCTGTTGTTATCAGTTCGCTATTACTTAATAAGACTAAGATTACGTAATCTTAGTCTGGTGGAATTATACAACTCTGCTCGAACATTTTTTGAACGGAACTGACCGCCTCCGCTTCTGACATTTCGGCGAAAAAAATTCGGTAGCTAATTTCTCAAGCGGATAAGTATTTCTTCTTGAGCGAGAGAGACATATAACCAACACTAATCATCGCAAGCCCAGCGATAACGAGCGCGAGAGGCCACCCTAAACCGCTTGAGAAATACTCCGATGTGATTTTTAGAATATAAGCCATTAGGAAGAGCGTGCCCCACGTTAGAAACGCTTTGCTCTTGATGTGAACGCTAAGGAACAAAGCGCCAAAAACAAGCCCAGGGTAAATCAGTTCCCAAAATATATTTTGATTTGGTTCCCAACCACCAAGCATGAGAGCGGCACCGAGAAATCCCAGAATCCCAAAACCATAGAGAAATCCTTGCAATGGGGCACGCTCATTTTTCGAGAAGGCATAGCCGAGCAACATATAGGCGATACCGGCAACTAAAACTCGGTATTCGTAGAACTTCCAATCGTCAAAATATGGCCCACCGCCAATCATCCAACTTGTGAGACTAAAGAAAAGCCAGGTGCCAAATAAAATGCTAAACAAAGTGAAAACATTTTTTCGGAAAACAAGCAGAGATAGTAAGTAAGTTCCTAGCATTATTCCCGAAATCAGACTTTGTGATCCGTAACTGCTGGCGTCTAAACCCGCATTGTCAAACACAACCCAGAGACCCATTGGTGTTACAAGGGCAGAAATAAGATAAAAAGCCGAGCCAGCAGTTACGGTCTTCTCATCTCTGCTAAACAGTAGCCCAACAAAATAGGCGGCAATACCAGAGCCGAGCGTAGCTAAAACTTTCGTCCCAAACCCGAGCGTTGACCAATTTTGCCAAAGTAAAATTGAAATACCTAAAAAAACAATTGCGCCGCCAATATAATACAGTATTTCGGCGATACCGAGCTTCTTTGTTAAAACAACATCTGTTTTTATACCACTTCCAGAATCAAAAGCGGCGTCGAGTTCTTCTTTTGAAACGACTTTCTGCTCGGCGAGCGTCTTAATGTATTGCAAAACTTCTTCTTTGGTTGCCATATAGTTTTATTTTATCCAGCCAATAAAACGGAAATTATTGTAATATGAGCCTCTGTTTAGCTGAAGGTTTAATTTTTTGCTCACGTTATGACCTTTCAAGTATCTGGCGTTGTAATCTGTTCCTCCTCCCCAAAAGAACGGAAAGAAACCATCGCCACGACTTCCGTATACAACCTCAAAATCGTCTGGAGACTTCACGCTTGAATCTAAATTAAGATTTTGTGCGTCCGCAAAAGAAATTTCTTTTGCTTCATTTTTTAAAACATCATAAACATACAATTTTGATTCAACTCGTGGCGAGTTGTAATTTTGATTTTCGGATTGCTTAATTTCATTTCTCACCAATCGGTTACTTTGTACGGAATACTGATAATCATTGTTAAAGTAATAATAGGAGTTATCACCACTTACATACAAAAAGTTGAAATGAGGTTTTATAAAAAGTCCGGGCAAATAGATGCTACCCGCCACGAATAAAATCATCAAAATTGGAATTGATATTCCCAAGACCAAAGTTATATTTTTCTTGATAAATTCCATATTTATATATTACACCTTTTGTAAATTGCTAACAATGGCTATCAATAGTTGGACATCTCTATTTTAGCAGTTCTTCCATTGGAACGCCCAACGACTTGGCGATTTTTTGAATTGTTTGAACGCTTGGCTTGGTAACGACAACGCCCTCAATTTTGGTGCCCGGAGTGGGACTCGAACCCACAAGACCAAGGGTCACAGGATTTTAAGTCCTGCGTGTATACCATTCCACCACCCGGGCGTATGAATTTTTATATTTTACTTGAATTCAAAAGAAGCTTCAATCGGCAATGTTTCTTATCGCACAATATACTCTCTGAGAAATTCGAGAAGCTTTTCATAATTCATATAGAAAAGATACATATTGAGCAGTATTAATCCGGGGAAGATAATACTTTTTTCAACGAATCCTCCAGTTTTTATTCTGAGGCGTTTTATGGGCGGAATACCAAATTTCAAAGGGAAAGGAAACAGAAGTGGGATGCCATCTTTTGTTAGCATATCTGTTGCAAGATGGGAAACAAATCCTATCATGAATGCAATCCATACTATACCCATATCTACGAGCAATACTGTGCCGATGATCCCAAGTAAAAACCGAACTACGACCGAAAAAAGAATTATGCCAACCAGAGAATGGGAGATAAATCGGTGCTCTCCGAATAATGGAGCTATTAGATTACTCAATATTTTTCCAAGTCGAAATTTTTTCCAGAATGAAGATGTTGTTTGATCAATATCCGGTGCAAGCGCACCTATCATGTTTGCAGAAAATGCCACTATTGCCGTTGCAAGTGTCATTTCGGTGAGTGGGGAAAAGGAAACAGTTGCAGTAAGTGCTGTAAATGCAGCTAGATCATGAGTTCTTCCTGTCATAAAATAAGTATCAAGAATTTATATTAAAGAAGCAAGTAGGTAGAGAATTGACTTACCAATCTTTTTCATAATACTTTTTACCCTGGAGTTTTTTCGGAAGATATTGTTGGTGTATTTTCTTACCATCCTTCTCTTCTCGCCATGCATATCGAGTATGCCCTTTTCCATATCCGAGATTTTTCATAACCTTATTCGAAGCATTCCTTAGGTGTAATGGGATCTCAGGGAGGTTATCCATCTCTATATCATTCATCGCCTGCAGAATTCCTTGCGTTGAAGCAATAGATTTTTTACTGGTTGCAAGGTATGTTGCAGTCTGGGCAAGTATTAGCTGGGCTTCTGGAAGCCCTATCATGTGAACTGCAGACATAGCGGAACTTGCCAGAACCATTGCTGTGGGTTGTGCATTTCCGATATCTTCAGAAGCAAATATTACCATACGTCGTGCAATAAATAATGGATCTTCTCCTGCCTTTAACATCCTTGCAAGATAATGGAGCGTTGCATCCGGATCTCCGCCACGCATAGATTTTATGAAAGCAGAAATTGTATCGTAATGATAATCTCCTTTTTTGTCATAATAAATGGCACGTTTCTGCATAGCTTCTTCTGCTATTTTTAGTGTTATTTTTTTATGGAGATTAACCGATGTCTCGATAGCATTTATTGCAAATCGCGCATCTCCATTTGAAAATCGTACGATATGACTAATTGCTTCTTGTTCTATAGTTGTTTTCGGATAAAAAGATAATGCACGCGTGATAACCTTTTCTATATCCTCATTTGATAGTTCTTTCAAAACAAATAATTGACTGCGTGAAAGAAGCGGAGCGTTGATACGAAATCCGGGATTTTCAGTAGTTGCTCCAATAAGGACTATTGTGCCATTTTCAACATGAGGGAGAAATGCATCCTGTTGGGATTTGTTAAACCTGTGAATTTCATCTACGAATAGAATAGTTTTTTGATTTTTCCTCTCTATGAGGCTTTCTGTTTCTTTGATAATTCTTCGTACCATCTCAACACCACTGGTTACTGCGGAAAAGAATACGAAGTTTGCGGTAATACTGTTCGCAATAACTGTCGCAAGTGTTGTCTTTCCACATCCTGGTGGTCCCCAGAAAATCATGCTCGTTACATTCCCAGTCTCTATCATCCGCCTGATTGGCTTTCCCTTCCCCACGAGATGTTCCTGGCCTATGTAGTCGTCAAGGCTTTTAGGACGTAATTTTTCAGCAAGAGGTATATACATCTATGACTATTCTATCATCGAAAGTCTAGGAAAAAATTTGATATTTTGATAAAATTTGAGTTCACGGGCCTTTAGCTCATTTGGTAGAGCGTTTCTATGGCATAGAAAAGGTGAGGGGTTCGAATCCCCTAAGGTCCACATATAGTAACTTATAAATGCCGAGGCATTCCATGTATTTGACAAATAGATTTTAAAGTATTACAACTATAGACAGTGAATTCTACAAAGATCGTAATCGTCGCACTGGTTCTTATTATCATAGGTGGGGTTATTTATCTTCTTCTTACCCGACAGTCTCCTGTGCCAGTAGAAACTCCACTTCAAACTGAAATCGAAAATGCAACAGAGAATCCGGTGCAAGAAACATCTGAATTGACCGAGTTGGAAGTTGAAGATGCAGTAATAATTGATATGAGTGGCAAAGATTTTGAATTTTCTCAAGACAGAATACAGGTTAAGAAAGGAGATACGGTAACTATCAATTTTACCTCAGAAGGAGGATTTCATGATTGGGTGGTAGATGAGTTTGATGCTGCAACCGAGCAAGTAAATACGGGAGAGATGACGTCTGTCACATTTGTAGCTGATACCGTTGGAGAGTTTGAGTACTATTGTTCTGTTATGCAGCATAGAGAAATGGGAATGGTCGGGACGCTGGTTGTTACCGAGTAAAAGTTTTTTTAGTGTGTGTGTTTTTCCGAATGATTGGCTTCGTGCATGTAGTCTTGAGCCCTTTCTCCTGAAGAAATTTCATGGTTTTTTTCAGTAATTATTTCTTCATGAGAGTGCGTAGGAAGATAACTATGTAGTGTTGTTATTGCAATATAAGTAATAGCAATTCCTCCGATCAATGCAAGTGTTTCTCCAAGTGCAAAGCCCCGTCTATTTTCAACATGAATTTCTGGAATAAGATTTGAAAGTGAAATATAGAGGAAAAATCCGGAAGAAATCGCAATGAGAATTATTGAAAGATTTTCAAAATTGCGTCCGACGTAGAATGTAACTATTGCTCCCAAAAGTGAAACTGCTGCACTTAAAAGATTTATAAGGAGCACTGTTTTGCGTTTGAGGCCTTTTTTTAATAGTACGCCAAAATCTCCAATTTCTTGGGGGATTTCGTGAAGTCCTACGACGAGTGCTGTTATGATTCCGAATGGAATATTGATGAAAAATGCTGATGCGATTGCGATTCCATCTACGAAGTTATGTACTGTGTCGCCAATTACAATAAGCGGAACAATAGGTTCTTTTGTGTAGAGAAAGTCGTGAGTGTGTTGCCAGTGAATAACTCGTTCTAGGAGGTAGAATAAGAGCACTCCACCCAGTACAAAAAAGAAAAATAACGGAATTCCCATAGATTCCTCTGCTTGATGAACCCCTTCTGGTAATAGTTCAAAAAACACTGCACCAAGTAATGCACCCGCTGCGAATGAGGATAAAATATGAATGAATTTCATGATCAATTTCTTATTGAGTAGCAACAATACTCCTCCTATCAGCGAGAAAATACTTCCAATGAGGGTGAAAAGAATGATATATCCAAGTAAATTCATAGTTATTTTTTACATTGAGGGCAAATCCCAAAGAATTCTAAAGAATGTGAGGTAATCTCAAACCCCTTTTTTTGGGCAATTTGTCTCTCTATCTTCTCAACAGAACAATCTAGGATGTCTTCTACACGCTCACATTCGATGCAGATGATGTGGTGGTGCTCTGGTTTGTTTGATAGCTCATATCGTACAATGCCATCATTAAAATAAACTTCTCGCACTACCCCCTTTTCTACAAATGTATTGAGTGCTCTGTAGACTGTAGCTTGGTCTGCCTTAATTCCTTTTCGAGAAAGAATCCGAGAAGTTTCTGATGCTTCCAAAGGCTTTTTTTGACTTGAGAAGATTTCTAAAAGTCCTTCACGAGCTTTTGTTATTTTTAAACCGTATGTTCTAATATCCATAATGCAAATCACTTGCATTTAGTATATGCGAGTAATTCGCATTTGTCAAGAACGGCTGTTCGCTTTGTTATAATAAAAGGATGCGGTTTAAATTTATCTTAGCATTATTTTTCACTTTTTTCTTTTCTCTATGCTCATCAGTTTCTGCACAGGAAAACGTGCCGCGCGTTCTTCCACCAGAGCCTCCTGAGGAGAATTTATATCAAGGAAAAGTGATTGAAATTTTTGGGGAAGGGACTACTCATATTAATGGGATTGAGAATCGATTTCAGGATGTGCGCGTAGAGCTTTTGAGTGGCCCTCAGAAGGGAAGCACTGTAGACATAAAACATGGATCATTCTCGACACTCACACAGAGTAGTACGGTAGAAAAAGATGATCATGTCGTAATCCTTGAATTCGAGCGCCCTGATGGAAGTATGGAATATAGTATTACTGATAAATATCGGCTTAACACCCTCCTAATGTTTGCTGGTTTATTTGTATTAGCCGTAATGAGTATTGCTCGATGGAAAGGGGTCGGTTCTTTGATTGGGCTTGGCGTTAGTTTTTTAGTAATTATTTATTTCATAATTCCCCAGATTCTTGCTGGAAAAAATCCACTTCTGATTAGTATTGTCGGTGCGTCAATAATTATGATAACAACATTGTATTTGGCACATGGGTTCTATAAAAAAACTACAATTGCGCTTATTTCTACGATGATAACTTTTGTGTTTATCGGAATTCTTTCTGTTATTGCTGTGCATATTTCTCGACTTTCTGGTTTGGGAAGTGAGGAGGCGTATTCTCTCCAGTATGGACTGATGAATCAAGTAAATTTCCAAGGGTTGTTTCTCGGTGGAATACTGATTGGAGCTCTGGGAGTGCTTGATGATGTGACGACAAGCCTTACAACTGCAATTTTTGAAATAGCAAAGAATCATAAAAATGCTTCATTTGGAGGGCTATTTAAGAGCGGGATGGAGATTGGACGAGAGCACATCGCATCGTTGGTGAATACATTGGTCCTTGCATATGCTGGTGCATCGCTTCCGATATTTTTATTTATTGTAATAAATCCATCCGGGAATCCTCTTTGGTCAATTCTTAATAATGAGCTTGTCGCTGAAGAAATAATAAGGGTTCTTGTGGGGAGTTTTGGGTTGGTTCTAGCAGTTCCGCTTACCGCACTTCTCGCGTCTTATGGAGCCTTCCGGGATTTAAAAAACTAACAGACCTCTGAAGAGGCCTGTTAGTAATATTGTGCAAAGACAATTTTTTCTATGCGTCTACAGTATCGTATACGTCTTTGCTTACGAAACGAGTAAGATTTCTTCCATCTGGTGTTTTTGCTTTTACTGCGTATTTTGTCTGTCCTTTGACCTGATAAGTAGTTTTTTCAGTTACGTCTGCGTCAATCTTCGTTCGTGTTTTTACATCGTAAAATTGCATTTTCATATTGCTACTCACCTCCTTTCAGGCTCAATTGAACTTACCATACTAATATGAAGGTTCAAAATAAATTTGTCAAGTACTAAACCTGTAAATTTGTGGCTAAAATTCTTCTTTGTTGTTTTTTTGAGTTAAAGAAAGTAAAATAGGCAGAGATTAAATACTGGAGTCGATATTTTATTTGAACTTAAAGTTTTATCTTGTGATTTAAGAAACGGGGAGTAGCTCAGTTGGCTAGAGCGCGCGCTTTGGGAGCGTGAGGCCGGAGGTTCAAGTCCTCTCTCCCCGACAAGTAAGAAAGGAGGTGTAAGATGGAAAATACTAACAAACAAATCGGTCATAGAAGTTATTTAGTTGCATTATTATTATCAATATTTTTGGGCTCTTTAGGAGTAGATAGATTTTACATGGGTCTCATCGGAACCGGGATCCTGAAGCTTCTTACTGCAGGAGGATGTGGGATTTGGTCTATTATTGATATTATTTTAATCGCCACAAATAGTCTGAAAGATGCAGATGGTAAATATCTCAATCAAAAATAGACGAATATTGAATTTTACATTAGAATTTATAAGTATGACTCAGCCAAAGCTGAGATTATTATTTTTTAGTCTCTTGATAGTGCTGCTATTTATAATGCCTACTGCTACTTTGATGAGGCTACCAACTTTATCTTTTTATTCACTTTTGCATATTCCATCTTACTCTATAGGCATCACCAGAGGTGTATCTTACCTTTTGCATGGTGACATATATGCGGCTTGGGAAATGAATAAGATTTCCTTCTTGGTTTTTATAGTAATGATTGCTATCATGATTAATGATTTGAGATTTCTTGCGAAAGATAGATAGATTTGATTGAAAGAATTCCCGTTTTTAAAATATGGAAAAGAGATTTTATTGGATTTACATTACTGTTTTTATAAACGTTATTGCATCGGGCATGATATTCCCGATCTTGCCACTATTTGCGACATCGTTTAACGCGAGTTCTTTTCAAGTAGGACTCCTCACTGCGGTATTTGCACTCACGCAATTTCTCGCGGCTCCTATTATTGGACAGATGTCAGATAGATATGGGAGAAAGCCTATTTTTATATTCTCTATCTTTACTACCGCGAGTGCATTATTTCTCATTGGAATTTCCCAGAATCTCGGAATGATATTCTTCGGTATGGCAATTCAAGGCTTGGGGAGTGCTGGAGTTTTGCCATCTGCGCTCGCATATGTAGCGGATGTTGCTAAAGGTGACAATAGAACTAAATACATTTCTCGCGTTACTGGGATGTTTGCATTTGGCTTCATGATCGGGCCAAGCGTAGGAGGGTTTCTTGGAAGTCAGTCGCTTTCACTTCCTTTTTATATTGCAACAATTATAGGTGTTATTAATTTAGTAATTATTACTTTGTTTTTGAAGGAAACTCATCATAATCGCGCAAAAAGTCTTGCAGTTCGGCAGGGGCTTATTAGTCCAAGAATACTAGCTCGCGCGCTTAAGGGGAAGTTTGGATTATTGTTTTTCTTGCTTTTTGCATGGGCGTTTTATATTTCAAACTATTCGCTCACTATTCCGTTTTTTACCGTTGAAAAATTTTCGTTTGATACTATTCAGAACGGGATATTTTTCTCTATTGTCGGGTTTACTGCAGCTTTAACTCAGTGGTTCGTTCTGCCAAATATTGAGAAGAAAATCGGGGATGTGAAGACGATATTCTTGGGACTTCTGATGATTTTTGTTGGACAATCTCTTGCGCCATTTTCGTTCAATCCGATTCTCTTTTACGTTATTTTTATAATATCTGTAATTGGAAGTTCTCTTATGCGACCTTCAACAAATGCACTCCTTTCTAAAAGGACAACTGAGGGTCAAGGCGCTACAATGGGTCTCGCATTTTCGTTTGAGAGCTCAGGAAGGATCGTAGGACCGTTGATTCTCGGATTTATTATGGCATCATGGAATGTGACGATTCCATTTTATATAACAGCGTTAGTAGTGCTTATTGCAACCGTTCTTTTTTACAAATTAGAAGTACAGAAAAATTGAGATTTTTTTCTTAAATTTGGTATACTACAGGGATTGCGGGAATAGCTCAGCTGGTTAGAGCGTCAGTTTTCCAAACTGAAGGTCGAGGGTTCGAACCCCTTTTCCCGCTCCAAAAATTCTCTTTTGAACGGATACCATAGGAAACAGTAAACTTCTTTTTAAATAAATCGCATTTGTATAGAAAGATTTATTTCATTATCTTAATTTCTTTTATTTTGAAAAAACTGCTTTCTAGGGTAAAATAGAGAGTTGATCTTTGCTCTCGTAGCTCAACGGATAGAGCAACTCTCTTCTAAAGAGTAGGTTGTGGGTTCGATTCCCGCCGAGAGCGCCGAATAGAAAGCTGAATAACTGTATTTTGTTAGGGAAATATTTAGGGCTGTTTCTATTTTTATAATCTCGCATAAAGCGAGTTGAAAGGATATATGTTTCCAATTTCTGACAGTGTAAAATCACAAAAAACACCGTATGTTACCCTGTTTCTTATCGCAGTAAATATATACGTTTTTGTGAGATACTTACTTCTCGGTGATCTGGATGCTGTTATTGCAGAATACGCGCTTATACCTCAATTTATTGATTTCAGGGACCCTTCTACGTTATTTCCATTGATATCATCACAATTTCTCCATGGAGGATTTTTTCATATTATTTCAAACATGCTCTTTCTTTGGGTATTCGGGGATAATGTAGAAGAGCGCATGGGAAGTGTCAAATTTTTCTTCTTTTACCTTGCTGCAGGTGTCGCAGGAGGAATACTGCAATATGCTTTCCATACTGATTCATTTATCCCCATGCTTGGCGCGTCTGGTGCGGTATCTGGTGTATTAGGAGCATATTATGTACTCTTCCCTCATCATAAAATAAAATCTGTTGTATTTTTGTTTTTTATCGTGACGATTCTGAATATCCCGGCAGGGTTTTATTTATTGTATTGGTTTGTTATTCAGTTTTTTCAGGGCATTGCGAGTATTCCATCAATCTCCATGGATACTGGGGGGACGGCATTTTTTGCACATATCGGAGGATTTGTGGCCGGATATATCGTAGCAAAAAGACTTTCAAGGCCGAAGAAGGAATATATAGAGGGAGAGATTATAGAATAAGAAAAATGATTTTGAGGCTTTAAAATGCTATAATTACTCTCTACGGTGGTTGTAGCTCAGTTGGTTAGAGCACCAGTTTGTGGAACTGGATGTCGCCGGTTCAAATCCGGTCAGCCACCCACAAAGTTATTTTGAGACCGCAAGAAAGCATTTTGGCTTGATATAACAGGCAAATCGTTAGGTTCGAGCCGCTTGTTACCATTGAACTCCTGAACAACCATCTGAATATATTCAAACGGGTTTCGTATTGTAATATCAATCTTTCTATCCTTAATGGTGAGGTTCGAGCCAATGACCCGCAAAATCGTCTTTCGTTGCTCAATAGTACCGTTTGCAAACCGCTCCTTGATATTTTTTACAAGGTCAAAAGTTTGGATAGCCAGGTTACTCCACTCAGTTACATGCGTGTCTATCTTTGAAAGCTCATCTGAGAGACGTTGCTTTTCTGCCTCTAGCTCTTGTTTCTTTGCCATGCCTTCTTGCGTGCTCAACATCCCATCCATTGTCATTTCTACGACTCTGTTTATCTTCTTAACAACCTCTTTATAGGACTGTTCTGTGGATTTGTACTTAGCCTCTCTTAGCTTCTCTTGGTTTCCGTGCATGACCTTAAGCCATTTGATAGCCCATTCAACGAAAGGAGTAGAAAGCGTAATACTGTCCATAAAGGTCAAAACCTGCTCTTCTAAAACCTTTGCTGGGATATAAGGTTGATTGCATTTTTGACCCTTCCATTTCTTAGTACAGCGGTAATAAATGAATGTTTGAGAAGTGCCGTTTTTATACTGTTTTGTCTTCACTTCAGAGGTTATCATGCGTCCACACTCCCCGCAGTGCATAATGCCAGTAAGTAAGTTGGTGTTAATTGCTCCACGAGGTCGTGAACGCCCATCCATAAGCTCTTGGATGAGGTCAAACTCTGCATCTGTAATCATTCTTTCATGTATCCCATTGGTATAGAGCGTGTTAGCATAAATGAAGCGGGTACCTGTGTAGAAAGGATTGCGGAGCATCTTATATAACTGAGTCTTTGAGATAATCTTCCCTCTGTGGCTTCTGATTTTAAGCTTTTCAGCCTCAAACCAAAGCTGTTGTACGCTGTAATTGTTAGTCAAGTACATCTCAAAAATCTTTCTCACGAGTGGGAACTGTACTTCATCAATGACGATATCCCGCTCACCTTGTCTTTTGGAGGTATCATTTTTGTAGCCTGGAGGAGCTAAAATTGGCGCAATACCTTTTTTAAGTTTGGAGTTTACACCTCGTGCAGTATCTTCCCGTAAATCACGAATGAAACGTTGTGCTTGTGCTCCTTCTACAGCCATGATGAAGTCGCTATCTGCTTCATAGTAGGTCTTTGATGGAGTAATGATTTCTGATATTCTCCCGTCTGATAATCTTTGTCTGATTTTCCCCTCATCCTCAGGATTTCTAAAAAGCCTATTGAGCTTCCACACAACAATACCTTTTATACCCCCAAGCCTGTCAATTTCTTCAATCATTTTATTGAACTCAGGTCTTCCAGGCATCTTTGCTGACATGCTCTCTGAATAGGTTGCTTCGGTAGTGATGTCCAGCTTGGTCTTCAACTCTTCAGCTATTTTTAACTGGTCTCCGATAGACTGAACTTGACGGTCTTCAGCCTCCTCACTTTTGCGAGCATATATGAAATAGTGGCTCTTTTCAGGAGCACTTTTTGTAAGTGTGTTTTGTCTCATTTCAAGCTGTTTTAGCTTCATATATTATATCAGAATAACTAGCACTGTGCTACTCAGAGTAGCCAGTAATAACTGCAAATAAGTCCACCATCCCCCTTGTCTTCTCTGTCGCCTCCTCATCAGAAAGTTGAACGCCGTACTGTTGTTTGAATAGGTCTTTGAGCTCTTCTACCGCTTGTTTTTCTTGTTCAGGAGTCAACATTGTCCTCCCTCCTGTAATAACCTATATCAAGCAAAACCTCCTGAAGACAGTTATAAAAAATAATATTTACATCGTTTTGCTTAGAGCCTATAAAATGAGAAAGCCTGAGCTTATTTGGGTCGGGAGGGTTTGTAGCAAACCAGCGATTTATTACCCTTACTCCCGTATCCTCTATGGGAAGATTTAGCCGCTCAATCTCCCAAATTCCATTCAAAAAACCATACATGCAATTTTCCAACTGCGGGAGTTTATACCGAGGGTGGTCTATTCCCAAAACGGCCTTATATTTACGGATATAGAAGAGGATACCTTGAATACAGGCTTCCGTATTCCTGGAAAGCTCATATTCCTTATAAAGCTGAACATCTGTGAGACTATTTAACCGAGAGTCCACCTTGACCCCTAACCTCTTAAGCTGAGAAAGAAAAACTACATCGGTAGGGGTTTCCCTTTTAGGTTGGGATTTAGTACCACCGTTGGGGTTTTTCCCTAAGGTTGTTTCCTTATAGGAAAGACTTGTCTCCTGATAATTATAAAATTTCTTTTGTGTTTCTTTTGTGTGTAAAGGTGGTTTAACTAGTGGCGAGGCTAACCCAGTGTCAGAGTTTTTAACTAGTTCAGTTAATTTAACTAGTTTGTCCTCCCAGTCCTCTAAGTCGATTTTCCACTCACTTGAGACGTGTTTACTTCTCCCTTTACGTAGTTGAATTATCAGCCTTACGCTTTTAAGTTTCTCTAAAGTAGCAACTACCGTAGGACGGCTAAGACCAGTGTTTTTCTCGAATTGTGTGAGGCTAATCTCATCAGTCTTTTTATGAAAGCCGTATGTTTTCCTTGCAATAAAGATTAGCACTGCTTTCATTGAGGAATTGACTGCTTTACTCATAAGAACTGACATCAACTCGTTAGGTACTTGTGTATGAAACGAACTCATCTCCGCACCTCCTCAACTTCTTCTACGGGTACCAAAATGAACCCTTTACCATCACAGCCGTGACACTTAATTTGTCCATATCTAAGAGTTCCAAATCCTGAACAAACAGGACATTTCTGACCTACTTTTGAAGGTTTAACTTTACTAACCTTTACAAATTCTGTGGTTTTTGATGATTTTTCCATTGTTTACAATGTCTTTCTGTCTATCTTCATGGAATATGTGGTACTTAAGTGCCAAATATACCCACTTTAATTATCTGATATTTATACTGACAATGTAATGCGATTGGATTGATATGACGGGCTAATTTGTGTAATCAATTACACATTCCCTGCGGTTAAAACGAGAAAAGAAGATAAAATTGCTCTGTTTTCTTACAAAAGAAGTTAGGAAAATTGTTAAGGGTTAGAGCGGTTGGTGCAGTTTTCTGCACCGAAGTTCTGAACACATTTATCGTATGAGTCTCTTAGTTCCTCGTGTACTTTTTGGTCTATCTGTTTAGAAGCACATTCTTCGGGAGGAATGGTGTAGTAGGTAATTGCACCAAGTTCAGAATAGTTAATGGTGCAAGGAGGGTAATTCGTTGTGTTGTTTTGTTGCTGTGGTGCTTCTTTTTGAGCAGCAGCCTTACAATCATTTTCGGAAGGGTAGACGCTCCATTTATCATCTATCCTGCAACAATAAATCTGAGAACATGCACTTTGCCTTACCTGAATACTTTGACCTGAACATTGAGGATGAGAAGAGGTGCAAGTAATTACGGGGTCAGAGTCTATATATCTTATCTCTTCGGTAACATCGGGGGTATTATTGGTTGTTTCTGTGGGGTTGGTTTGTTCTGACTGTAAGAGTCTTTCAGCCTTTCCTAAATTGTATGCACCGTAGACGGCCACAACTCCAGCAAGAGCGAGAATTAAAATAGGAACAATCACGAATAGAGGACTTATGCCCTTTCTAACGCTACCAGTAGTCCCTAGACGCTTCTTTTTTCTAAAAAAGAGGAAATGTATCGAGTAGAACAATAAAGCCCCTAAAAACGCAATTATGCCCGTTATAATGGCAATCGCTATAAGTCCGCCTTGCTGCTCTGTAAGTCCGTTGTTAATAAACGCAAGTGAAAGGAGTACTAAGAAGTAGAACACTGAGAGTATCCAAACCACACCAAACAGGTGGGCAAGGTTGATAATCTTCAATAATTTCATGGTTAGTTAGCTACCATTAGTAGCACCAACCATATTGTACAGCTTGGAAAAAAATATTACAATCTCTGCGGTTTGAGACTAAATTGACTTAAAGAGGTCGGAGAGTGTGATATTAAAAGCCTTTGCAATAAGTGTAAGTTTCTCAAGGGTCGGGTTTTTCTCTCCCCGCTCCAGAAATCCCATGTAGCTTCTATCAACACCCACTTTATCAGCCAAATCCTCTTGTGTGAGCTTGTGCTTATCTCTCAATTCCTTCAATCTGTCTCCAAATTTTTTATGAGTTGGTGATACAATGTTCATTCCTCATAGCGTAAGAGAAATGGGACTGAGAGACCAGCTTCTCCTTGTAGCACGGGATTACTCTGAACTTTCGCTCATAAAATCAGGCTCTCTTTCTCGAATTAACTTAATGGCATCAGCCATTATTTCGGGAGCAACATTAAAGTTATTATTTTGAGTAGCATGGACTAGAGGCTGCTTATCTTGCATTCCATGGTTTGCCTTTAGAAGGAACGAAGCAAAGCGAGCATTGTATTTATTTGACAGCCCGCCAGAGATGAGTAGATGTTTTTGACTGTCCCGCAGCATATCCATAGTATGCTGAAATTCAGGGTAAGCCTCTTCCCATGCGTATAATGTCCTAGTACCTACCCCTAATTCAGACGCTAAGTGCTCTATTGTGGGAAAATCTTCTTCTTTCTGGCACTTCTTTATGTAATGCAATACACGTCTAGAAGTTTCCTTTGTGTACTTGGTGGGTCTACCCCGTTTGAGTGATATTGTTTTTTCTTCCATACTTCAATTATCCCCTAGAAGGTGGTCAAAAGTAATGTAAGAGAGCATTCTTGAAAAAATTGTAAATTTCTTATAGTAAAAATAGAAATTAGCTATTATTTATGTAATGATTACACAAATAATTTAAAATATACTTATGTCAAAGATATTAGGGTACAAGTATTTATTCCATTTTCCAGGGAACACATATAATATATGAAAATCCCATATATGAAATTCTTCCACTGCCAAATTCGGATATTCTAAGAGCTGTTATGTTTGCGGGCAAAAATAATTTAACTTCAGCTTTGATTGACCGAGAAACCTTCCTGTATTTAGAGACAAAAATTCCGTTGTCAAATCAGAATAGATATCGAAACCTTCGCGTTCTGTGCTATCTACTGGAGCTGGCAACAGGGCTTCCCTCTGAACCGAAAGAAATTAATATTGACAAACTAAGTAATTTTGAAGCCGTTTTCAGTAAGTTTAAAGCAAATCTCTTTTATGAACCTGAATTCAATTACGGAGGGCTAGTGAATGATAAAAATACTATTGCCAGAATTCCTGCTTATTCAAAATATCTTAAACATCTTTCTAAATCAGATTTACAAAATTTTGAGAACTCGCTGCAAACTTATATATGGGCAGAGGAAATTCAAAAACTTCCGAATCCTCAACTACATTACACCCTTTACATGACACTTTTTTTATCTTCTATTAACCAATTAGCGGAAAATCCTAGTCCCATTTGTGCGTCCAGTGTATTTTGTCCAGATTGTGATGCGAACCTTAACTTTAAACATTCAACAAGCCATGTTTTCGAAATGGAAAAGCTTATAAGAAGTTTAATAACGGGAAAAGATGTTGATGGTATTGTTAGAAAGGTCAAAAAGTTATATCACAATTTAAGGTCAAATTTTTTACATGACGGGCTATTAAGTGGTGAAGAAAGAGAGGGAGGATTTTTTTCAGATTTGGATAAGTCTATCCCGCTTGTAGAAGATATGGCTAATCTTACGGTTTTAAACCGTAAGCTCTTGGAACTATTTTTGCAGCAGAGGGCTTCGAATGCTTAAAGTTGTTCTCTTTTGACTAAAGCTATATAATCCCGATTATCATGACCGTTGTTTTAGGAGTAAATCTTCCAAGAAAAGTGTATTTATTTTCTGATACACGACTAACTATTGAAAAGAATGATGGGACAAAAATTTTTTCTGATGACTTACTAAAGTTTGATGTTCTAAATGAGAATACAGCACTGGTTGCTGCGGGAGACCTCAGACCTGCACAATACGCAGTGATTGAGCTAAAAAAGCTCCTTAAACCTACATCTGGTATTGATTATGTGCGGATGGTTCTAGAAGAAAATATTCAGGAAATAACAACAAGATACGTTAATGAAACGGGTAAACACTCAGGAACATTTGGGTTTATTATTGGCGGTTACAACCCTCATAGAACATTAAAAATTGATGCAGGAAGGTTAGGGCAAGTAATGTCAGCAAATCTTGCATCTCAAGGAGACGGTTCGCACATGGAATATGAAATGGATATGCGGAATATTAATCCACTAGTGAAGAAGATTGAGAGTCTCGGAAAATTAGGCAGAAGAGCAGAGAAAGGAATTAATATCAATTACCCAGACATTGCAGAATCCAAAGTGTTTGGTTTCAAGCATGATGTTAGAACAAATACTTATGAAGTTAAGGAAGCGGGTGTTTACGACCATATTATATTTCAACCAAAGTCCAATATTTTTGAATCAATAACAATTCCTGATGAGCTTATTTCCAAATTGGAATTTAGGGAAAAGGGTGAAGGCAAAAAAGAGGCACTGTTGCTTGATACAACAACGTATATGGGAGAAATTATGAAATATACATCCCAGGGACAATTTCCCACAGTTGGTGGTAACATTTTTCCTGTTCTGATTATCCCAGGAGCTGCGATTATTCAGGATATGGAATTACTATCATTTACTCCAAATGGGATTGAGATAATTGGTACTATCAGAGCTGATGAGAGCGGTCTTTATTACACTCTGAGGAATGGTGAGTCGGGGAAATATAAACTTCTTAGAGATTATAAGCCATCAGAAAATGAAAAGTTGGATATTTAATCCCATGGCTTCTCGGCATACCTGAAGAGAATTTCCCTGACCAGCAAGAATGTATCCTCAAACCAAGAATGGGTATAGGCTCCTCTTCCGTAGAGACCGAGGAGCTTCTCTCGGTCAGCATGAATTATGGCGTTGCGGTAATCAACCAATTTCTCAACTCGCTCAATCTCATCCTTGCCACACCCCATGATTTTTAGTCCGTTGATTATAAAGGACTTCTTTTGTCTCTCACCCTTAGGGACAAGAATACTTTCCAGTGCAGTGCAACTATCAATGGTTTTATCGTTGTTGGAAAAACGCTCCTGACTTCTCCTGAAAATGTCAAAAGCCATTGGTCTCATGTCATAGGCGCTCTTGAAGTTGGAAAAGTAGTCAACAAAGTCTGAGTCAATTTCCTTATCCAAATATTCTGAATATTGAGGCTGATACTGAGAGAGTATAAAGCCCATATGCTCTGAGTCATCAGCAGGAAGGATGGCAGCAAGTCCCGCCCTTCCATTTCCATACACAACAAAAGCAGCATCAATCATGTTTAGAAGCCTTATGGAAATGCCAGGAAAAGGCTCGCTGGAGTCGTCTTCGTCGAAGGAATAGTCAACTTCAAGGATAATATCATATCCCGTCCTCATGTTGTGCTTTTTGAATATCTCATGCTCATTTTCAAGGAGTTTAACACCGCGAAGTAGCACGCCGTCATCAAGTTGAATAGGGTCTCCTTTGAGAGGTTTTATTCCATATACAGGAACTAAGAACTTTACCGTTTTCATGGGATGATTATAGCTCAATAGAACTACGTTATCTACATGTTAAGGGTGCTATGTCTTTACTCTCCTCATGGTTCCATTGAGACTCCAGTCTATATTTTTCCACCAGTAAGCCCTCCCATACCCCATTGAGCACTGAACACTGCGTCACAGAGGCTACGACTCACAATAGTAAATTGAATGTACGTGGGTAATGCGAGTGGTATATGTTAGGCGTTTGCTTTTGCCTTTTTCCTTTTGAGTGTTTCCATTTGCTTATCCCAATCATCAGCCCATCCTTGTTGTTTTGCTTGCTCACACAATGCTATCGCCTCATCATATTTCCCTTGTTTTTCTAAGATAATTCTTAGTTGTCTATATCCTGCATGGGCTGGAAGTGGTTGTTCAGGATATTCTCTGAGAAATGCCTTTGCTGCTTGCGTAGCGAGTGCAATTTGCTCTCTACATGCGTTTATAGCGGTCTCCATCGCCTCAGGACTGGTTTCCCGTTCACGATAGTAAATTACCATTTTTTCTGAAAGGGTAAAATGACGGTCAAGAACATTTCCTCCAGCGGGAGCAAGCTCCTCAGCCTTTGTTATTATCTTCTTGGCAATTTCTCTATCTCTGGGATTATTAAACCAACCAGCAAGTGCTTGTAGTAGTCCAGTAGCAGTTCCAGAGCTATAGGAAATGTCTCCTTCTGTTAATGGTCTTGAAGTAGGGTCTGCGCCCATGGGATGAAAAACTTCTTCAATATGGTCTCTTTCTTCTTGTGTAAAAGCAGTAAGCCACCAATCTTGTAGCCCAAAGTAGCCTATTTCCCCTTTTATCTCATTCTTCTTACCCAAAAATCCTAACATACCCTGATTTTAGCATCTTGGGTATCAAAGCACAGCATATGAGTGCTTGAAGAAAGCTATTTCTTTCTGAGATAATGTGCTGAAGTAGGTGCGGACATCATTCGGTAGCCTACCCCAAAGTTTGCAGGATGAGATAAGCATATATCGCTATTACATTCCAAAACCAAACATGAATTCTTGTGGCATATTTTTTTCCGGAAAGTATAGAGAGGGAGATTTGCATGCTGAAGCCATAAGGGTTAGTTAAGGAGTTCGTTTTACGAAGTGAGAGGTCTTATTAAGTATTCTAGCCCTCAATCTTAAATTTCATGATATTACATGCTTCTTTTTCCATTTGGGCTGGAGTAAAGCTGTCGATTTGTAATTGTTTACCTCCATTGTTAGTTTGCGGTTTAAAGAAGTTAGTAATGAATGAGAATGGGCCCTGGTCTTCTTCCGCAATCTGTAATCCTTCATTATTATTCTCGATTTCATCTCCACCTCCAAATATTCCAGCAAAGAAATTTTTGATTTGGCCAAAAAATCCTATATTTTCATCTCGTTCTGCAAGTACTGCACGCTGTGTTTGTTGTTGGAGTGCTGCAGTTTTTTGAACGCAGTTGGGGACTGCCTGGATTCTATACTCTACCCCATTTTTTATTTGAGGGTTTACTGTCCAATCTGAGCGGTATCGAACTAGGGTTTGCGTGTTGCTTACTATAGATACTGGCCTGGTCGCTCTTTCTATCACAGGGATATTATTTCCTGAAGCTGGATTTCCTTCATAAATTCTAAAATTCATTCCTTGAACTTCAGCTTTCGAGGTATCTTGTCCTTCCACTTTGGCAAATGCTTCTACTTGTATCGGTTGTCCCGCTACGATTTGCTGTACGTTCATTTGGTCACATTTGCACATAGCTGTTACATCTGGTGTTGGTGTTGGAGGCGTTGTTACGATAGGTGGCTGTGTTACTCCAGGTGGTTGTGTTGGAGGCGTTGTTACGACAGGTGGCTGTGTTACTCCAGGTGGTTGTGTTGGAGGCGTTGTTACGACAGGTGGCTGTGTTACTCCAGGTGGTTGTGTTGGGGTTAAGCTTGGTGTTGCGGATGGTGAGCCTGTTGGGTTTGGTACACAATCAAAACAAAATGTCCCTCCTTGACTACAAGATCCTCCACTGGAGCTAAGCTGCCATGTACCAGAAAGATTACCATTGATTTGGCATTGAGTTCCTCTTCGCGCAATGCTGTAGCAAGAATTGTTCGGGCAAGTTTGTTCTGCTGGTGTTGTCGGCGTAGCCGTAGGTTTTATTGTGCAGCAAACATCTCCATAGCCACCATTTTTACATGCCCAGTCTCCATCCGGCTTAGGAACCTGTCCGGTCCTACATGCTGAACCGCTGACGCATTCATTTGCAGTTCCATCTGGATTTTTATTTAGACAAGAAGATACTGGTGTTGGGCTTGGTGGTTTCTTGCAAACTATCTTCAGAACTGGCTTTATAGTATTTCCATTAGTTCCGCATGAGGGGCCGGTAAGTTGTGAGGTGCAGCCTTTTTTTGTAATATCTTCAGCAGGGATATCAATACATCCAGGAGCATAAGGAGGACAGCTACAGTTGTCCAATATTACACTTTTCCCCGGTGTTACTGAGGTGCTCGTTCCTCTACAGTTTATTCCCGTGTCTCCATCACAGGATACGCGTATTGTTCCTCCGGGCCATTCCCCCTCTACTTGGGTTTGTAGTTCCATCCTTAGACAGTAAGCAAGATTTTGAGCAACTGCTTGTTTAGGACTTATAGAGAAGAAGCCAACTACGAAAAAACCAATTATCATCAAAATGATAAGGCCAAATAATTGTATTGAGTTAAGAGATTTATTCATATCGAACAAGTTCTGCTTCTTTTTGCTTGAGCCATTCAGTGTAACTTATGTTTTCACCTCTTTGGACTGATAGAACTTGAATTATCGATCCTCCAGAGCCATCGGGCCATACAAATCCTTCAATCTCCCCTTCCTCCATCTGGAATAACTCTTGGTAGAAAAATTTCTGTTGGTCTGCCTCTTCATAATAGTGGGTCCTAGGAGCATTAAAAATACTTTTATCCTCTGTAGCAGCGTATTGGCCTCCGTTTATGCCGATAATTCCTTTTAGAGAAGGATATTGAACTATAATATCCGCCAGAATTTCGTTTGGAGTCTGTCCATTTCTCAGCCTATTTGTTATGATCGGAACTGCTGCGTTGGTATCAGCTCTTTGCTGGATAAATTCTGGTATTTGTTCATAATCTGGTGGTGGAGGGATCCACCAGTTGATGTCATATGCTTCAATTTCTGTAATCTCACCCTTAACAACCTCTGCTTTTAAAGCTTCATAGTAATCAATTCGATTTTCAATATTTAAGCTAATCCCCTTCTGTTCCGCTTCAATGTCTAGAATAACACGTTCTATGGTTTTCGGAAGAAATTCTCCAATAAGCTCATCAGTAATAGCGGACATGGAATATTGCTCTAAGAGTACACTCTCAACATTGCTTCTATAAACATCTCTATCTCCTACATGCGCAAGGAGTACGTTTTCGTTGCCCGTAAGAGTTTCATTGGAGCTTACTACCGGCGTTTCTGGTCTGTTCAGTAATAAAAACGTACCTAGAAGAATAGCTACAAGTAATATAATTACTATTCCTCCTATTGCAATTTTTCTCTTCGTGAAAAAATTATTTTGTGATGGAATTAGGCCCTCGCTACCTACTGGTTGATCCGTTGGCCCCTGAGCAATTGGTTGTTGTATTTGTGAGTTGTTGTCATTGTGATCCATAAGTTTACAGTAGTATAAGCGCTGCGCCCCCGAGAATAAGCAATGTAATTCCTCCGATTATTAGTATGGTAGTTTCGAATGCACCGGGAGATTCGATGGGTGGTTTAGTAGGAAGGAGCGTTGGTGTTGCGGTCGCAGTGGTGGGAGTTGGACTATCAATGAGCGCTTCTGCTTCGCAGAGTAATGAATGACTTCCTGCGCCACCAGATTGTCCGGTTGCGTTTGTTGCAAAAACATCACATCTATACGTTCTCCCTTGAGTTACTGGAAATACTACATCTAACTGATCACTACCAATCGTTTGTGATTGTATTTGAGTATTGGACTCTACTTCTGTAATAGTGTATGTATAGCTTGCTGCTCCGCTTGTAGCGCTCCATGAGCAGCTTGCTTGTGTAAAGGAGGCTGTTTCTGACTCATCAATCGCAGGATATTCTACTAATACATCGGTTACATCTGGTGGCGGAGTTTGCGCGGAAGCGCCCATGGGAAAAGCAAAAAATATAAAACCAAATGCGAGAGCAAATAGAGTCTTTTTCATAATACAGAGTGACTGTCTATATCATAATCAAAAAATAAGAAGCACGTCAAGCAATAATCCAAAAGATCTTTACGAATTGAATATATTCTGCATGTAGGCATGTAGGAGATATTGGTTGGGAGTGTTTTCATGCCTGCCTTGAATTTTCAACTAAAACCCCTCCATTCGCGGTTGGCTTTGTTACTTTAGGTCTTAATTATCTTCTTTGTGAGCGACCAGGGGCTCGAACCCTGAACCGATTCCTTAAGAGGGAATTGCTCTACCAATTGAGCTAGTCGCCCAGCGCCCCTGGAGGGAATCGAACCCCCATCAACGGTTCCGAAGACCGCCACTTTATCCGTTAAGCTACAGGGGCATGTTGCCTCTTGGGTATTGTATTTTACCAGAAATTGCTGCTGCGCTACAAATGCTCACTTTTTGTTATAATATTTGCATGCGAACTTATACATATACGCTTGTTATACCTGTCATGAATGAGGAAGAAAGCCTTCCTGAGCTCTTTTCACAAATATCAACTGCATTAAAGGGTGAGAAGTTTGAAGTTATATTTATTGATGATGGCTCTACTGATAAATCTATAGAAATTATGAAGGATCTTTCGAGAAAGTATTCCCATGTGCGTCTTATCGCATTGCGGAGAAATCTTGGAAAATCTCCAGCACTTACTTTGGGATTTCAAAAGGCCCAAGGAGGAATTGTGGTTATGATGGATGCAGATCTTCAAGATGATCCACAAGAAATTAAAAAGCTGAGAAAAAAAATTGATGAAGGGTATGATTTAGTATCAGGATGGCGTGCAAATAGACGAGATTCTGCATTTAAAGTGATTACTTCTCAGTTCTTCAACGGTTTGATGTCTGCGCTTTTTAATATGCAAGTACATGATTTGAATTGCGGCTTAAAAGCGATGAAGATCGAAGTTGCAAAGGAGTTATTTTTGTATGGAGGAATGCATCGATTTATCCCTATTATTGCAAAGGAGTTGGGATTTAAAACTTCAGAAGCAGCAATTAAGCATCATCCGAGAAAATTCGGAAAATCTAAATACAAACCAACAAAAATCCTCACCGATATTCCAGACTTGATGACAATTTATTTTTTGACAAAATATACTAAGCGTCCACTTCACTTTTTCATGAAAATCGGATTTCCGATCGCGAGCATCGGCTTTATCGTGCTGTTCTATCTTACTATATTAAAAATTTTCGGAGAATCGATTGGAGATCGGCCACTCCTTATATTTGGTGTTTTGCTTGTTATAACGGGATTTCAGATACTTCTTACCGGACTTATTGCAGATCTTATTGTGAACTTTAATCGCAAGGAAATTTCTGATTATCCTATTCAGTACGATTCTCTAAAAAAATAATGAACCGATTTAAAAAAATAGTAAAAATACTATTTGGGGTACCTCTTACTTGCATTGCTTTTTTCTTTATCGGAAAGATTTTTTTTGATTCTTGGTCACAGATTCAGCCTCATTTTTTACATGCGAATATATGGCTTTTGGGGTTTGGAGTATTGTGTATGTTAGGGTTTTTCGCACTGCGCTCATTTTCTTGGATAAAAATTTTACAATTTTTCGCGAAGTCCGATAAATCGATTACTGGCACGATATACCACTACTCTCTCGCAGAAACCAAACGATATATTCCGGGGAATATATTCTCCTTTATCTCACGTATTCAGAAATTTGAAGGAAAAACGTATTCCAAAAAAACTATTCTTCATGCAATATTACTAGAGACAATTATCGTAATTATCGCATCTGGTATTGTTTCTAGTATTGGAATTTTTCATGTGTTTGTTAGAGAAGATTTGAAAGTACCATTTTTTGCGAGTGTTTTATTGATATTACTTTCTGCTTCATTCTTTTTATTGAAGAAGAAACCAAAAATCTTCCGTAAGTTAGTTCGACTCTTTCCAAACAAAAAAATATTTGAGTATATAGATGTAGTATTTCTCTCGGTGTGTGGGTGGATATTGTTTGGGATCGGAAATTATTTTTTTGCATCAGCACTTTTCCCTAACGACTTAAATAAAATAATCCTTTTTAGTTCTCTTTTTACATTATCTTGGCTTATTGGGTATTTATCATTTATTTTCCCTATGGGATTAGGAGTTCGTGAGGCAGTAGCAATATATCTATTTACTCCATTTTTCCCACTTTATGCCGCAACCGCGATTTCGCTGTTTACAAGGATTATGTTTGTGGGAAGTGAGCTAGTTTTTTTGATGCTTGCATGGATGCTGCGAAAAGTTCCTGGAAGGATTAAGAGGGTATTGCTGCGGCCTATTTCGCTGATTGTGCTATTTAATATTTTCTATATATCATATTTTTCTTATTTCACTATTCTTAGGCATATGAATTTTATGTCTGGAAAATTCGATCTCGGAAATATGGAGCACACAGTGTGGAATACACTTCACGGAAATATTTTTATCTTCTCAAATCCAGATGGAGTGGGAGAGCTTTCTCGACTCTCTGCTCACGCAGACTTTATTTTAATCCTCCTTACTCCTTTTTATGCACTCTATCAGAATGCGGCCACGCTTCTTATTATCCAAACAGTGATTATTTCACTCGGTGGAATATTTCTTTATTTACTTGCAAAAAGAATTGTCGGATTTGTGAGGATTGCAGTCATTGTATCATTGGGCTATTACCTTAATTTTTTTGTTCAAGAACAGACAATTTTTGATTTTCATTCCGTAAGTCTTGCAACTACGTTTCTTTTAGGAGCTTTTTATTTTTTGATAGAAAAGAAATATAAATGGTTTGCACTACTACTTTTACTTGCTGTTCTTACAAAAGAAAATGTATATCTAGTAAGTGCGTTATTTGGAGGATTTTTAATACTGAAAGGAAAAAGATTTGCAGGAGCGTTTTTATGTATTAGTTCTGTTGCAGTATTTTTGTATCTTATGTCTGTTGCTATTCCACATGCTCGGCAGGGTCAGCATTTTGCCATGGAATATCTTGCATATCTTGGTGGTTCACCTATGGAGATTCTCTTGAGCCCGATTCTAAAGCCTGCAGTATTTTTTGGAAGACTTTTAAGTATTGAGACTTTTAAATATATTTATACAGTATTTCTTCCAGTAGGATTTCTCTCATTTTTTGCACCGTTGTATACAGTGTTCTTGTTGCCCGATTTTTTTATCAATATATTTTCAAACAATCCAAACCTTCGTTCTATTCAGTATCACTATGGTGCGCTTCTCGTGCCATTTATGTACATATCTTCATTATATGGAATGAAAAAAATTATCAGTATTCGTATTGATAGAAAGCTTGCTACAAATTTTATTTTTTATTACTTATTGATATTTATTGTATATTCGTCTTTCCTCTTCTCTCCACTTCCCGGGACAAGAAATGCTGATATCGCACCATTTAAATATAATGAAGACAGGCAGGATATATTTCGGATGCTCAGAATGATTCCACAAAATGCTTCAGTTTCTGCAACAAATAATATTGCGGCACATCTTGTGCATCGAGAAAAAATCTATGTTCTCCCTCAGGGCGTAGATGTTGTTGATTATCTTGTGTTTTATAGAGATAGATTGGATTTTGCAGAAGAAACACAGAAATTCAATAAGCAATTTATGACTCTTGTAGAAACGAATGATTTTTTAATTCTTAAAAGAATTAATCCTGGCGATGTAGCTTATAAATAACTGGCTGGTAGAAAAATGACGCCGGCAAATCATCCATTAAATATTTCTGGAAATCTGCATAAATCTCTTGGCGATCTGAGACATTAGAGGTTGATCTTCCATCCTCAAGTAATTTATCGATACGGAGATTTTTATATCCCACAATATTATTTCTTTGATCAGAATGCCAGAGAATATATTGATCAGGATCCTGAGGGATGCGTATTTCATATACTAATACTTGAAACTGTTGCGGTAGTGCATTTACGATTTCGATTTTTGAGTCAATTCCTATCTCTTTCCAGTTTTTCTGAATTAGCTCTGCCGCCTTTTGAAGATTGCCATCTGCCGTAATAGTAATTACGTCTTTAGGATTTCCAGCAGAAGACAATATTTCCTGTGCGAGTTCTTTGTCAGCAATTCCATAATTTGGAGGCTTTGCAAAGTAAATGGACGATTCCTTAATGGGCGAATACAGTCTTTTTCCAAATTTTATATCAGTAGGTAATGCATAATGAAGAGCTTGGCGTACTCGTTTATCCGAAAGCACACTATCATTGGTATTAAAAAATACAGTTACCATATAGTCTTCATTTATTTTTTCTTCTGCAACCACACCTGGCCAATTTTCTAGATTGTGTTTTCCATCAAGCATTTCATCATAAACATTTTCTGCCATATCTATTTCCCCAAGAGAAAATGCGATCTTCAACGCTTCCTCTGTAGGGTAGAATGTCACAACCTTACTACTGTGTGGTGGGTTTGTGTCTCTTATGGTCATCGAGCGTACAAACTCTACATTAATATCAATGTCTTCTATTTTATACTCCCCTAATCCTGATAAATCTTTGAGCAGGATAGGTTCTGAAACCGCAATCAAAAATGGTGCATATGGCTCTTCGAGGGTATAGCGAATAGTAAAGTCGTCGATAATTTCTTTTCGAACTCCCTCAAAATTGAATGGGATAGTTTTCGTAGAAAATTGCATGCCATTGTGAAATTCTAAATTTTTTTGAAGGTAAAATGTATATTCTTTATTGTCCTTTATCTCCCATCGTTCGGCAGCTCCTGGTTTTATACTACCATCAGGATCGATTTTTACTAATCCCATACTAACTTGATTTATTACTTCATCAGGAATATCCTCTACGCGATATACTCCCCAATATCCTGTTCGTATCTCGTTATTGGCAAGAAGTGGCTTGACATAAAATATTACGAGACCGAGCAATCCAAGGGATACAAAAATACTGAGAGCAAGAGCCCCCAAAATTGTTTTTTTCCACCGTCTAAAATACGCTTTCAGAAGCCACGTATAATAGCGTTTTTTTTGAAGCGCCATAAAACATTATCGAGAAATAAGTGCCAGAATAGAGTTTGCAGCAAAAAGGGCGCCGAGTGCTATCGTGGCGTAAAAAAGAACCTTTTCAAGTCCCCGTTTGCTTCTAAACGATTCTCCTCCTCCACCAAACGCGATTCCTGCATCGCTTCCTCTTGATTGAAGTGTTACGGTAATAACAAGTAGTACCGAAATAATGATTTGAAAAATGGTAAATATGTTCATATATCAAAAAGCCAAACAATAGCTTTATTTACGAAGTATATTGTACCAGAAATTATAATGTATGACAAAAATAAGGTAACATAAAATCTTTGTATTATAATTCCGAAAAATTGTAATCCTTGAAATTCAAAAGCGCTGATTATGAGCTGTGGGTAGATAAGAGTTATGAGAAATACAATAAATGCGATTGTGAGAAGTTGGAACAAGCCAAATGTTATGACATTGAGTGGGAGGGTGATGATATTGAGTACTGGTCTAAGGACTCTGAATCCTACTGTGAGGAGAATCGACGCGACAACGATTGACCAAAATCCTCCCGAAATAGAAAGTCCTGTAAATAAATACATCACGATGTGTAGTGCGATGACATTGATAAATATTTCTTGAAAAAACCCCTTCATTGAATCAAGCGTATCATATGGTCAGTCAGGGAATCAATGGTGGTACTTATTGTAGATAGGAGCGATTATTGCCTTGGAAGAAATATACTAGAAACCAAGGATTTCTTTTACAAGAATTACAGAGATTCTTTGTGGTTCACCTTCGGAATTTATAATAAGGATTTTTCTTACTATACTACCGTCTACTCCATATGCTTTTCTAGCACGCTCTGACTCGAGTGGTAGTGAGTGCTCATAAATCCGCTTCATCCCATCATCGAGATCGGTAACGATTTTTTGTGTTCCGGCAACAAAGATTACGCTATCTGATCCATACGCGTATGAAGGAAGTTGGCTTCCTGAATTTGATGCGATCATGATCTGCCCCTCTTCAGTTACGGCATGGAAGCTTCCGATAGCTATCTGTGGGGCGCTTCGAAGCTCTTTGATTCTTCTTCCTTCAGACTCCCTGTCCATGGAAAGTGTTTGTTTGTGGATCGCGTTATATTTTTTACTCTCGTAAATTGCATCTTTAATTCCCGTTTCCTCAAGAGTCATTGATGTATTATCCATAACATCTGATCCATCCGGAATTAAACTCAATGCTGTTTTTTTTGCCTCTTCCTTATTTGCTACAATGTATACTTTTACGCCATTTTTTTCGAGGGATTTTATGGTTTTTTGTAACTGCTTTTCCTCAGCAAGATCTGTATAACTCATATGATATACTATATCTATTAAGTTTCATAAAAGCAAGTACTTACTAAAAAGTAACTATGAAAATGTATAATACAGAATGCTCAACTATTAAGGTAACTCTTAGTGTAATGGGTGGAAAGTGGAAGCCGCTTATTCTATATCTCTTGTATAAAAATAAGGTTTTAAGGTTTTCTGAATTAAAAAATAGAATTGAAGGGATCACTCAGAAAATGCTTACTCAACAGTTGCGAGAGTTGGAAACAGATAGTGTTATTTCGCGCAAAGTTTACAGAACTGTTCCTCCGAAGGTTGAATACTCTATCACAGATCATGGAAGTACGATCATGCCTATTCTTCTTGATATGGAGGCTTGGGGCAAAAAACACGAGAGCAGTCAATAGCTCTAAGCTTTAATATCCTCTCTTTGTTAGTTACTATTATGCGCGTTTTCTACGGCTTCACTTCCCGCCACTTTGTTTGAGAGATTTTGTAAAAGTCTGTTAG
>CAYYLC010000004.1:0-104792 GCA_964472415.1 uncultured Gammaproteobacteria bacterium
GACAAAAATGTATATTTTGATAAATATACAAAATGTAGTTTATCCTGCTTTCCGTATTTATAAATTTGTTCATTCCAACCTACTAATAGTAGGTCAGATATTGACGTGAACTTATACTATTTGAAAAGCAGTATCCTACCACTTTTCAAACATCTTTTTTACTTGTTAAAGAACTTGCGCTGTGATATTTGAGTTCAGAAGAAGGCTCGTGCCCGAATCGCTTCGGTAGAAAAATAAGATATGTAGTGATGACTAATTCATCGGAAAATTACTCTTATCAATGCTAACTTCTAGCCTCAAATCTAAGCCTATATATAATACTTCATGAACCGTAATTTGTCAAGATAAATACGCGTACTGCACTAAAACTATATAGGTGTTGATGCTTTCGAGTAAAAATTGGAACAGACAACTATCATCAACCCCATTACCTCAAATACGCAAAAAAAACTATATTCTGGCTTTGTAAAATATAGAGAACAAAAATTGTCTAATATTATAATATAGGATATAATAGTGCTATGAGTTCTTTGGAAAATCAGCCTATTCACTTTTTATTAAACACACCAAAGGAGTGGGTTAATCATAATCTCCCAAAAATAAGAGAAATAAATTCAGCTTCTCTATCATCAGAAATTGAAGGGAAACAAGAAGAACGGTGGATAAAAACAACTGAAGAAAATCCTTCTGATAGCCATTTTAGCATTATCATTCCAATAAGAAACGAGGCAGAGTTTTTATCATCAACCTTAGGCAGCATACTGATGTCTGATATTCCTCGGAAATCGCGCGTTACCATTTCTCTAGTTACCAACAATTGCACTGATAACGACAAGACTAAAAACGAAATCAATAAATTTATGTCCAGAATCAGTGACGAATCAATCGAACAATATCAGCTAAAGGGAGACTTTCAGGATCCTCATATTAAACGAAACGCTGCAAAAACTACCCTACCAAGTAGCAATATATCATTTCATCATATCGACACTGACACTCCAGGAAAGGCAAATGCACTCACGATAGGAAATACTATCGCAAGAGATATCGAAGATAGAGTTGTAATATGCCTAGATGCTAACACTTTCCCCGATATTGAAACCATACCCCAACTCTATAAAACTGCCAAGAAAAATATTGTAGATGGAAAATCATCTCACAAAAAACCTGCAATAATCTCTGGAAATTTTACTGATGTTTATCATGGACAAAGAATGAATGGACTCTCACCGCGTGAACTACTTCCGAGCTATTTTCCTCAAACCAAGCCAATTGTAGTTACCGGAGCAGCGATGGCGTGGGATTCTGAATTCATACACTCTATTGGAGGGATTCCAGCAACGAAAATGGAGGACTTTTCAATAGGAGTGATTACAGAATATATGGGTGGAGAGGTTGTCAAATTAGATGCCAAAACCTGGAGAATATCACCCACAACGCTGAAAGACAGAATCGATCAGCTTATCCGTTATCGCATAGGGGCGCTACAGCTGATTACTTTATTTCCGGATGTAAAAAATCTCGTCGAATCCAAAATGTTTTTTATGAAAGATTGGAATGAAATGGAGATAATACTGGAAGAACATATTATGAACAACTCCCTAGAAGCCTACCGATCCATAATTACAAGAGCATGGAAAGAAATAATTACAGAAAGCAACAAAGAATTTGCCCAAAATCCAACAGATCACCATTGGGACGGAATCAAAGGAACGAAGTAATTCCTACCGCAATCCTCCGGTTACTTTCACCTGACTGAGTAGTTTTTCATCTGTAAGTAATTTTGCACAACCTCGAACTACTGTCGTAAGCGGTTCATCTACCACAGTCACCGGAATTTTTGTACGTTCAATTATCAAATCATCTACACCTCGGAGAAGTGATCCCCCACCTGTAAGAAGTATTCCATGCTCGAGAATATCTGAAGTAAGCTCAGGCGGCGTTTCCTCCACAACCTCCATAACTCCATCTACAATCTCATTTATCACTGGTGCTATCGCCTCTCGCACCTCAGACTCTGTTATTCGAAGACTCTTCGGAAGCCCAGTCTCTAGATCTCTCCCTCGAACAAGTGCCACCCGTTCTTTTTTTTCTTCAGTTATCTCAACACTTTCTTTGCTTTCTGCTGCTTTTTTCTTCCCCACAGCCTTCTCTTTTTTATATACACTTCCAATCCGAAGCTTCACCTCTTCAGCAGTTTTCTCACCAATGATTAACCCGTGCCTCAAGCGAATATAGTGCACTATTGCTTGATCCATATCATAACCAGCAACTTTCACAGAACGGTTTACTACGATTCCTCCCAACGAAATTACTGCAACCTCAGTCGTACCGCCGCCAATATCAACCGTCATAATTCCTGTTGGCTCATACACAGAAACCCCCGCTCCAATCGCAGCTGCCATAGGTTCTTCTATCAGATAACATTCACGAGCTCCTGCAGTGAGCACTGCTTCCCATACCGCTCTACGCTCAACCTCAGTAACTCCTGATGGAATTCCCACTACCACTCTTGGTCTGGCAAGCATGGGGAAGCGACGTTTCGCGAGCTTATTGATTTTTTGAATATAATACCCAAGCATAAATGCTGCACCATCAAAATCTGAAATTACTCCGTGCTCAAGAGGTCTAATTGCAGAAATACTGGCAGGAGTTTTCCCAAGCATTTTTCTTGCTTCTGTGCCTATCGCGATAAATTCTTTCGTCCTATTATGACGAGCAACTATCGAAGGTTCACGGATAGCAACTCCTTTATCTTTAATATAAACCAATGTGTTTGCGGTACCTAGATCAATTCCCAAATCAGTAGAAAAAAGAGAAAATAAGCTATCGAGAATTTGCATATCATATGATTATAGCAAAGAAAAAAACCTTTTTAAGATAAAATATTGTCTGACAGTTTTCCGCTATGCTACACTATAAACTCATGCAAACATTATCAAATAAAATTATTCGAGTGATCAGGTTTTGCTTCTATGCACTCTTTATCATTACTCCGTTTGCAATGACAAATACAACTCACGAGCTTTTCGAATTCAATAAAATGTGGCTCGTGTATGGCATCTCGATCCTTATATTCTTCTTCTGGGGAGTGCGCATGGTTACAGAAAAGCGCTTTTTTGTGAGGCGAACAGTTCTTGATATACCGATTCTTTTATTTTTCTTTTCACAAATTCTAGCAACAATTTTCTCTATAGATTCTCACACTTCATTCTGGGGATATTATTCTCGATTTAATGGCGGATTACTTTCCACCATCACGTATATTTTTTTGTATTATGCGCTCGTCTCAAATTTTCTCTATAAAGAACAGCTCCCTGTTAGATTTGCGAAACGACTTCTGATCGCATCGAGTGGATCTGCACTCCTTGTAACGCTCTGGGGCCTCCCAAGTCATTTCGGATTTGATCCAACATGTTATGTATTTGTACAAGATTTAAGTACAAAATGCTGGACTGCAGCATTTGACCCTACTGCACGAATATTCTCAACTCTTGGACAACCGAACTGGCTTGCTGCATATCTTTCGATATTACTTGTTATTGCAGTTTCTATGTTTATAAAAGTATCCCTCGCAAACAAAACACTTGTAGGAAAATTTACAAACTATAAACTTTGGCTCCTTGGGATCGGATTACTCTTAACATATACTGCAATCATATGGACAGGCTCCCAATCAGGATTCTTGGGATTCTGGGCTGGTCTTTTCGTATTCGCGGCACTTCTTAAACTTGTTGCTATACAAAAAACCGGATTCTCCATTTCCAATCTCTGGAAACTCAAGTCTTTAAAAATACTGGGACTACTCTGGATTGTTTTTCTCTTGATAACGTTTCTTATCGGAAATCCATTTCCACCACTCCAAAAATATTCTCTTGGAAATCTTACTAAAGATACTCAAGAACCCCTCAGAACAACTCCCGCTGGACCATCACTCGAGAATAATATCACCGGATCGGGCGATATTAGACTTATCGTCTGGAGCGGTGCACTCGATATTTTTAAAGCAAACCCTCTATTTGGAACAGGTGTTGAGACATTTGCATACGCATACTACAAACACCGTCCCCTAGAACACAATCTCACATCAGAATGGGATTATCTTTATAACAAAGCGCATAATGAATATCTCAACTATCTCGCGACCACTGGGTTATTTGGGCTCGGAACATATCTTGTGTTTATAGGATCCTTCCTGTTTATATCTCTGAAGTTCTTCTTAAAAGAAAAATCCGTTACTAATTCTATAATCCCAGCAGGAATTGTGGGAGGGTTTGTCACAATTCTTATTTCTAATTTTTTTGGGTTCTCTGTAGTCCTCACGAATACGTATCTCTTTTTACTCCCTGCGTTTTTCCTCATGATTACGGGAAAAAAGGGAAAGATCTTCGCCTACCCTAAAAAAACTCAGGAAACGTATCGCATGAATGAATTTACGACTCTGCAGTTTCTGGTGTTTGGCATAATAAGCATACTTTCTCTAATTTTAATGTGGAAACTTATCAGCTTCTGGAATGCAGATAAGGCATACGCATTAGGGTACAACTATAATAAAATTGACCAAATAGTTATGGCAAATGAATATCTAGAAAAAGCAGTTTCCATACGCCCCAACGAAGACTTATATAAGAATGAGCTTTCTCAAAATCTTGCATCCCTAGCATTGGCATATGCACAAGAAAACAACGTGCAACAAGCCTCTCAATACACACAACGCGCAAAAGATATGAGCGATGCAGTAATTCGAAACAATCCGAACAATATTGTGTACTATAAAACCCGTGTAAGAACTCTTTTTACTCTTTCACAACTTCAACCCACACTTCTTTCTGAGGCGTATCAGACTATCATCAAATCACAAGAACTTGCTCCAACAGACGCAAAAATTATTTACAATAAAGCACTTATCGAAGAAGTAACTGGAAAACCAGAACGTGCTCTTGAGACGCTTGAAGAAGCAATTAAGCTAAAATCAAATTATATTGATGCATACTATCGGCAAGCAATAGTTCTCAGCACTCTTGCCGAGAACACACAAGATCCGAAACAAGCAGAAGAGTACCGTACAAAAGCTCGTGAACGGCTCAATTATTTACTCACGAATCTCGCACCGGATTTTACGCAGGCACAAGAACTCCTAAAGACTCTTGACTAGTCTGCATTGAAAAATGGGCACACAAAAACTATAATTCCCACTATGTATAAAATTGTTACAACACCGGAACCAATCCTAAGCAAAATATCAAAACCTATTGAGAAATTTGACAAAAAACTTGCGCATATCCTGGTAGAAATGGAAAAAACACTCAGAAACACCAGTGACCCCGTTGGCGTAGGGCTTGCAGCGCCTCAGGTAGGAATTTCATATCGTATATTTCAACTGAAACCAGACGAAAATTCTGAAGTAAAAAGTTTTATAAATCCTAAAATTCTAGAAATCTCAGAGGAAATACATGACGATATTCACCAATCCAAACAAACCAAAAAAGGAATAAAATCCGAAAGAACTTCAAAACCAGATGGCAAGCGTCTCCTTGAAGGATGTCTTTCTATTCCAAATATTTGGGGATACGTTCAACGGAAAAGAGAAGTGAAGCTCTCATACCAAGATGAGCAAGGGAGTAAAAAAACAGAGATTTTTACAGGATTCCCAGCAGTCATCGTGCAACATGAGATGGATCATCTAAACGGAATATTATTTACCAAACACGTCATGGACCAAAATGAAAAACTATTTAAATCCCATAAAGACGAAAATGGGGAGGATGTATTTGAAGAAATAGGGGTTTAAGAATTACTATTTTTAATTTTTCTTATAATTTTACTAATCAAATTACTATTATTTTCCGAAGACTTTTGATCAATTTGACCACCCCTGTTTTAAGAACATAATTTCCTTCAAGATCTCCTCTTTGTAAATCCTCTTCTATGAATAATGGACGAACTGTGCTATTAACAATATGATATCCAAAGCCTTCTTCGGAGCTCTCTTCATGTTCGAAATATGGCTGTACCTCTCTATTCATGAAGAACGTATTTTGCCACAAACTTAAACCATTTCACCGCTCTCGAGAGTATAAAATGATATAATTATTTTATTATGAAAACTATTTTCTTCGGATCTGGCGACTATACTATTCCGATTATCGAAAAACTAATTCCACACGGATTAACCCTTGTTATTACCACTGAAAAAGTAGGTAGTCTCATGGAATTCTGTAAGTCAAAACAGATCGATTATATTTCTACCAATTTAAAGGGCGAATCAGACAGAGAACGAATAAAAAATTTACAAGCAGATGTCGCAGTTCTCGCGAGTTTCGGTGCATTCATTCCAGAAAAGATTATTAAATCAATCAAATATGGAATTATAAATATCCACCCATCTCTGCTCCCAAAATGGAAAGGACCCTCTCCAATTCAGTACACACTGCTCCATGGAAATACTCAAACGGGTGCCACATTGATAGAATTGGATAACGAAATTGATCACGGGCCCATCCTCTCACAGATGACTTATGATTTAGACGGATCTGAAACTACAGAAGAGTTGCTCAAAATCTTATTTTCACAGGGAGCAAATATGTTGGACGAAATTCTTGTGAAAATTAAAAATAAAACTCCTCTCATAAAAACTCCGCAAGATCACACCAAAGAAACATGGAGCTATAAAATTGAAAAAGGAGATGGCATGATAGACATCAATAATCCTCCTACTCCTGAACAGCTCGATAGAATGATCAGAGCATACTATCCTTGGCCCAGCGTATGGCTAAAAACCCACCTAAAAGGGCAGGAGAAATTAGTAAAATTATTGCCTAAGAAGAAAATTCAAGTTGAAGGAAAAAATCCCATGTATTATGCAGATTTCTTGAATGGATACGGCAAGGAAGGGAGCAATCTTCTTGAAAAACTTAGCTTGCAGTCGTAGTTGCTTCAGTTGATGGTGTTACGTTTGCTTTTTTGAGTAACTTTATACAACTTGAGCACAACTTTGCTTTCATAGTTCGAGTACCAATCTTCACTCGTTTTGTGTGAAGATTTGGCTTAAATGTCCTTTTTGTTCTATTTTTTGCGTGAGAAACAAGATTTCCATACATTATCCCTCGCCCGCAGTAATCACATAGCATTGCCATAATGTGCAAATTATACAAAATATGCTCATCAAACACAAGACGCGCTGAAATGTCTCTCAATAATTGACTTTATTTTTTAAGATTTGGTACTATTTATGAAATTTGATGTCTGAAATTTCACGATATACGCATGAAGGAGAATGGGCGCGTTCTCCTGAAATAAAACGTCCCCGCATTGTAGTGACAGGCATCGGACTTATTACCCCACAAGGAATAGACACAGAGAGTACATGGGAAAATATAGTAGCAGGAAAATCTGCAATAACCGATCTTGACGATCAAGATCTTGAAAGACTCGCAGAATTAGGAAAAATCAATCATCTCAAAGATATACCACTTAATGTAGGTGTAGCAGGAATAATTGATAGAGAATTTATACCCGAAGACTACATTCTCTCAAAAAATATCGATAGTGAAAAATTTAGAAAAAATGACGTTAAACGCATGGCTCGAGCACAACTACTATCTCTGGCAGCAAGTACACAAGCACTCGAAAATGCGAACATTCTCCGGAACGGAGAAATAGATGAACGAGTCGATAGAGAACGATTTGGAGTCATAATCGGTACGTCAATTGGTGGAATGGATTATGTTTCATATATTGGAAAGTTAATGGAGGAAGGCAAAAGAGTTTCTCCCACTGCACCGCTCGTTGCCGGACTTGAACGCGTTGCATCTGTCCCAAGCCAAGTATTCGAGCTAAAGGGACCTAAATATACTCCTACAGATGCATGCGCCACAGGAAGCCAAGCAGTTATTGCAGGAATTGATAAATTACTGGTCGGAAAAGCTGACAGAATGCTAGTGGGTGGATCTGATGCATCAGTAGAACAACTAGCGATTAATATGTTTGACAATACCAGAGCGCTTAACAGAACAAAGGATTCACAACGCGCTTCAATTCCATTTGATGTAGATAGAAAAGGTTTTGTCATGGCTGAAGGCGCTGGCGCACTAGTGCTTGAAACAGAAGAAAAAGCACGAGAAAGAAACGCTCCGATTCTTGCTGAGGTTGCAGGCTATGGAAGCGCATCAGATGCGTATCACGATACAGAACCAAGTGGATATGCTGCCAAACGTTCACTTCAAGAAGCACTTCATGATGGAGGCTTACCAAAAGATGGAATGCTTTATATCAATGCCCATGGAACCTCCACGCCAGTAGGTGATCCTGTAGAGATTTCTGCAATCCGTGAAGTAATGGAAGATATTCCAGAAGATATAGAATACGCAGTTTCCTCTACTAAGTCATCCATGGGGCACACTATGGGCGCATCAGGAGCTATTGAAGCAGGAATTGCAATTTTGGCTCTTCGCGATCAAATCCTACCACCTACGCTTAACTTAGAAACTGTTATGAGAGAAGGAAGAGACATGGACCTTGTGCCGCATGAAGCAAGACCTGCACGAATCGATAAAGCTGGATCAAAGAACTTCGGATTTGGTGGATCTGGTACTCATATTCTCTTCAAGCGATACGAAGATTAAGCTTACCCACAAAAAAGACCCCATTTCTGGGGTCTTTTTAAAAAGAAACTGAGGTCAAAAATTACTTAAGGGTAACTTTTGCGCCTGCTTCTTCAAGTTTCTTTTGAGCTTCAGTTGCCGTCTCTTTATTAACAGCGGTCATAACCTCTTTTGGTGCTCCATCTACCAAGTCCTTAGCCTCTTTCAATCCGAGTGTAGGGACAAGTTCACGAACAGCCTTAATCACTGAAAGCTTTTGTGCTCCAGCTTCGGTTATCTCCACATTAAAGACAGTCTGCTCTTCAGCTGCTGCTCCAGTGTCTGCGCCAGCTGCAGGTGCTGCTGCCACTGCCATTGGCGCGGCTGATTTCACATCAAACTTTTCTTCAATTGCTTTCACGAGTTCTGATAAATCAAGAACTGACATTTCTTCAATTGCTTTTAAGATATCTTCTTGTGTTAACTTTGCCATAAATCACTCACCACCTTTTTTTAATTATTTTTTCTTTTCAACTTCTTTTAATGCGATTGCAAGTCCAGTTATTGGATATTGCAAATCATAAGCGAGTTTTTGTATTGGGCTTTGAAGCGCTGATGCAAGCATAGAAAGAAGCGCATCGCGACTTGGAAGGTCTGCAATTGCCTTAACTGTGTCGTCTTCAATAATCACATTTTCAAAAACTCCAAACTTAATTACCGGAAGCTCGTATTGTTTGTAGAAATTATTTAGTGCCTTCGCAACAGCTGCTGCGTCTCCATATGCAAACACCATTGCATGTGGACCATTCAGGCGATCTTTCGCATCAATATCTTTTTCCTGAAGTGCAATATTAAATAACGTATTTTTTAACACTGCAATTTCTCCATCAATGTCATGTAAACTTCGGCGGAACTCCTCAAGTGCTTGATGAGTAAGTCCCTGATAGTCCACAAAAAATACCGCAGTTGCCCTGCTGAGCTTTTCTTTAATTACTTCTAATTGTTCAATATTTTTTGCACTTGGCATTTTGATATAAAAAAAACACTTCCTAAGAAGTGCGCTATTCAAACCTTGCAGCTTGCCGCCTCGGTAGGTCTTATTGCTTGCCTACTGTCTTAGGATGAGTGTAGTTTATCAAAATTTATAAATACTTTCAAGACATTAACATTTTTGAGTATTGAAAAAGAAAAAAGACAGGAATAAAATATACTCTTAAGATGGAATCAGAAAGCAATATAAAGATGATGAAAGACTCGGAACAAGCAATATTATCAGAAGCCAAGAGGTATGTAGGAAAGAATATTCTTACAGTAGCTGAGGGTCGCGAATGTGTCGATGGGAGATATGACCAAAGACGCACCGAAGGACCACTTGGTAGAGCTGGAGCAGACGTAGGATATGTCATGGGACTTTTATATCTAAAAAATGAGGGCATTATAAATTTGACTGCTGAGGAATGTGTCGATGCAGTTTATAAAGCTGTCACAAAAGACGGTGGGAAATTCTATGCACACACTGACCACCACGCAAAAGAAAAAGGCAATCTAATAGGCTGCGGACACATTATGGGAGCTACCCTACCAGAAAATTCTGAGCTTTATGGAGTCAACCCATCTGACGTTGTGAATTCACTAAACTACATACATGACATAACTAAGCATGAGAATCTAGAAGAACCAGAACTTAAGGGAGAGCATGAAGAAAAAGGTGTACTAGTGGTAAACAGCGATAACTATGTTGTCGACCATCACGACGAAAATAAAATGTATTTTGTTTATGATAAAAAATTGGATCTCGCGTTTGTAGATAAATTGGCTGAAGAAATGAACATACCGGGCGTAACAATCGAGAATTTTACTAAAGCACTAGATCACCAGACCGATGCGACACTAAAAGAACTTGCTCCAGGAAAACCGATTTTTAAGGTAGACATTATCGATAGAAACAATTTCACAGTTGATCATGTAAAGGATGTACCCAAAAAAGATTAGTCTCTTATACTCCACTTTCCATCACTATTTTTCACAATACTTCTTAACTCCAATCATTCTCAAGAGTCATGAGAATCTTTTTTTCATCTTCTGAGAATTTATTCCAATCAAGTTTTTTCCTGTCCTGCCTTAATTCATAATCCTTAATACTTAATTCTTTTAGTATCTCACTTGCACTTCCTACAGCAATTCCACCACCTGAAACCAAAACGCAATTAAATTTATAGAGAGAACAACCTAGCGCACTATCGCCCATTCTCCATTTACGCTCTGAATGATATTTCTCAACTCAAGACTTGATACAGATATCATGAGCTGTCCTACTGGAAAAGAAATCCTCTTTGTTAATTCGTCTATTGAAAGGTTCTCACTCATAAGAACATCTAATATCTCCCGCTCTTCTACGGTCAATCCGTCCGCAAATATATTGAGAGGGGATGTAGTATCTACCTTTCCTAAATCCTCTAGAATTTCTCGCACACTGCTTATCGGAATTCCACCATTTTTTAATAGGTTATTTGTGCCTTGTGAAAGGTTTGAATAAATAGATCCGGGAACTATATATACATTCTTGTTCTGAGAAAATGCAGCATTTGCTGTAATAAGCGCACCGCTATCAATCGTCGCTTCCGGAATAATTATTGCTCTTGATACAGCCGAGATAATCCTATTTCGAGCAGGAAAACTTCCTTTTGTGGGATAGACTCCTGGAGGATATTCAGATATCACTGCGCCATTTTTTATAATTTCACCATACAAACCTTCATGCACTGCAGGTGTCGGTAAATCAATTCCTGACCCTAAAACCGCAAGTGTTTTCCCCTGATTTTTTAGAACCGATCTATGCGTAATTCCATCAATCCCGAGTGCCATTCCAGATACCACCACGATATTGTTTTCCACTAATTCTTTCGCAAAACTCTCAGTCACAGAGAATCCATAACTCGTAGGACGACGCGATCCTACAATCGCAATAGCAATATCTTCAAATAATAATCTCTTATCTCCTCGTCCAAATATAGCAATGGGTGGATTTGCAATAGATTGTAGTCCTTCAGGAAAATCCTGATATGAAAGTACCCAAATACCTTTTCTCTGAAAATTTTGAACCAAACTATCTATGGTATGTGAAGATTTAAACTCGAGATATTTACAAAGCATCTTCCCTTTTAATCCTGCAACATCTAACTCTTGTTCTGAAGCACTAAAAATTTTTTCTACGGATTTAAAATACGAAAGGAGCCTTTGAAATGTCTTTGGGCCGATTCCCGGAGCATATGAGAAAAACACGGAGAGCTTTTCAATACTTTCCATCAAAAATAATCATAGCAGACCACGGAGAATCAGTACAAAAAAACTATTTAATCTTTAATTCCTGAATAAACGTCTTCAATTCACTAACACTTTTTTCATCATAAATACTCACAGAAACTACTTCTTTTTTTAGTTTTTTAAATTCTGAAATTGCAGACTTAATAGTTTTTCCATCCGCGAGATCTATTTTTGTAAGGAGAATTACTTCACGTTTTTCCAAAAGCGACTCATCATACTCTGCAAATTCATCCCTAACAGTGTTATAAGCATCCATAATATTCTCTCCGCCTACATCAATACAATGTAATAAAACTTTTGTTTTTTGGATATGTTTGAGAAACTGAATCCCAAGTCCTTTTCCTTGCGATGCACCCTCTACGAGTCCGGGAATATCTGCAAGCACCACTTGGCTCTCTCCAGTACCAAGAGTTCCGAGATTTGGCTCTAACGTAGTAAATGGATAATTACCGATTTTAGGAGTTGCAGCGGTAAGCATTGTCAAAAGCGAACTCTTCCCGGCATTCGGGAGTCCAATTAGTCCAATATCCGCAATAAGATTTAACACTAAATGAAGCTCTTTCTCTTCCCCTGGCAGCCCTTCGCGTCGCACCATACGAAATGTCTTCGGGTCTATCCGCTCATCATGATTCCCAATTCCACCACGACCTCCCTGCGCAATTTGTACACGGACATCTTCATCCAAAATTTCTATCGCCTCCTGAGTCTCAAGATCAATAATCGTCGTCCCAAGTGGAACCAAAACCGTAATACTTTCCCCATATTTTCCATCCAAATTTTTATTCATACCCTTTTCTCCATCTTCTGCTTTTATTTTTTTCTTATACCGGAATTCAGAAAGGTCATTCAAGTTCGTTGTACCTTGAAAATAAACATGACCTCCGCGACCTCCATTTCCCCCATCGGGATGAACATTTGTACTACCATAATAGGTCTTTCGAGAAACTCCTCCATTTCCGCCACTTCCCGCTTTTACGCTAATTTTAATATCGTCAATGAGTGCCATATCCTATATTATACCAATACTTCTCACGAGAACGAAAGTTGACAACGCTTACCCATTCCTGAAATACTAGACCTATGGAACCTGTCGCTCCACCAGAAAATCCTAACCCAAAACAAATTCCCCCCGCTTCTCCTCCACAAACACCAAATCCCACCACTCCCCCATCACAAATTCCACCAAGTAATGGTACCAAAAAGCACCAGAAACTCTGGATGATTATCAGCATAGTGATTATTACACTCCTTCTCACCACATCTATCGTAGCTGGATTTGTGATTTATAAAAATCTCCAAGAGAAAACCGAATCTACACCTGAGCAAACAGCCTGCACACTTGAGGCAAAAATATGCCCGGATGGAAGCTCAGTAGGACGCACCGGACCAAACTGCGAATTCGCTGAGTGTCCTACTGATTCTCAGAAAGATCAATTTCTTGAAAATTCGAATCTACAACCTACCACAGGCCCCACAATACCTACAGACTAGCAAAATATATAATAAATAATAAAAATTTTCTGCTCGAACAAACGAAAAGAATGAAATACTTTATACAAATTATTACTCCTCAAAATAATCTGTCAATATTTCTTTCGCGATTGGTGCTGCGACCTGAGAACCTTCTCCTCCATGCTCTACAATAATAGTAACTGTAATTTCAGGATTATGATATGGCGCAAATACAGTAAACCATGCATGCGGTGGTGATCCATCAAACGTTTCAGAAGTCCCAGTCTTACATCCCACAGACACCACAACAGCTTGAGCATCTATCTGAGCACTTTTTGTAGCTACAAGATCACCCGGAGAAACGCTACGAAAATTCAAATTATCAATAGCTAAGTTTTCATTTTTCACGATAAAATCGAAAAAGGGAAATCCGGTTCCACCAGTCTGACACGCCTCAAGCATTCCCTGACGAACGAGCTCCACATTCTCAGGATGTATGAAGTCCTCACGAATAATTTTCTGGTGCTCAGGCAAAAAATGTGGACGATAGAGTGTTCCATGATTTGCAATTACATTCGTCATAAAATTTACTTGAAGCGGCGTTGTCTGTAAAAATCCCTGACCAATGCTCATATTATAGGTATCCCCAAGATACCAGTCTTCCCCGATAATTCGCTCCTTCCATGAAGGGCCAGGTACAACTCCAGCAATTTCTCCCGGGATATCGATATTCAACGGCTTCCCATACCCAAACTTCCCTGCCCATTCTGAAAACTTCGTTGCCCCTACGCCCTCAGACATGATATAGAAAAAGATGTCGTTTGACCGTCGTAAAGCCCCCACCACATTAAGCGGCTCTTCGAGTTTCCCATATTGCAGATAATTCCATGTCCCAAACGATGTCCCCCCAACGGTCCGCACTCCCGTATCTTTAATCCGCGTAGTAGGATCTATAGCACCCTCCTCAAGTCCAGCAGTCGCAGTCACTAACTTGAATGTCGAACCAGGTGGATACAGTCCACCAATAGTCCTATTCAAGAGAGGATTTTTTTTATCAGAAAATATTGAATCAATATCCTGATAACCTCCATCTGGCTCATAATCTTGCGCTTTTGTGAATAAATTCGGATCAAATGTGGGTTTTGAAAGCAGTGCCCGAATTGCACCATTCCGCGGATCTGATACTACAACCGCACCAGACTCCACTGAAATCATCGCATCAAAGACACTTTTTTGGATTTCTAGATCCAATGTCGTCATAAGATTTTTCCCTGGCTTTGAAAAATCCTCACCAAGTGTTCTTATATATTTCCCCTGCGCATCCACCTCTACAAGCCTTCTCCCATTCTCGCCGTGAAGAAGCCGCTCATATTCCTCCTCTACTCCCATTCTCCCAGTAAAGTCTGAAAATCCATAGTCACTAAATTCAGGCTGAAGTGTCTCTTCGCGGCTCAGCTTGCCCACATAACCCAAAGCGTGTGCAAACAGCTCCCTGTATAAATACTCGCGCTGAGGAATACTCATTACTAAATTATCCTCCTTTTCCATACGGCGCAATGCTTCATCTTGCGTTAACCATCTCACCTTTCCATCCTCAATGACGCTAAATGTAGGAGTATTTCGTACGAGCGCCTCCCCATTTCTATCAAATATTATTCCCCGAGGTGCAGGGATCAGCGTAGTCCGTATTCTGTTTTCATTTGAAAGCCGCTCATAATACTCTCCTCGCACAACTTGCAATGTTAAAAGACGCAGCACGAATATAATAAAAACGATACCTAAAATCATAATCGGAAGCCGTTTAACAAAATCAAATCCATCACGAGACTGCTCTCGGTTTTGGAATCGTTGTCTCTTCGTAAGAAATACATGCTCAGAAAACGCGTGTCCTATTTTATTTCTTTTTCTCATAATGAAAATCGTTTGGGAAGAAGTTTATAGCAGATCCAAAAAACTATTCCTACTACAAACCATCCGAATAAATCCGTAAGTGAGTATCCGAATATAATAGCATAACTCACCAATCCTATCACCCCAAATAACACATATACAAGGGCGTCTTTTGAACCCAAATATTGCGCGTATACATATACGAAAAGATTTGTTATGCATACAATAAAGAGTGTTCCCCCAAGCGGATAGAGAAATATTGCGTCTCCTATAAGAGAAAGGATCGCTGCTGGAATACAATACCGAAAGTTTTTAGAAATTGTAAAAATAATATACGTAAACAAAAATACAAATGGAAACGAAACGACAAGTCGCTCTATGAAAAGCGACAGGAATAGCAAGCCGAGTAGAAGAATTCGCACTTTCATTTCTTTTAAAGCCCCACAATAACAAATACATGAGATATCTGAGAGTAATCTACAAGAGGCTCAATTTGCGCTGTCTGAAATGAAGCAGTTTCTTCACGATCTATTGAGTCAATTTTTCCTACGGAAAGATCGGAAGGTATCCCGATTCCTTCCCTATCAATCTCACCCATAGTAGTAAGAACTCCATCCTTTTCTAGGGTTTCAGTAATAACGACATTCTCAAGCATGATAAAAGAATTAAATCCTCTAATAATTCCCCGAGCAGAGGTTTTAGGATATTGCACAATAGTAGAAAACTCAGGGTGCAGAATCGTCCGAACTTCTGATATATTTTCTGACACTTTTGATATGGTTCCTACAAGAATATTATCTACAATTACTGCCATTCCACTCTTAATTCCCTCCTGTTTTCCCGCATCAATAGTAAATGACTCATATACTCCTCTCCCTGCATATCCTACAATTTGTGCTGGAACTAAACGATGTTCATGAATAATATTTTCCTCAAACTGGCTTCTCAACGCGCTATTTTCACGAACAAGCAACTCATATTCCACAACTTTCTCCCGAAGTTTTTTATTCTCCTCTAAAAGCTCGGACTCCTCATCTACGCGGCCACTATACAATTCTCCTCGAATTCCAGAAACTGTTGACTGAAAAAATGACGTAACAGGAGAAATCACAACTGAATCCCGGAAGATATATACAATCAGTGCAAAAACAAAAAACGTAATCAGAAGCACGAGGTGCCTATTTCGCATACAGTCAATTGTAGCGCTCCTAGCTTCATTTTACAAGAAAAATTAGTCTGAAATATTTGTACCGCCGCGAACAATTACATTCACATCTGTAGAAGCGTCTCCTGAAGCTGTACTCCCATTCGAATTATTTCCGGTATTCGTATCTACCGTTACATTTGTGTTTATAATGATTTCATTTGATTGATCCACAACAGTATTATTCACACATACAATATCAGCTCCATTTATAGACCCAACACCATTCCCGAAAATATCAACTGATATATCATCACAAGGATTATCAGCATCTATAGGTGTGGGAGTAATAATGACAGTTGGCGCTGGCGTAAGAGATATTGTAGGTATAAGAAAACTGTCTGCAGCCCGAAATATATTTTCAGAAGAAACCACTGTATCAGTAAAATATGAAGAGGCAGTTCTGTAGGAAAAAAATCCCATGCCTACTACAATCATCGTAATTACCAATCCCAGCCGTATCATATTAACTACTATTTACCACTAACCGCTCATTGCGAACTGCCAACTGCGCGCGTACTCGTTTTTCTGTCTGCTTCTCAATTTCCCGCTTGATATTCCAAAGCTCCATCCCGATAAACAGGAATGCCGGCAGGACAATTCCTATAGCAAACCCTACAGGAGTCTTAAATGACATAATTATCTTTCCTATATACGGCACGTGCACCATTGTCGCACCCACCACATCATCTCTGTTCACAAGAGAACTATCTTCTGTACTATTCGCATCTCCTTTTGTTGTATAAAAGATTTCATTTCCTAAAACTTCTATACCGACAACCCGGTGAGTAATAATCCGATCATCCTGGTTAAACGCGATGACATCCTGCTCATTATAAAAACTCTTTTCGACAGTATAGATAATACTCCCGGTCGGGATTGCAGGCTCCATAGATCCAGAAATTACCACGAAACTCTTAAGGCCATTCAAGAAATTTGTATTTGCAGAGAGAAGGGTTATCCCTACATACGGAACCAACACAAATACAAATAGTGTTAACATCATTTTAACAATCCTCGCAAATATACTCCCTGTTTTTTTTACTGATTTCATATTTTTATAGCTTATCGAAACTCATAGCGGGTCCTGGGCAGAGAAACCCGCTATGAAAATACTCTACCAACCTATATTTGACTCTTGTGTTGCATAGAATGTCATATCTCCTGACCAAGACTTTCCGTTATACTCATTACCGGCAGCTGGATCCATCTCCACTTCTACCTTGTAAACAGCAGCCCATCCTGGCTTGAAAGCATCGACAGTTCCGCCTACACCCTGATCCCACACAAGTGGGGTTGAATTCGGATCTAGTAGATCGCTAAAAGGGATCGGCGTAGTAACTACAACGTGATTCGTAGGACCAGCAATCGTATATCCAGACAGCTCATCTGCATCTGGGAAATCATTTGGATTTAAGGTCATACTCTTTATTCTTAACGCTCCAAATAAAGCACCGCCATCTCCTCCAGAGATATATGCCCTCCATTTAAGATCTTCTGTGCCATCATTTGTCACCACAATATATCGATACTCAGTATCACCGGGCATCATACCTTCTACATCAAATGGAGAATTTATTGGGCTTGCTGTATCTTTCAAATTAATATCTACGCTTCCCGCAGCAAATGTATTTGCAGAACTTACTGCTGTGTCAGAAAAATACGCGTAAGCAGTTCCCCCCACGAGTGCGAGCGCTGCAACAATAGACATAAGACTCACTGCTATTCTTGTATTTATCATATATTTCTCACCTCCTTCTTTTGTAGGATAAATTCCGAATCACTCCTGCCATGAAAAAACCCGACCGGATTCTCCGTCGGGTTTACGATGATGAGAAATGATTTCTGGACAGTAAAAACCATAATTTTAGACAAATTTATATATACTATGGGCAAGAAATTTTAAATACTAAACAAGAAGGTAATGAAGATTCTAAAAAACAAAAGCCTGTGAATAATAGTATATTAGAGCTCACGATTCGTCAATTCAGACAAACTACTACGATTTACAACCAAACTATATCAAATTTTTTATAGGATATAACCTTTTAACATATTTCTCTGTTGCGCTTACTTGAGGTGAAAATGAATATTTTACGCTGGTTTCGCAAATACCAGGAGCCGCTTCCATGCAGTCCCAGGTGGATAACACGTTTGCAGTATAAGCTCCTCCCCCTCTCCTCGTTCACTGGTAATAAATTCCACCTGTTCTGCATCCACTACCTCAGTTTTTTCTACAAAATATTTATATCGTTTATTTTGGAAAAAGATATTTATCTCATCTCCCGGCTCAAGCTTATTCAAGAGATAAAATACTGCATTATATTGCCCAACATTCCAAAAATTATCTGCACTATGAGCAAATAAATATGTCGTACCACCGAGTCCTGGAAATGACGTACCTTTCGCATGCGCAACTCCATTCATAAGCGCCCTGAGATATTCATCCTCATTTGATGGATCTACGTTTTTAATTACTTGTGAATTTGCACCGATTTTCGGAATTACTACAGAGAAATCTGCATCTTTCGGAAGCATAATCTGCGTTCGATCCCCAGAGGCAATTGCACCAAATACGCTCTCTTCTTCTCCTCCATCAAACCCTCTTTGGCGCTCTTGAAGAATCTGCCCAAACCCACTCAGCTCATGCACTTCATCATCCTCCAATACAAACTCTACTCCAAATGCCTGTCCGACCCGATACTCTACTTCATAATACATCGCAGGACCAAATGTAAGAATAAGCCCTGAAAGAGTAAGAAGAATAAGAAAATTTGAAATTGTACGAATAACTAAAAATTTAATAATGTCATGCCGTCTGGCATGATGGGAAATGGGCGGAGTCTTTGCCATATTTAAAATTCTAATGAATCATCTTCTTCCGTAAAGATAAGAAATGGTTTCTTATCGCTCATCCATTTGAGAACTGCATCACGAAGTGCTGGCGGCACAAACCTCTGCTCTACGAGATCATGTGGCAAAAACCATTGAAAAATCAGGTGGTCCTCTTTCGGCTCTACATTCTCATCATCAATCTCAGCTGTAAATATAAAGTTTATCTCATGATTTAGTTTTTCCTTCTGATAAAAAATATTCTCCACAGATCCAATAAACTTTATACCTTTCGGAGTTACCCCCAACTCTTCATCAAATTCTCTCATAAGAGCCTTTTTCATATTTTCTCCAAACTCCACATGACCACCCGGAAGAAAATAATAATCTCTCCCTTTTGTCTGACACACTAAAACTCGTCCGCGATTCATGACGAGTCCACGCACAATAATTTCAAAGTTTTCCTGCATAGTAGATATTATACATAAATACTACTTACTATTGACACACCCATAATATTTCATCCATAATGAGGACAATATGTCAGAAAGTGGAGAAGGGCCAAAACCAGGAGATCTGAATTTGCAAGATCAGATGCAAAAAGCACAAGATACGTTGAAAAATCCACAACTTAATCCACAGAACCAAAAGGGGCCTGGAAAACTTGTAAAGGGTGCAGGAATTCTTGCAGGACTTGCTACACTATTTGGTGGTGCAAAAGCGGCTCAGGAAATTCATGATGCGAATACTCCAGATGATAGAGCGTACGTTGAGGTAATCAACTCATCACAAAAAATCATGACCCCCACTCCAACTGAAACCCCCACTCCAACGCCAACTCCTGAAATAAATTCATCTCCCATGAACACCACATCAGAGCAGTCACTCACCCAACAATTTCGGGAAACAGAACACAAAGCTGAAGTACGAAAATTGATCCAGGGAGAATTTCATCAAATAGAATCAAATCAAACTGGCCAACTTATCGGGCCAACTTTTCGAAAAGACTCAAACACGAGCGCAGAAGAATTGAGCGCAGAAGAATTACAAGAACTTGGGATTAGCACAGATAACCCAATCACACTAGCAGAAGTAAAAGGAGGAACATACGCTTCTCAGTACAAATTTGGCGCTCTCGAAGAGGGCAATAACCGATATGGAATTTGGGCAGAGGTATATATCAACAATAAGCCAACTGGGGCATATGTTGCAAAGAATTTTTATACGGAAATTGAAAACCCGCTAGAACAACAGGCGCCTCAAACTATCATACAAAACCAAGAATAATTACTTTCTCACTGTAAAAAGAAGCGACACGATTATTAGGAGAAATGCAGTGAATGCCATAAGCGGAATTGTGACATAGCCAAACTCCATAAATTGAACCGCACTGCACTTTGCAGTCTCTTCAGAACATTCAAGAATATTTGGGAACAGTTGCATAATATAATGATAAATCGCAATCAACGCACCGATGCCTGAAAGTGGCAGGATGTATTTCGCAACTCCCCGATCATTTACCAATAATGAAATAAAGAGAATAAGTGCTGACGGATACATAAAAATTCGCTGCCACCAGCACAGCTTACACGGGATAAAACCTGCAACTTCGGATAAAAATAAACTCCCAAACGTCGCAATAGACGCAACCAGAAACGCAAAATTAAATGCATTTACTCGGATAAATTCATACAAACGAGAAACTGCACTATTCTTTTTTTTAGGAATAACGAGAAGAATCAGCAGAAAAACAAGGATCGCTTGACCCAATATTGTCAAAATTCCCAGAACAGAAATAACAGTTGACACTAATTCGTTCATAGATCTAGTTGTGGGCCGGAAGGTGTATCTGCAGAAGGACTTGCCGATTGTGCAGACTGAGTCGCAGGTTCTCCAGAAGCTGCTTCACTCAGTGCGGCATCAATCGCCCCCTGAAATCCTGAAATATCACCTGAATTTTGGATCTTTACTCCATTCACAAAAAACGTAGGGGTAGAATTCACGCCAGCATTAATGCCTTCAGTCCTTTGTGTGTCAATCTTTTCTTTAAGTGCCGCATCATCCAGATCTTCTATAAACTGTTTCTCATCAAGACCCAATTCTTTGGCATAAGAAATAAACTGATCGCGAGTGCTGGGAAGTCGCGACCAAGCCTGCTGACGCTCATATAATAAATCTACCATCTCAAAAAACTTCCCTTGATTATTTGCGGCCTCTGCTGCGATTGCAGCAGGAATTGCATTTGGATGTATCGATGCAATCGGAAAATGTTTAAAGTTAAGCGTAACTGTTTCAGGATACAAATCAAGTACAGATTTTACGATAGGATGATATTGCTGACACGCAGGGCACTGAATATCTGCAAACTCTGTCAATATCACCGGACGATCTTTCGCTAGAGTTTGAGAATCAGAAGCGACTCGAAATTCACCAGAACTTGAAAGCTCTACTGGCTCAGAATTATTACTCGATCCGACAAGATTTGGATTACTACCTCGAAGGTACACAACTAAAAACAAAAAGAATCCGATAAAAAGTGTTGAAATAATGCCGATTGCGAGCCATTTCGTAGTATTTGCCTTCTTCTCAAGACTCATGCGCCTTGCCTCTTCGAGCTTTCGCATCTCCTTGAGCTCTTTTTTTGTCATTTTCTCTTTCACAAAATATATAATACGCGAGTTTTATTTTTAAGTCAACGCAAGACTCTCATCCTTGACTCTCTCCTCACGCCCAATTCACTTTCGTGCACCCCTGAGAGGAATCGAACCTCCAACCTTTCCCTTAGGACGGGACTGCTCTATCCGTTAAGCTACAGGGGTACTTTCAATCACAAATATTGTAACACAGAGCGTTTTATTGAAATAAGAATAGAGATATTATAAAGAAAGTAATGCTCAAGAAAATTCATATTCTTCCGTTCAAAATGTACAAATGGACACTATTCTCTATCGTAAGCTTTTTCCTGCTAAATTTTTTAATATCGCCGCTTTGAAATGACTTCTACCCGACACTAATTCTCATATTAATTCTTCAGGGCTTTCCATTAACTATATTTATCTACATACTATGGATCATAAAAAATGTATGGAATTTTGCCAGGAGAAAATTGATTTTGATCAGAATATTATACTCCTAATCGATACATCTTGGGCCAGATGTAACGCAACTGAATACATTCAACTCTATCGAGATGAAAAAAAGCAAAAGGATCCTCTATACCTACAACACAATAAATGATTTCTCGCCAGGATCGATATGTACACCTGCCATAAGGATAGAGACATATACATATGAAAAAGCTCTTCTCATAAAAAAAATCCCTGGATATACAGTAGAATCTATCGATAATTCTCATTATCAATTGGATTTAGAGCCTTAGAAGAGCTTTTCCTTTTTACTAAATTTGCGGATAGACTCTGCTGAACTCTTTGGCTTTTCAAGGCTTACCACATGTCCAGACTCCTCAACCCAAGAAAGTGAAATATTGTCTTTTTCTGTACTGATTTTTACTGCCTCATCCAGATCAATCAACTTATCAAACCGCCCTACAATTATTAACGTTGGAATAACTAAATCCCGCATTTTTCTACTCATATGGTAGTGATACATCGACTTCCCCATTTCAAAAATAGTTCTTGCCTTTATCCTTTGACGTCCGCGCATACCATATCTATCAATTAATTTTTTGTCATATTTGTACATATTCACATATTTTGCAGTCAAATGACCATACCACCCTTCTGACATGATTTTCTTCCCGATAAATCGTAGTACCGAATTTGAATTCAGAAGAGTTATGTATTGTCTATAAAGTTTTGAGAGAATCCAGTCATATTTGATAATTGGTGGACCAATAAGTACAAGGCTTTTTAACAATTTCGGATATGTAGTCGCAAACTCCACTCCAACCACACTCCCCATAGAGAGGCAGCATACAATATCTGGCTTTACCTTCAAAGCTTCAAATAACCCCGCAAGAGATTTTGCCATAGCTCCGACCGTATATACCCCCTGCAACTCATCAGATTTGCCATACCCTGGTAAATCAACAGCAATCACTCGAAATCCATTGAGCTCTTTTATAAATGGGACAAATCCTGTCCAATCATTGTTCCATCCATGGATGAGCACCAAAATTGGCCCGCTCCCAAATTCCACATAATGAATCTTGCAACCATCTATTTCAACAAAATTACTTGTTGCCTGCTTTTCCAGTTCGTCTATATATAATTCCCGAGATTTTTTAATTGATAACAACATATAAATTCATCCGCGTAACTCTTGAACGCAAGACTATAATATTTATTTTATAATAAAAGACATGGAAAAAGGAATTTTTGCCGTGCATAAACCACTTGGGATCACATCTCACGATGTCATCTATCGCCTGAGAAGAAAAACTGGCGAAAAGCGGATTGGCCATGCAGGAACACTTGATCCACTTGCGACCGGTGTATTAGTTGTTGCAATCGGTCGAGAGTTTACAAAACAACTTGATACTATCGTAAAGAGTGAAAAAGAATATATTGCTGATATCCAACTTGGAAAAACCTCTACAACTGATGATATGGAAGGAGAAAAAACAACTGTAAACATACAAAAAAAACCAACGGCATCGGAAATACAAAGCGCCATTCAAGAATTTATCGGAATCACTATGCAAACTCCTCCTATTTATTCTGCGATAAAAGTGCAAGGTCAAACTGCTTACAAAGTAGCCCGGAAAGGAGGAAGAATTATCCTTAAACCACGAGAAGTTGAAATAAAAGATATAGAAATTCTGAAATATACATATCCAATAGTTACGCTGAGGATTATCTGCGGAAAAGGTGTCTATATCAGATCTCTTGCGCGGGATCTCGGAGAAAAACTGCAAACGGGAGGATTCTTGAAAAGCTTAGTACGAACACGAGTAGGCAACTATAAAATTGAAAATGCGGTTGAACTAGAATAATTTATTCTTTCTTGGTTTGTGTGTAGTATTCATGAGTAGCTTTATATTCAAAGATTTCATTATCAGCAAACCAATGCCCTATCTCTTTTTTTGCATCAGATGCATCGCCAGATGCATGAATAAGATTTGGGATACCGGTATGTTGTGCATCTGCATATGCGAAACTCATATGCGCATAATCCCCTCTAATCGTTCCTGGTGCAGCAGATTTTGGCTCAGTAGTTCCTACCATTTTTCTTACTAAAGAGATTGCTTCAATTCCTTCTAGTACCATCACGAGAACAGGGCCCATCTGCATCATTTCTAGAGTAACATCAAACGCTTCCTTCCCTCGCCTACTCACCATCTGCCCAATATCTTCATAGTGCTTGTAATAATGTTCACGATTTGGTCGAATCATCTTTGAAGCAACTATCTTCAGACCTGCTTTTTCAAATCGAGTAATTATTTCTCCAGCAATTCCGCGCTGCAATGCATCGGGCTTTAAAATTACGAGCGTTTTCTCCATAGGAGTATAATACTCGTTCAAGTAAAAATTTGCAATATCTTTCTTCTTACTCTCCTCTTCTTATCTCCCACTTTTTAAAATGCTATACTGAAAAGGATGAAAACCTATACCCCTGATGTTAGCTTAGTATCCTCCCTTCACGACCCTGAGGCACGCCTTGCAAAACTTACAAGAACTTACGGAAAAGCACTCAAACGGATGTATTTCGGACATATTGCAGTACGCACAACCAAAAATACACATCCAGAAACTCTCCAAGCATTAAGCTCTGCAAGTATTTCCTATACACAACAAAGGACTGCAAGCAAATACGTTTCCATGGGGAAAACCTCAAAAGAAGCGATCTTGCAGGGAGTAAAATTCAAAACGCGGCATATCCATGTATGTGACTTTGACCGGATTCTTCATTGGATAAAAACGCACCCAAACGAACTAAGAGACATTGTTGAACTTCTTCCGTCCTATCAAGGACTTACCTGGATCGGTAGAACAAAAAGAGCGTTTGAAACACACCCAAAAACACAAAGAAAAACAGAAGAAATCGTCAATATTCTCGCGTCTGAAGTTGCTGGGCTTGAAGTAGACATCATGTCAGGTTCATATGCTATGGATTTAAAATCTGCAAAACAGATTCTGAAAGATTCCAAAAAAACTGATTTTTCATTTTTTGCAGAATTCCTTGTGATTGCGAAAGAAAAGAACATTCAGATTAATTCCCTTATCACCGAGGGACTTGAGTGGGAAACCCCAGACCAATATACGGATAAAATTCAAAAAGAAGGCTATAATGATTGGCTTGAAGAATTCATGTCATTACCGGAATGGAAGAGGAGAGTTGAGCTTATGGAAAAGAATGTTTCAGAGCTTGTAGACGGAAAAAGTAAAGACCATTCATGAATTGGAATGCAGCTACCAGAAACTCATACGAACACCTCTCTAAAAATATCTAGTAAGTAAAAAAGGGCGCACTCTTTGACATCTTATACCTCCACATACATCTTTTTCCGACATATCTAACAGTCCTCACTAGACATACAAACGCTTTTCCAAAAAAAACTGTAGCTTCTAAATTATTGAGGTTAAAAATAAAATACCATGACGCTATTTTAAGAGATTTTCAAACTGAGATTTATTTTCAAAATTCCCAATAACAGCAAGAGAGAGATTCTCTGTGTCCATATATTGTTTTGTTACTCGCTTTACATCACCGATATTTACTTGTTCAATCTTCTGAATTATTTGTTCTGGTGTTTCAACGTTTCCCTCAAGAATCTCCTGCATTGCATACAAAACTGCCACTGTCTGACTATCCTCAAGGCTCAAAACAAAATGTCCTTTACTGTATTCTTTTGCTTTCTTGACTTCATTTTCAGTAATCTCTGTCTCAATAAGAATTTTTCGATATTCATCTCGTACAACCTTTATGGCCTCCTCAAGCCTCTTCGGATCCGCACCTACAAACGTCGCAAGATATCCGACATCAGTATACTCATCTGTATTAGTTCTGACATAATATGAAAGCCCCCGTCGCTCCCGCACTTCATAAAAAAGCCTCGAACTCATGCCGCCACCAAGAATTGATGCGAGAATTGAAAGCGGGTAACGATCAGCTTCATTATCAAGGCCCACAGTTCTTGTCCCAAGTGCAAAGTGTGCCTGATCAGTGGTTTTTTTTATGAGCGACACAAGTGGCCCACTCTGTTGATCTTGAACCTTTTCCTTCGGAGCAATATCAAATTTCTTGAGTCCAGAAAATCGTTCTTGAATTTCAGAAAGAATTTTTTTCTTATCGAAATTTCCCGCGACAACTACCACCATGTTGTGCGCACTGTATAAACTCTGCATATAACGAATAAATACATCTCGATTAAATGATGTAACTGTGTCTTTTTCGCCCGCAATATCTCGTCCCATCGGCGTATCTCCATACAAGAGTCGTTCATACACATTCCCGATATTTCGCATTGGCGTATCATTGTAAAGATTTATCTCCTCCACAATTACTCCCTTCTCACGCTCAATTTCCTCTTCCTTAAATAATGACTCCATGAGCATATTTGAAAGGATATCAAGCGCTAGTGGCACATGCTCAGACGCTGATTTTATATAGTAACCAGTCATTTCCTTTCCCGTAAATGCATTACTTTCTGCTCCAATTCCATCAATAAGTGTCGCAATCTCACGCGCAGTAGGACGACTCTTCGTGCCCTTAAATGCCATGTGCTCCAGAAAATGTGAGACCCCACTATTCTCTGCATTCTCAAAACGACTTCCTGCTCCCACCATAACAAGGGTAGTTGCGCTCTCAACTCCGGCAGAAGGCACGAGAATTATACGGAGACCATTTGAAAGAACTTTTTTCTCAAAATTCATAAACTCAATTTAAGCATAGAAATATTTTCTTTGCAATCTGCATAGCTTCTTATTATAATCTGAAAATCGCAATAACTTACTACTATCAGACGCATGATAGGAATTGGGTTTGCGAGAGAATTTATGCGATAGCAAGCTGCGCCAAGAAAAGGAGAACAAGTTTGGGACGAACAAAAGACCTCGAAAAGCGTGCCCATTTCAGAAAAAATCGTAAAATTCGTAGGGCAAAACGGAGGGAGGAGATGAAAATTCTTGAGCAATACAATAAAAATGCGACGAGAGAATTGCAGATAAAGCAACAACCCGAAGCGTTCTATACAGATCCCGCCCAAAAACTGTCTCGGCGACGCAATACACGTCGTGCCTAGTCAATAAACCTTAACGTAAAGCAGCGCGCTATCAAACCCGGAAGATATATCTGCATAGGGCAGATTGAGAATTTTTCATTCATATCTTCCGGGTTCTCTACTTCTACCCTACGCATATTTCAGGCATTCACAGATCCGCTACCTTGACACTACAGGATATAGTTATATAATTTGAATGTATGTCAGCAGAAAAATCGACATATTCTTTCTTTCATAGAGAGCCTGCACAAATTCATGATATAAAGGATTTCCGTGAACAAAAATCGCTCTTGGAAAGTACTGATGAGTATATCACTCGTATAAAAGCGTACCAAAATCCCCTATCTCCACAAAAAAATGTAAATCCGTATTATCTTGAGAGACTCCATAAAGCTCTTGAAACACCTCACGCAATTACAAATGAATTCGAATTTGATGGGTATGACGAAATAGATATTCGCATGTCTCTCCAAACTACATGCAACTATCTCTCAATTCGAACCCTTGAAAAGGGTACTACAGAAGAAGAACTACAGACAATTCAGGCCATAAAAACCCATATGGAAATTGACTCGCCCCATGAAGCACTGATGCAAATAAAAGAAGGAATTCAAATGATTTTACCCCAATATGAAAAAGAATACTCCCTTCCTGATTCAAAAAAAATAGAAGACACCTCCCCTCTCCTTCCTGAGGAAACTGCAGCACTCGCAAACTATCTTCTTAAGAGCCACGAATCGATTATGCCCGCACCAAATCTTCCACTTCAACTCAGTAAGCAAGTTCAAAAGCTTTGTAAGGAAATTAAGAATGGATTCCTGTATGAAGGTCTTTCAAGAAATAAACATTTTGGGGCGCAAGAGAGAAGATCTGCTCTTGAGAAACTTTTCACAAACGCCTCAGATGTCGAAAAAAAACTTTTATTTGTTGAATCACACCGTACTACGGAAACTCATCCGCTAATCTATTGGCTCTATGATCATACAGAAGAGCTTGCCTCACTCTATCTACATGATAAAAAAATCGGTGAACCATACTTTATGGAAGAAGGAGAGCTTGAAGAGAAGATTGCAGTCATCTTAGAAATAAACTCCAACACAGATGACATAACGCCCGAACGACCCGAAACACAAGAGCAATTTCTATCGCTTGCGCGAAAAATAGAGGATGATAACAGGAAACGCACTCCACATCTCGTGGATTCTTTTACTAACAAACCAAAAAGGAGTGTAAGTGACTATCTGGAATCAGAAAAAAAACTACAGAAAGCTCTTGATTATCATCTTGATAGTCGTGAAAAAAATACCGAGGAGCAACAAACGCAAGATATTAATGAGTACACAGATATTGAAAAGGAGCGAGAATTTAAAGTATTAAAATTTATTCCGAATATTACCGATGAAATCGATGCTGCTTTACAAAAACATTTCGAGACACGTCGAGATAGGTATTCACACAAACAACTTGAAGAAGTTTTTAATCTGAGCAGAAGAAAGGTTTGGAGAGTGCAAGATGAAGGCATTGTAAAACCAACCACAAGAGCACATGACAACTATCATCCATTCTTTACCCCAGAAGAGGCAATCGCAACGATTATATTTAATAAATTTTATGAGAATATCAACTCTCGTAGAATTCGAGAGGAAGTAAAAGACTTAATACGAATGCGACTTGACGGAACTCAAGAAGACTCTTCCGAAAAATAATCTACATTTCCTCAACTGTCTCAATCCCAAGTATTTGAAGACCATCTCGTAAAACATTTCCCGTTGCTCGCGTGATCACAGCTCGAAATCCCTCAACTTCACTTCCTATAATTTTATGCTTCTGATAAAACAAATTATATTTCTGTGAAAGCTCAAATAGATAATTACAGAGTATATTCGGCGCAAAGTCGCCTGCTGCTTTCTCCAACAAATACGGATAAAATGTCAGAAAGCGCAACAACTCACTCTCTTCTGCATTCATTTTTATATTCTCTATTTTTAAATTATCACTTTTAATTTTATCGAGAACACCCTTCGTTCGGACATACGTGTACTGTACATATGGACCAGAATTTCCCTGCATATTTAAAATATCGTCCCAATCAAACACAATATCCTGTTCAGGATTCCGCCTTAAATCATTCCATTTCAAGGCCCCAATAGCAATTTTTTCTGCATTATTTGTTTTTTTAATAAATCCAGGATTGTGCCTCAGAGCTTCATCAAACTCATGCGTTTGTTTTGATAAAGCAGATGCACGCTTTACCGCCTCTCCAAGCACATCCTCTAACCATATAACATTTCCTCTTCTTGTCGACATCTTTCCTTCTTTGAATCGATAGTGGCCATGCTTAATATGAATACGCTGGCCATCTTCCACCCATCCCAACATTTTTTCTACTTCAAATAACTGCTGAAAATATAACTGCTGTTCAATTCCGACCTCATTAATAATTACAGCATCTGGATATTTCTGAAGACGAAACTTATCGGTCGCCAAATCTCGTGTTGCATACAGTGTCGTCCCGTCCTTTTTAAGAATCATCAATGGTGGATATTTTTCTTCTGGAAAGAATACCAACTCTGCACCATCATCTTTTGTGAGAAGATTTTTTCTCCGAAGCTCCTTTACAACCGAATCCATCTTATCTTCAAAAAACGATTCGCCATATCCAAGACCATTATTCTCAGTAAACTCTACACCGAGAAGACGATACAATTTCTGAAACTCTTGCAGTGACCAAGTAATACACTTCTCCCATAATTCTCGTGCCTCTCTATCTCCATTTTCAAGCTTCTTAAACCACTCTCGTGCCTTTTCTTCCAATTCAGGGTTTCTCTTTGCCTCTTCATGAAATTTCACATATAACTTTACAAGCTCTTTTACAGGATTTTCTGAATTTTTAATTTTCTCTTCGTTTCCCCAAGTTTTTACAGCATAAATCTGCTTCCCAAATTGCGACCCCCAATCACCCAAATGATTGTCTCTTTTTACATCAGCACCTACAGCTTCCAAGAGATTCGCAACTGCGTCTCCGATAATGGTTGAGCGCAAATGACCGATAGTAAATGGCTTCGCAATATTTGGTGACGAATATTCAACAACAAACACTCCACCTTTTCTTGCACTCAATTTCCCATAGTCTGCCTTTGGTTGAACAATCTCTCTCAACGTTTGAAGTAAGAATTTTTCTGAAAGTGAAAAGTTTATAAATCCTGCACCAGCTACTTCAATTTTTTCAAATACCTCATAAATCTCGTGGCTTTCTGTAAGAAAAGCAATGATCTTTTCTCCCACATCTCGAGGAGATTTATATCCTTTCAGATGTTTAAATCCTACAAGTGCAATATTACTTGCATAATCCCCGAAGGCAAGATTTGAAGAAATTGAGACATCAAATGGCACAGAAATGCCATTCCGCGCTGCCCAATTTTCTAAATAATTTCTGATAAGACTCTCTGGGGTGTTCATACTTGTAGTTTACTGGAACTAAATAGCGAACTCAAGAAATGAAAAAAAATAGTTAGTCAAACTTTAATTCCCGAAGGAACTGCTTGAACTCTCCATTGAGAGATGGGTGCTGAAGAGCAAATTCTACCACTGTCTTCATATATTCGAGCTTACTTCCAGTATCATAATATTTTCCGTTCTCTATTTCTACACCATACACTGGCATACCCTGATCTCTCAGCGCATTGATAGCATCAGTCAACCAGATCTCCCCACTCTTTCCTGGCTCAAGACTTCTAAGTGCACCAAATATCTCAGGCGGTAAAATATATGCTCCATGTGTCGCAATATGGCTTGGAGCGTCTTCTGGATTCGGCTTCTCTACAATATTTTTAATCTTAAAAACATTCCCCTCTACAGGCTCAATATCTGCAATTCCATAACGCTTCAGATCTTCATCTTTATTGATTCGCACTCCTGAGATTACAATACCTCCATATTTTTCATAAACCTTTGTCATTTGGGCAAGTCTTGCCGGCTTCGAATAAATAAACTCGTCACCCCAAAGTACAGCGAAGGGCTCATTTTCAATAATCGACTCTGCAGAAAGAACTGGTGTTCCATTTCCATACGGACCTTTCTGACGAACATATATAAAGTTTGCAAGCTCAGAAATCTTTTTTACCTCCTCAAGCATCGCTTCCTTTCCGCCATCTCTAAGATTTTTCACTAAATCCTGATTCAAAACATCGAAATGATCTTCAATTGCACGCTTGAGGGCTCCAGTTACAATCACAATATCTTCAACTCCAGCTTCAACCGCTTCTTCCACCACATATTGAATTACTGGTTTATCCACCACGGGGAGCATTTCTTTCGGCATTGCTTTAGTTTGAGGAAGAAATCGGGTTCCAAACCCTGCTGCAGGAATAACGGCTTTTCGAATTGTTGCCATACTTCTCAAAGTTTAATTTGTTGCAGATGCATTGTCAAATCGGGAAAAATTTACCCTTTAATAGCATAAAAGACCCGCTCTGCTTTGCTCTTTGCATTTTGAACCTTTCGTGTGGTAAAATTATCCCTTATGTTGCGCTTCGTCTCGGAAGTTAAAAATGAATTAGAAAAAGTTACGTGGCCAACTAGGGCTGAAACTATCAGACTTACGGCAATCGTTATTGGGATAAGTATCGCAGTTGGAGTATATCTCGGAGGACTCGATCTACTCTTTACCGAAATGCTAAAACTATTAATAAGATAACTTATGAATGACAAAAATATAAAAAACGAAAATATTGAGGAAGCGGCAGTAGAAATTCCCGCAGAAGAATCTACACAAGACAACTCTCCCGAAACTACAGAGTCACAACCTGATTCTTCTAAAAAACCAGCTTCATCGGCTGATGAGCCTAAGAAAGATGAAAAGATTTCAAAAGTATCACAACTTAAGGGCAAATGGTATATTGTTCACACGTATTCTGGACATGAAAATAAAGTTGCAAGCACGCTTATTCAAAGAGTTCAGTCTATGGGATATGAAGATAGGATCTTCGATGCCATAGTTCCTACTCGAGAAACTATCCGAATTCGGGCTGGAAAAAAGGAAAATGTAAAAGAAAAAATCTTCCCAGGATACATTCTCGTTAATATGGATCTAACTGATGAGAGTTGGATTTTAGTCCGCACCACTCCGGGTGTTACTTCATTTGTCGGCGCAGAAAACAAACCTACACCAATCAGAGATGACGAAGTTGCAGCAATTATCGAATTCGTGGATAGAAAAGACCCAGTCTACAAAGCACAGTTCTCAGTTGGCGAAGCGGTCAAAATCAATGACGGTCCATTCTCAGACTTTTTGGGAACTGTAGAATCCATTGATCAAGAAAAGGGGAAAATTAAAGTTCTCGTAAGTATTTTCGGGCGAGAAACACCCGTAGAACTTGATTTTCTACAGGTTACGAAGATATAATCAGCTCTCAAATTATTATATGGCAAAAAAAGTAACACAATACATAAAACTTGCGATTCGTGGCGGACAAGCAAATCCTGCACCACCAGTTGGTACTGCACTGGGTCCAGCAGGAATCCCGATTATGGATTTTGTAAAAGCATTTAATGATAAAACTTCTGATCAAATGGGAACACTCCTTCCGGTCGTTATTTCTGTATATGAAGATAAAACATTTTCATTTATTGTCAAAAAGCCACCGATCTCAGAATTGATAAAAAAATCTATGAAAATCGAAAAGGGTTCTCAAAAACCTGGAAGAGAATCAGCGGGAAAAATTACGCTCCAGCAAGCAAAAGATATTGCGGAGATAAAACTCGATGATTTAAATACAAAGGACGTTGATCAAGCGGCAAAAATAGTGCTCGGAGTTGCGCGAAGCATGGGAATCCAATCAGAAAACTAAAAATACTATGGGAAAAGTTAGAGTAAAAACATTTGACGAAACAGAAAATGCTGAAGCTTTAGCAAAGAAAAAAGCAAAGCGTGAGGCAAAAAAAAATCAGAAAGAAGCCTTAAAAGCTGAAAAAAAGCCAACAGTGCAAGACGAAACAGAAACAGTTTCTACTCCTGAGGAGAAAATTAAAACTTCTAACGAGGAAATTACTACGCCTGAAGAAAACATAACTACTGTGGAGACTCCTACAGAAAAAGAGGCTAAGAAAAGAAAGAAAAAGGAAAAATTCCAAACAAAAAAAACAGATTCTGACCGTGTTTCTGCAAATAAAAGAATGGTCTCATCTACGGAAAAATATCCGCTTGAAAAAGCAGTAAAGCTCCTCGCTCAGTTCAAAAAAAGTAGCTTTGATGAAAGCGTGGAATTGCATGTGAATGTAAAAGAAAAGGGAATTTCAGGAACCCTCAAACTTCCTCATGGAACAGGAAAAACACTCAAGATTGAAGTTGCTGATGACGCGATAATTGAATCAATCTCAAATGGCAAAATTGACTTTGATGTACTCATTGCAACTCCTGATATGATGCCAAAACTTGCAAAAATTGCTCGGATTCTCGGACCACGAGGCCTCATGCCAAACCCTAAAAATGGAACAGTAACAACAAATCCAGATGAGGCTATTAAAAAACTCTCAGGTGGTGAAATGAGATTTAAAACTGAGGCAAAGGCAGCGGTTATTCACCTTCTCATTGGAAAGCTTTCATTTGGCGAAGACAAACTAAAAGAAAATGCCACTACTGCACTCGAAGCAATTGGAGAAGGCAAGATTAAATCTGCAACACTCACCTCAACCATGTCCCCAGGCATAAAGCTTGCGATACACTAATCACTTCTCTACAATAAATCCTATGAAGCCGATTGTTGCTATCTTTGCGCATCCTGATGATGAAACATTTGGGCCTGGCGGATTTCTTGCACTTCAAGCACAAAAACGTGACGTATATTTGATTTGTGTTACTGATGGAGCAGCAGGAAAAAATAGCTCACAAACAAATGAAAATAACCTCTCCCTGCTCCGCAAAAAAGAACTTACCAATGCATCACGAATCTTAGGAATAAAAAAAGTCTTCTTTTTCAGTTATTCTGATGGCACACTCTCAAACAATTTATACCATGAAATAGCAAAGAATATTAAAGACACCATCAGAAAAATTGAGCCTGAAATACTCGTTACATTCGAACCTCATGGGATCTCAGGACACATAGACCATATCGCAATTAGCCTTATTACAACATTTGTATTTGAAAAAATAGACTCAATCAAAAAACTCTTATATTTTTGTATGAGCAAAGCCGAAAGCAAGGAAATTGGGAAGAATTATTTTATCCATTTTCCTGAAGGATACAGCAAGAATGAGATAGACTTGGTAGTAGATGTGTCATCTGTATGGGAAAAAAGAATCAATGCACTCCTTGCTCATGAATCACAAAAACACGACTCTAAAAAGCTCATACACTATCTCTCAAAAAAACCAAAAAATGAGTTTTTTCTCGTAAAGGAAAGGAAATGATCTGCAATCATTGAAGTGCTTCTATCCCTGGAAGTGTCCCTTTCTCAATAAACTCCAACATTGCGCCACCACCGGTTGAAATATGGGTAATCTTATCCAAATATTCTTTCTTCGATATTGCAGCTATAGTGTCTCCTCCGCCTACTACAGAAGTTGCTGATTCATTTTCTGCAATTACATAATACAAAAAGTCTGTCCCGCGTCGAAACTGATCATTTTCAATATACCCAACAGGCCCATTCCATACAATGGTTTTCGCATTCATGATAACTTTTGCATATCCTGCCATCGTTTCAGGCCCAATGTCTAATATGACGTCATTCACTCGCACATCCTCCACCTTCCTAATATCATCTCCAATATCTTCATTATCCTTATCCCCCACTGCAACGTCGTCGGGCAAAATTATTGCTGTCCCATGCTTTTTTGCAGTTTTTTCAAGCTCCGTAAGCTCTTTCTCCATTCCTTTTTCATATAAACTTTTCCCGACTGGAAAACCTTTTGCAGCTAAAAATGTATTTGCAATTCCTCCGCCCAGAATCAAATAGTCTGCGATTTTTGTAAGACGGGTGAGAAGGTTAAATTTTGTCGAAACTTTTGCACCGCCAATAATCGCTACCAATGGGTGTTTAGGTTTTTTAATAAGCCCTCCAATAACTTCAATTTCGCGCTGAAGCAGCAATCCCCCATATGCAGGCAAAAACTTCGTAACACCTACTACAGAAGCACTCGCTCTGTGAGAAACGCCAAATCCATCATTTACAAATACGTCTGCGATATGAGCTAGTTTCTCAGAAAATTCTGAATCATTTCTCTTTTCACCTTCATAAAATCTGATATTTTCTAATACAATTATCTCACCAACTCCCTGACGTTCAAGCTTTTTTGCTCCTTCTTCAGATAAAAAATCGTCTACTAATGTTATTTTCCCATCCGGCAAATACCTCTTCAATCTGTTTTTCACAATTTCCAAAGAATATTTCTTATCACGCCCTTTCGGCCTACCCAGATGAGATACAATAATAAGTTTATTTTTTTTATACAATTTTTCTATAGTAGGGAGTGTCTGACGAATGCGCTCGTCATCTCCTATGGTAAACTTTGGGGTAAGCGTTACGTTAAAATCAACCCGTAATAAAATTCTCTTATCCTTTATTTCTGCCTTATCAATAAAGTGAATCATCTTAAAACTCTACGTATTTTCGCACTGTATGAGAAGTTCCTGCGATATTAAAGGCATCAAATAAAAATCCCACTTCTTCACTTAAAGCTTTTTTTATCTTTTCTTTAAATTCCTCCGGTAATGTCCAGCAGTCCTTCTTAAACTTTCCTACAGATTTTTTTCGTAGTTTATAAATAAACTGTGTATCATTCCATCCTTCTTCTCGTTGAGATTCTAAATTTTCAAGCGTCCATGCATGCATTTTTTCTCGCAGATCTTCTGGAATATTTTCCATTATAATATTCTGAAACTCTGTAGATAGATGAACTTCAACCGTATCGTGTTCAGGGAATTTAGAAAACTCTTCCCTCGGCAAAGTAGAAGCTCCATGTTGAACAGTGCCCGCAATCTTGTATTTATCACGAGAAACACAGCTTATATCTTTAAGAACTGAAAAATCAATCTCTGCTCTCTTTACATTTCCATCTTTATCTGGAATCCCGCCATGAGATGTTCCAGTCTGCACACTCACCTTCACAAGCCCTTCTCTGTCTCCGATACTATCTAAATACCCTTCCATAAACGCCGTAAAATCGTCGGAGGTGCTGTTTTTCCCACCAATATGGCCTATCTCTCCACCAATCGAAACTCTCACCCCTGGTGGCTGTAAATTCCTGATATATTTTGTGATTTCTGCAGTCATGTCGTAATTGTCTCTTTGCTGTTCAGATAAATCTTCTTTTTCTAAGTCTACAAGCGTAGAGGCATCAATATCTATGTTATAGATATGCGCCATAAGACTATCTTTTATGAGGAGCTCAATATTATCAATCTCCTCTTGGGGATTTTTCTCAAATATCTTTTTTGTAAACTGATAATGATCTCCTTGAATAAACACTGGACCTTCAAATCTTGCTTTTATTGCGCCTGCAAGAACTGATGCGCTAAATTCTTCGGGACGCTGATCTGTATAGTCCATTTCGTGTCGCGCAAGCTCAAGGATAAATGCACCAGCTTCTCGCTTTTTTGCCTCTTCAAAAATAACTTGAGAAAAATCATAATTCATCATACGAATATTCATTGCTGGCACACTAAATCCGGTAACTTCTCCACGCCCAATTGCCTTATATAGCTCAAGGATTGAGGCAGATTTTACACCAACTAACGGCGCAATCTTACGAATTAGAACTTGTGCAGCAAATTTAACCGATGAATCCTCAGAAAGCGCTGATGTATACGCAAGCGTATCAATTCCCTCAGCATAGAGTTTTTCAATGTTAGTAATTTCTAAAACATCGTCTCCTCTTACAAACGTAGAAACATATGAAGAAAACTCTTCACTATTATTTATAACCATCATATCTACGATAATGCATTTTTCACCATAATGTCAACATGAATTAAAATATTTGATATCATAAATACATGAAAAAAAATAATCGATTTGGTGGGATCATATGGACGGATCATGCACTCTCTCGTATGAATGAACGCGGAATTCCCCAAGATTATGCTATACAGACATTCAAAAACCCGGATAAATCATATCCAAATAATAACGGGTTTAAATATATAAAACATATTGAGAACAAAAAAATTACACTCCTCATTATAAAAAACGACCAATACGAATGGGTCGCAATTTCCATCTGGATGGATCCACCCATGGAAGGAACAAATGACTATAAAAAACAAAGGCGTTATCAAGAATACAAAAAAGCATCATTCGGAAAGAAGATCTGGATGAGCATCCTCAAGCAGCTCGGAATATAATATCAAAAATATCTCTTGTGGAACCTCTCGCAGTCTCGCTTCTTCTTACACTACCGGCATGGAATACGTGAGATATACAAATGAGCACACAAAAAGAAAATAGGGAATAAGGAGCAATTTTACAATTCTTAGGAGAGGAAATTAATATTCTATAAATTTCACAATATTTGCATCAGTTCGGAGCTTTTCCATCATAGAAGCATACTGAGTCTGAAGTTTCTGCTGCTTTAATTGTTCACGGATTTGATCTCGAGTTTGCTCCACATTCTCAGCATTCTCTACTAAATCCGGATTTGTTTCAAGAAATTGATCCAATTCCTCATCACTCACCGCAACTTCATCTCCAAGCATCTTTTCTGCAGCAATTTGGATCTTTAGCTCCTCATTGAACTCATCTATCGTAAGGCCTTGGGCTGTGAGAATCTGTTCAAAATTCTCCTGATTTCCTCCACTCACCTGATCCATAACCTCCTTACGACGAGCATCGACTTCTTCGGTGGTCGCAGTGATACCCTTCCGCTCTGCCTCCTGAAGAATAAGTGCTTTATCAATAAGTCTACTTAATATAGTTGCTCCATACTGGTTTTCTAATTCTGAAACAATTGCGAGCCGGGAGATTGGCTGATTGTTTACGGTAGCAGCAACAAAAAGCCCCCGATTAATATAAGCAATGATCCCGATGAGAATAAGCAGTATCGCTCCCAATATAATAAGTTTATTTCGCTTTGAAAGCTTATCTAAACTGAATGGATTCAGATTTAATCTTGACTTATCAGATTCGACACTCACGTTGCTTTGTACTTCTTTTTTTACAACTGGCTTCTTTGCAGGTGTTTTACGAGAAGGAGATTTTGCTTGAGCCTTTTTTGCTGTTGCCATAAAGCCTAGTATAAAGAATATTTTCTAAAAAAACAATAATCTATTTTTTTCACTTTTCCTATAATAACAAGATCTTTTTATTCACAGGATTCTACGATTGTTTCTCCCAGAAATATAATTTCTTTCTCAGTTTTTTCTATCGCAATTATTTGATATGGATTTGTAAGTGCCAAAGGAACAACACAATTTTTTCCAGGAGCTTTTTCTTTCACCATAAACTCTATTTTTTCATCAGTAACTTTTATTTGCTGTAAATTTATTGCATATCCGCCAGATGGTTTTTGCCCCATGACGACTGCGATAGCGGTCTGATTCTCAAAATCTACAGAAGGCTCTACTGCAGCATCTGAAAAGATCGTATCCCACTCAGACTGAGAATTTATTATATAATTCCCCCGTTCGAGCTGTAATGGTAACTCATGTACCCCTTTTTGTATCTGAATTATTTTAGGTGGTATAGATTGAAGTGTTTCATAGTATGTTTTTCCATTTAGCGTACATTCCCGTGGAGTCACATAGGCAACTACATGCCCTGAAGTAACGCACTCCTCAAAACTCATCCCTAGGCCCTCTTTCAGGTTTGTGAATCCGATATAAAGAACAAATAATCCTACAAGAAAAATTCCTAAGATAACACCATAACTCAAATGCTTTTTCTGTGAAGTTTTAATTCTCTTTGCGATTTTAGAAGACTTTTTCTTAGGCATTATATCCAGTGTAGCACAAGAGTTAAAAAATGAAAATTTCAATAAAATTGTAATTTTAGGTTAATTATTGTATTGTTTTAATTTAATATGGAACTTATTGTAATTACTGCTGCATTCGCAATTACCCATCTCATTTTTATCATGTACTACATTTGTCAGGCTGGACTAATTTTTAACCTAAGCATTCTAAAATGGTTTAAAAATAAAGCCAAAAAGAATGAAAAAATTTCATTGATTGATCTCTTCCTTATTCCTCTTTCCGTCGTCATTTGCTACTTGACCACTGGAACATTCAACTATGGCGGCTTTGGGTTCGGCAATCCATATAATGAATTAACTATTAACACATATGCTATCTTTCATTTTTTTGGAGATCTAAGAAGTCAACTTCTATTGTTTATTATAATTTTTATGTCAATCTCTCTCCCACTACACTTATCACAACGATTATCGAAAAGGGGCTCGATAATAGTATTACTTGCAAACATTGGAGTTACAATTCTAATATTTCATGGAGCAACTACCTGCACTGCTGGGCTAGAATGTCTTGGGTATTATTTCCTAATAATACCCAATATTATTGCCAACATACTACTTGTTATAAACATTATTACATCAAACATGGTGATTACCAGAATAGTTCTACTTCTTGTAAGCCTTATTCATATAGGAACGCTACTTTATATCGCCTATGGATTAAACATGGGCAGCGTGTATGGAATTGAAATAATAAAATAGCTACGCTTGTGAGCAGCTATTCCTCCTCCACGGTTAATGCTAAATATATTTTTCGACCGGTTGCAATCTCTAACTCTCGCCGGGCCATCATACCGATTTCTTTAATACGACTCCCATTCTGTCCAATAATCATTTTTTTATATCGTTTTGGTGCGATGATTCGCGCCTTGATAAACGCAATATCTTTCTTTTTTCGATTCTCTATTTCATCTACCACCACGCGTATCATATACGGCAATTCTCGCCGCAGCCGTAAAAATGCCTTCTCCCGAATAAGCTCTTCAAGAAACAATCTAGAATTTAAATTCAGCGCTTTATTTGGCAATGCTGCAGATTCAAATAATTCTTCACCTTCGGGAAGATGTTCAAATATCCAATCAAGAATATGATTTATATTTTCTCCTTTCAGTGCAGATACTCGGACCACTTCTTCAAATTCATCTTCTAAAAATCGATACTGCTCATAATATGTCGTCCCTCGCTTATCAATTTTATTTATTACGAGAAGCTTCGGAATTTTTGTTTTCCTGAGTGCCCCAAGGACTCTATTCTCCTCAAGTCCACGCTTCCGCGTATGATCAATCAAATACACTATTGCATCTACATCTTCTGATAAGATATGTTCGGCCTCATTATTTATCTCTTTGAGTTTCGGGTTTTTCGTTTTTGCAAAAATTCCTGGCGTATCGATAAATAAAATCTGGCCTCGTGAATCTTCATATGCTGCCTCAATCGCAAATTGCGTAGTCTGAGGCTTTGGAGAAGTTATCGCTACTTTTTGCCCAATGATTCGATTTATAAGCGTAGATTTACCGGCATTCGGCCTTCCGATTAACGCTACTGTTCCTGATTTCATAAAGATTATTATACCAGAACCTTTGAGGGAAAAATAGTATTATAGGATTATTTAGTAGCTATTGCTAACCGTCCACCAAATCGCCGCTCACGGCGGGTAAAGTCGATAATCGCATCAACAATATCTTTTGAACCGGAATTTGGAAGTAATTTTTCGATAAAGTAGAGCTCGGAATTAGTAGAAAGCCAACCCAAGTCAGAGGTTCGCTTTTCCCCACTTGTTCGAATCACAAGATCTGCAGGTGGAACAATTCCATCTCCATCCCGATACTTAACTAATAATTCAGGAGTAATTCGCTTCACATTATCCGCAAGCATTCGCTTAAAAATACGTAATTCCTGATCAGCTCCCGCATAATCAACTGCCAAAGAGAACACTGTCCCTGTATTATTCTTCGTAAGGCTTTCTGCCTCCTCAAATTTTTTCCTCAAATACTGGGGAATTCTATCCTTGCGACCAATATGAATAATCCGCGAATTTTTCTCCATCGCATCAGGGATCATTTCAGAAAGTGTACTATTGATTACTTTCATGATCCCATCTGCCTCTTCTTTTGTTCGCGACCAATTATCAGCTGAAAATCCCCAGATCGTCACAAATTTTATAGGAAGCTGCCACAGATCACCATAGATTGCTTTCACTACTTCAGCACCTGCTCTGTGACCATCAGTAATATTTTTTCTCGCAAGCTTCGCCCATCGTCCATTCCCATCAGGAATCAAAAGGACATGGTTTGGAAATTTCTCGTGGGGTATTTTTTTGAGCTCTGGAAACTTCTCCCAGACAGTTTTTTTAGATTTTCTGAACATAAATAATTCGATTGGTATATTTTACTAAAAGGGCCTTCAAACTACAAATCACAGGTACTTTCTGATAAATTTAGTCCTATGATGAGCCGTCGCCCCGAAATATCCTAATGCATTTCTATGATCTGCCGTTCCATATCCTTTATTCTTATCCCATCCATATTGTGAGTATTCTCGTGCAAGATGTTTCATGTGTCTATCCCGTGTAACCTTCGCAAGAATCGAAGCAGCTGCAATACTAACACTTACTCTGTCTCCCTTAACAATTGGCGTCTGTAAGGCATTACCTGGAATTGAAAACGCATCAATAAGCATATGCAAGTTCTGGAAATCCTCTGCAGCCTTTTCATAAACTCTTTGCATACCAAGCGTAGTTGCTCTTCCAATACCCATTGTATTTATACTAGAAAGATCAATAAGCTCTACATGAGAGAAGAGTGCATGAGTAGTAATTTCCTGAAAAAGTAATTCTCGTTTTTTTTCAGAGAGTAACTTCGAATCATTAATCTCGAACGCCAATAATTTTTCAGCATGAATCTTATCAAATAAAACTCCTGCGACCGCAAGAGGCCCTGCAAATGCCCCACGCCCTGCCTCATCTATTCCTAAAACCTGCAAACCTGCCTTCCATAATGGTATTTCGAATTTAAAATCAGAAAGAATATGCATACCTTTTTATAGCAGGAAAAAATAATTGCTTCAAATTATCTTGCTCGAAAAAATATCATCTGGTACAATTCAGCGTTATGAGCGCAGAACTTTTTCTTGAATCAAATACTTCCCAAAATAAAGAACTCTTAGAATTATCGAATGAAGCACGAAGAAATTATGAAACACGCTCTCCCATAATCTTTCTTACTGAAACACTGATCGATAAAGCACATCAGGGCATGCGCAGCTACTCACAAAACTATGAGCGAGAGGATGATAAATTGGTTGACCTTGCACGAGGATACGTTTTCCGAGATGAAGCCCGGATTGAATATGCAGCAAGTGTGTTTGGAAATATTATCCTCGAACTAGATAATATCATGGATAAAGGAATTTTTGATTTGGAATCCTTTATTGAGCGAACAAACCAAAGTCTTGTTGGAACTGCTATTCCAAATCTTCCTGCAGCAGATAGCACTAGAGAAAAAAAGTATTCTCTTTCTGAAAAAGAGCTACAAACATTTTACGAAACGTATAGAAATGATCCAAGCTATGCTTCATTCTTTAATAGGCGTAACAGTAAATTTCCTGCCAATTTTCAAAAATATGCTCACGCAGATGAGCACCTACTTGGTCTTACCGGATATACCCTTCCTCTAGTAGCACGAGAATGGAAAAGTATGGCAAAACATTTTCTCTATTATTATGATTCTCTTTATGAAAGAAATCTTGGGGATCTCGAGCAAATATATGATATGAAACGTCAAGGATTTACGAATGACCAACTCAATTATTATACGAATCTATCAACAAGAGATATTCCTTCTATACACGAACAGGAGCAATAGCTTTTCGTGACCGTTTCCAAACATACAAAAGCGCCAAAATGCTCCCAATAGAAAAAATAGTAAATGCAGGGGAGAGATACACATCTCGTATTGCGCTTACCCCTTCTGAGCTAATAAGTGAACTTGCAATATTGTTGAAATAAAATAACGTGAGCGGATGGAGTGCAAATAATACAAGAGAATACTTCCCAATTACTTCTAGTGCGTAATTCTTCTGAATTATCTTACTCATTGCAATAACTGCAAAAATCCCGCTCAAAGAAGCTCCATAAAACAATATATAATTATTCAAATTATTCATCCGCATATCAATCTGCTTTCCATACAGCGCGAAGTGAACACTCCCGAGAATCACACAGAGCAGCAGTGATCCGATAAAAAATCGTACCCTTCTGCTATCTATCAGAGAGTCAAGAACTGCCGGAAACTTTGTAGTAATCACAGATCCAGCCCCAAAAAACACTACAGCAGAAAGCGCAGTCTCAACACCAAATGGAAGCATAAGATCTGGAAACATGAGTGATACCCCAAACCCCAAAACTGAAACCACAATAAGCGCAATAATAAGCAGAGAAGTTTTTCTCACATATCGCGTAAATGCGGCAAATCCTACCTTCGTGATAAATAAACATGGCAAAAACCACAGCACGATATTAAAAAATATACTACTACTATTCCCATACAAAATTCCTGTCATGTGTTGAACTACTAGGGGAGGATTAAGATAAGTAATATTGTTATTTACGATCCACAGAACATATGTCAGAATTGCAAAACCGAAATAGGGCACCAAAATCGCTTTAATAGACTTTTGGATGACTCTCCCTACGTTGTCATTTTTTACATAGTTAAATACGAGTCCCGAAATAAAGAAAAAAAGCGGCATATGAAATGCATAAATAAGATGCCGATAACTATCAGCGGATAGTGAATGTCCATGAATGACTAAAATAATCCCAATTCCACGCGCGATATCAATCCACGAAATTCTCTGGGACAACATTTTTGCAGTATCACAAATTTAATAGATTTTGTCAAAATAAGAATATGATAATTAAAAAAACTAAAAAAAATATAATAAAAATAAAAAAGTATGCGATTCCTCTTACCTTATTAAATCATTATTATGTAACGATATTGAGGATATCTTATAAACGATAGTTATCCACACTATTTAAAAAATCTGTGAAAATTAACTCCGTGAAAAGTCGTATACAATCAGCGAGAATCCATCATAACCCTACCCTTGATGAAGGTGAGTTTTCATATTATAATACTTCTTATGAGCATCGAGAATTTTTACAATAACTATCCCCCTCATGAGGACCTATATAGTCAAGTAGCAAACGAGCAGGAACGAAAGCGCAATTTTGAATCCCCTACTAAATTTCTTGCAGAAAGAATGACCCATTATGCTTCTGAAGAAGTACGGAGAATTAATGATGAACTCATCCAAAAATTCGGCATGCCCACATCAAGAGAAAACGCACAGTCTTTTCGGCGAAAATTAACCCATGAGGCCTCACGCGAAATGAACACCATTGCTATCGGGAACTCCATAATGAGTCTTGAAGAAACTTTGCAAGATAAACAATTCGACCTCAATACGCTCGTAGCACGCATGAATAACTCAGTCGAAGGAACACTCCTAGAAAAAACCCAACTCGATAACGAAATTAATCCAATTGAAATTCTCGATACGCAAACTTACAAACAGATGGAAACAACTGCAAATAATGATCAAACATATACTGCGTTCTTTAAAAAACAGGGCTCCTATATGCCAAAACTCATGCGAGGATACCTGAATCATATCAAGGTTTTCAAAAGTCCTGATTTAGATGGAATATTATATTATTGGGAAAATCGCGCACAATATTTGCATAAAAAAATCGACAGCACCCCAACACTCAATGACCTTGCAATGAGTGAGATTGATGAAATACTTAAAAAATTCTCTTAGAATTTTTCGCTATAGAGAAAGGAGTCGAGCTAATTTTATATGCAGGGGCAGAAGGAATCGAACCCTCAATAGAGGTTTTGGAGACCTCCGTTATACCGTTTAACTATACCCCTATAGAGCTCCCATTATATGCTATAATTGGGCTCAAGTAAACCATAATCTCAATGAAGGAATCGTACGTCTCCCACAACTTTAACCATCCCGAAAACGTGCCATTTAAAATGCTTACTCCCAGAGAGCAAGACGTTCTGCAATATGTAGCAGATGGATTTACCCATGAAGAACAGGCAGACGCATTAGGGATTTCTGAAAAAACTGTCGAGCATCATATTAGGGGAGTTGCAAAAATCGGGATGGATAAAACGAGCGATCCCCAAATCTCATCTTCAGTAGTTTTGACTGCTCTTATTTATGATGGAATAATGAACAACTACATTAACCATGAATTAGATACTGAACTACAAACCCCCTTAACACTCACTGCGCGTCAAGATGAATACATGAAAGGGCTCCTTCAGGGAAAAAGAGTAAAAGGAATTGCAGACTCCCTACAAATTAGCACAAAAACTGTTGAGATACACAGTAGGAATGTTAGTAAAAGACTTGGCGCAAAATCCTTTTATCACAAAATCGCACGGTATGCATATCTTCAAAAACATGGACTTATTCAGGTCAAAAATCGAAAAGAAAACGCATAATCACTCTCTTTGCCTCTATTTTAGATTCTGCTATGATAAATAGTGGACAATTTTCTGAAACGATTCACGCAAAAACAAATCACTATTGATAAAAACTGGAAATGGTACCTAGCTGCTTCTATTTTTCTCTTTATGCTCTTCACTCTCTTCACGTATCTTGTAAATAAAAATGTTTTTATTCCATTTGATTTCGATATCACGGTAAAGCTTCAAGACAGGATCCCGATACGACTAGATGGATTTTTCTCAGCATTATCTGTTCTCGGACGGTTCGAATACACTATTGCAGCTCTCGTAGGAATCCTTATCTGGAGACGGCGAATTTTTGGAATTATCCCATTTCTTCTCTTTGCCCTCGCACATATTATAGAAATTATTTTTAAAACTATGATAGAGCACGCTGGCCCACCGCGAATGTTCCTGCGATCTCAATTCAGCGACTTCCCAGGGCTCCACGTATTTACCGAAGGATCCTACCCATCCGGGCATTCATTACGTGCAGTATTTCTCTCTATCATCATTACGTTTCTGGTGTTTAAGGTCCAGAAACTTCCCAGGATTTTTAAGGTGTTAATTTTTCTGGGAACGTGTGTGCTTTTATTTATTGTACTATTATCCCGTGTATCACTCGGTGAACACTGGACTACAGATGTAATTGGCGGAAGCTTATTAGGAGCATCGTTCGCATTTTTTGCGCTGATATTTATCTAGGAGGATTTTACTTGAGCTTTTCTACTTCTTTGTGCTCAGTTTTTTTCTTGCAATTTGGACAGTATTTTACCAACGCCAATTTTTCAGGTGTATTTATCTTGTTTCTGCTCGTTATATAATTTCGTCTTTTACAGGTCTTACAATCAAGCCCAATTTTAATCCGCGTACCTTTCTTTGCCATGGAAGCAATTATAAATTAAAAATAGACAATTAGCAAGGTTATTTGAGGGTGTTCTCCAACTTCCTTTTTCTGTATATTTCCAATCTCAAAATTAACCCTCTATCAGGAATAAAAAAAACTCCTTACCCACAACCTCTCCAAAAAAATATTACTTTTGAAAAGCAATCTCGAACCCATAAAATCTCTCAGATTTTGGGTAGAAACCTGAGCCGACAGTGGGAATCGAACCCACGACCTTGTTCTTACCAAGAACACGCTCTACCACTGAGCCATGTCGGCTAGAGTAAGCTATTTTAGCAAGAAGAAAATTGAAAAACCACCCTCACCCATTGATCTATTACTAGAATACATTTTTTTTCAATTCATTGAGCTTGAAAATTAACTCCTGTTTATGCTATGCTTGAACTCGTGAGCAGAATTTATCGTTATAAAAAGAAATTATTTTTCGTGCTCCTTACGACACTTCTAATAAATACACTTGCTCCTCTTATGCTCCCTCTTTCTATTAAGGCTGCTTCAAATCCAACCTCTCGTATTGGGTGGGTTTCTGATGAAATATCAACTGATGCACCCAATAATCGTAGAATGGTTCGCACATCCGATGGGACATTGCATCTTTTTGGAGCCACGCTCACAGGAGCCATGAATGTGTGTGATGGCATTCTAACTGCTGGACCATCTTGGTTTATGTCTACTGATAACGGAAATACATGGACCTGTCAGGACATAATTGACACGAATAATAGCCGATATTATTATGCTGCCGCTGTAACAGATAATAATGACAATATCTATCTTATCTATTCAGGAGAAAATATTGCCTATAGGAAATTTACAAAAGGATCTGGATCTACATGGGAAATGGAAAATGCACAAGTCATCGTAGAAGGAAATGGCTCTAATACACATTCTTACGCCGTTGTAGAAATCGAAGATGAAACTCGATTATGGTTTGCGTATCGACACTTTGGAGAGAATAAATCTGTACGAGCATATTATTCAGACAATCTCAGTTCTTCACCAACATGGAATCTGAGTGCTGAGCTTGACACGCCAGACGCAAGTAGTCTCACGCACCGCCCAGCAATCGTGCGCTATGGGCCCCATATCGGAGTTTTGTATACTGCATATGACGGTCAAAATAGCATTCAGTGGAGACATCGATCCGATGGTGATGATCTTAATTCTTGGAGTCCTGCCGAAACTATTACAACCACTACTTCTACAAGCTCTTCATTTGCCGTAACAGTAGATAATAACGAACACATCCATCTCGTTTATGGCGCTGCTGGAACAAGCAACAATACGATTGTGACATACCGAAACTTTGATGGCTCTACATGGTCATCACCTCTCACGATAAGTGGGGCCGGCCATGCAGGGGGACACTCCCCAAGCATCACCACAGATGGCACTAATATATGGATATTCTATCAAGGAAGACACAGAGCAGGTGTTGGTATTTCAACAGTAATTGGGAGGGTCGTATATAGAAAAGGAACCCCACCCTTTGAGTCGGCAGACTTCGAAAACGAAGTTGTACTCAATACCTCAGATCGCGCTTATAATAAAGTTTTTACTCATGCCAATGGTATATATACTGATGTGTCCGCTCTATCTAATGGCCCCGGAGGCGTACCCCTGGTAAGCGAAATAGATGATGCCGTGTATTTCGGACTTACAGAAAAATATCGGTCTATCTCTGGTATCGTTAACTCGAGAGGTACTGAAGGAACTCTCACTTACGAATACTGGGACGGATCTGAATGGACTACCTTAACTACATTCAGCACATATAATCCAAACTTTGCTAATTTTGCACTAGATTATGAGATAAATTTTGCACCACCAACTGACTGGGCAGAAACAGAGCTCGACAACACAAATGCACCAGGAACATACTACTATACTCGTGCCAGAGTCACTACACCATACGCCACAACCCCAAATGCCGATGACTTCTGGGCATACCCACGGACCGGACCCATCCAACTTCTCAAAAAATCTATCGGTGGCATTCTTCCCATCGCGTGGTATGAAACATCTCCGTTTACAGTAGGCGCTGGGCTCATCCAATTCAACTCATTTTCTATTAACAATAGTCCCCTTACCCCCTCCTCTTTAGAAGGTCAAATAAATGGAGATTACACGAATGACAACTCGCCTACCTTCACCTTTACGCTCTCAGATCCTGATGAATCTGATACTGTTGGATATCGCATTCAAGTTGATGATTCATCCGACTTCTCTTCGCCCATTACTGACTACACTTCAGCGTTAGAAAATCAAGGCGTGAACTCATTTACAGTGGGACAAATTGCCGGATCGGGAAATTATTCTACTGGATCTCAAGGCCAAAAACTTTCTGATGGAAGCTACTATTGGCGTGTTAAAACAATCGACAGCTCTTCTTCCGAATCAAGTTACACAACGGCAAATTCTGGCAATGTAGCTTTTATCATTGATACAACTACCCCATCAATTCCCGGCACTCCCACTACCGCATCTCCAACAAATAACACGGCCCCAAAATGGACGTGGAATGCATCTACAGATACAGGGTCAGATCTTTCTGATATGCCGTATATACTTCAGTGGTCACAAGATCCTACATTTATAACTGATGTAAAGTCCGCTACGATAGAAGAAAACTCCTACACCCACACAACTCCTCTACCTGGAGGAACTTGGAACTTAAGAGTAAAGGCAATTGATGCCGCAGGCAACGAATCTGCTTATTCTATGCATGGAACTGTGATTATTAGCACCAGTGCACCAACTGGCTCTATTACAATAAATCTCGATGCTGTATATACAAATGATACATCTGCTACATTATCAATATTTGCATCAGACGAATTTGATGATGATGCCGATCTCTCTATGATTTTATCTGAAAATAGTGATTTTAGTGGCGCAAATTATGAAGCATATACACCAAGCAAGATCTGGACGTTCTCGGATCTCTTAGATGGAATAAAAACAATCTATATTAAGTTCAGAAACTCACTGAATAATGAGTCACCCGTATATTCTGACTCTATTACGCTTGATCAGACAGAACCTAATGCATTTAGCCTAGAAAACCCGCGAGATAATACGTATACTAATAATGAAAGGCCTACATTTCGCTGGAAAGTTGCCGACACGGAAGACAAAGCATCAAAACTCTCCAAATATAAGCTAAGAATTGATAACGGAGATAGCGGAGATTTCAGTATTGATAATATCCCCGTCTCTCGTACGACTGATCTTGAAACTGACTCATACATTATTCGCTATGAGAACTTCTCCGATTCCGATACCTCTAATAACTATATCTCTGTTCATACCAAATCTTCTTCAAGCTGGAGTTCAGGAAAAAATAACGGGAAGCTAAAAGAAGGAAGAATAAACTGGTCAGTAAGCGCTATAGATAATGCAGGGAATATAAGGACTGAAACACATACAATATTTCTCGACCGAAAAGGGCCAGAAATCACACTTACACAGGTTGATAATTCACTTCAATCTCCCCCGCTCAGAACCACCTCAATAAGTCCTAGGATTTTTGGGACTATTACTGACTCGCTGACCGGAGATATTGAAGAAAAAATGGTTGTATCCGGACCTTCACATGTTGAAGTAATCATCGAAAAAGAAAATGCTTCTGGCATCTATATCCCCCATAGCACCCGAACCCTTATCATCAATGAAAATTATTGGGAGAATACACACGATAAAGCATCACGGGGTGAAAATTCTTCTGCAAAATGGTCTCCATTCTCTTTAGAGTTTCCTGAGCCGCTCGCAGCAGGAACCTACCGACTACAGCTTACCGGGAGAGATTTTGCAGGTAATACCGGACCCTATACAACAGCAACGCTCCTCGTTGCAAATACTTTCAATGAGACTACTACTCATACAAATCGTCATGAAAACGCAGAAATAACTCCAGTAAAATCTCTGATCTCACCGACCCCCTCCCCAGCACAATCTTCAACACAACCGGGCCTTGCATTAGACAGAAAGCATGAAGAATCTTTTTCTCTTATCACGCAAGTCTTTAATGTATTCCGCTCAATTTGGGAAAGTATTCAAAATCTATTCTCCAGATAAGAAACGAGATCTACGAGGAGCTCTTCGCAAGATAAGTATTATAAAAATCCTGTATCTTTGCCTTATATTCTTTCAAGCTGGAATTATTTTCAATAATAACGTCTGCGCTCATACCAAAATCTGAAATGTGTGTTTCTGTAGGCTCATCATCCTCAGCTAAAAACCTTTCAAATGATATATTCTTTTCTCCAATTTTTTCTGAGCGTTTTTTAATCCGCTCATACCGGATTTTCTGATCTGCCACTATATATACTAGGTAATTTTTCTTAAAGCTCCTCACAAATTCTACATCACTTTCCCATCGAACGCCTCCTAAAATCACTATATCCGCCTCTTTGCTCTCTATCCGCCTCTTTACTGCATGAGTCAATACTCCTTCACCAAATTGCCTGCTCATTGTTATCGCTAAATATTGTAAATTATGGCGTGTTTGAGGTAGGTTCCATAAATCCAATGTCTCTTTCAATAAATCAGAAAAGCGCATTACGAGTATCTTTTTATCACCTGCAATTTCTGGCAAGTACTCAGAGAACAAATCTTTTCCACTTCCAATCCTACCTAAAATTCCTATTAGTATCATGTGCTCATTGTAGGATATTTCAAACCTTGAAGCAAAACCATATCTCCTGTAAAATAGAAGCCTTGCTGCGATGGCGGAGCGGTCAATCGCAACAGACTGTAAATCTGTCGCCCGTTTGGGCTACGTAGGTTCAAATCCTACTCGCAGCACATCTCACCTCGCCAAAATACTACAGATTGCAAATCTCCATCCTTACTATACCTTCTAAAAAACATCACTCAATAATATAGTGACCTATAATAGAATGCCAAGCGTGAAAGAGAATTATCACCCTATTAACTACAGGATACTAATAACTCGTGGATAAGTTTTATTATAAGATGGATATTAAATTATAGGCTATAGATAGCTTCTTAAACCTGATTTGACTCATTCTTACACCCTTAAACTTGGATATCATCGTGTTTAAAATATCTTGTCATTTCTTGCGCTCTCAACAGAATGCGAAGGCATAATCCCCACTAACTCCTCAGAATTTCCTAAAAATGTGCAATACATTCTCCTTAGCCATTATGAATCTTATAGTGTTGACTTTATATGATAATCTCGGTACAATCGCACCATCAGTTCCTTCAAAAAATATTCTTTTTGCATAAATATTTTTTGAAACGCTCTTTAATAATCGTATCGCACCAACTCAGATAGAAGACGAGAATCTCTCGGCTCAATCTACCAAAGAGAGACACCAGGACAAGAGGAAACTATGATTGAAGCTACTCTTTTCATCGCAGCATGCATCTTTGGGTTTATCGGATCTATCATGGTCATTATTTGGCTTATTTCCTTGCTCATTCTTAATAGATTCGCATTCCCCAATTTTGCTATTTGTGCATTTTCGCTGTTAGGCATGGGGTTCATTCTGTATGGCAGCGTGTTATTCTCCGAAGGAATTCCCTGGGGCATCCAGTACATTTTCATGGGTGGTCTATTTATTCCCTTCTGCATCTACTGTAATTACCGGACTACTATAGAAGGAGAAGATAAGGTCTAAAATCACTATCACTCTCCACCAATACACATTCTCAAAGCTCTTAATTCAGGCTCAAGGAGGCCATAATGCAGAACCGAATCTCTCTCCAAACATTTACGACGCTTGTCATCATGGCAAACAAAAAGGAGAAAAACGTCAAATTTATCAAGCAGCATGATGCAAAAGAACTCTCATATCCATCGAGAAGACATAAAAATCATGCACTTATCGTTGCGTTTCAAAGCCATTGTTTCTGGAAAAAAGAAACAGAAGTTGACGGAATTAAGTACCTACTGAGCACACTCAAAGCAAAATACAGTACTAAATTTCCAAGGCCAGAACCACCTATTGTCATCCGTTGTCCAATTACGATATTGGAGGAGCTCAACACTTCATCTCCAAAATAGGCGATACGATTAACCGAAAGGGTGGTAGATGTATCTACCACCCTTTTTCCCACCCAATACTGCAAATATCTCATTTTCATATTTTGTCTCATAGTCTTGAAGATTGTTTCTATATTTGATAGAATCGAGTCCAGACTTAAGTTATAGGAGGTATCATAGCTCACAAAGCTATAGCGCAAACCAACTATTAAGACTAGGTCGTTCTTTTACAACCTGGTTCAGGTCACATAATTCAAATCTACTGGGGGAAAACGTGAACAAGAAAACAGAGGCTGAAACACTCGTAGAACTGCAAAAAATCTCAGCTGGAGAAAATGTTACAAGTGACTTCCGATTCTTCACATCCACTTCTAAAGATCTCTCTGAAAACAAAAGAATCCAATTCAAAGAGATAATCCAAATGCTTGCCATGGAGCAGGAACAAATGGATATAGATAAGGAAACAGAGGCTGAGACACTCGTTGTAGAACTGCAAGAAATCCCCATTTCGGAGAAGATCGCAGTCGACCTTAAGTTCTTTGTACCGATTGATTCGGATCTTTCCGAAAACGGAAGAATCCAGATAAAGGAGATGATCCGAATATTTGCGACAGAGCATATGGAAAAGATCTCACTAGATCAAAAGCCGTATTTTGTAGACTGGGATGAGAGGGGGGAAGACGAGGGATTCGTCCAAGCAGAAAGCATAAGTGCTTTGCTGAAAAAATACAACCTCACGAAGTACAATGTTACTGTGAAAATCCTTATTCGCAAGCTGGATTCCGCAGCCTTTCCAGTACTTACTGGTGAAGAGAATGGATAAACTTAATGATCCCAAAAAAGGGGGCCTTATATTCCTTGGATTCTTAGGGTTCTTTTTTGGGCAATCATTCCTTCTCACTGGATTACCTGATATAGACATGTTGATCATTCTAAGCGTAATCATTACGCTCGTAGGGATAGCATTCATAGGCTGCGCATCCCTACTCAAGGAGTAAAACCTGTAATTTGATGAGTATCTACTCTACGCATCACAACAGAAAATCATTTTGTGATTCTTGTTGCATGAAGTAGAGAAATACTCAAGACCGAACCAGACCTGGAGGGAGTTTAAATATATGTGCCAAAAAGCACTCGTCGGTTTTCACGCCGTGCATTATTTATTCTCCCTCCTTATTCTCACTCATTGATATACTTGAAACAAAAATCACTCAAGACTTTTCACGAAATCATATCCGAGAATTATTACGATCCTACTCTCACTCGACTCTCCTTCTGGCAATTCAGAAACAATTTCCCCTCCAATAACTTCAGAAATTCGCTCTGCCTCATGCTCAAATTCTTTATCAGAAGTTACGATCATTGTCTTTTCATATGGTTTATCATTTGCATCCAACCTATCGTCCACTGTCACAAATTCCAGTTCTTCTAACTGTTCCGTCGCGTCCTGAGTAATTCCTACGGTATTTGTTCCGTTCAGGATCAGCACACCCACCTCCTGAAATTCTTCCGGCGTAGGTGTAATACGCGCACTTTCTCCAATACCCTCTGGGGAATAATGTCCAGCATGTACAACTTTTTTAATAGTAGGCCGATAGATTACGCCCAGTTGAGAGTTTCTATAAAGTAATATCCTATCCCCATTCTGTGCTTTGTGAAAAAAATTATCATCAGGAAGATTTTCACGATCATTAACTGTCGCGATTGTCGGCACTTCATCTGGCAAAAGGTATTTCTCCTCTACTTCCCGGAGAAGCACTTCAATATCCTCTGAAGAGCCGGCTTGTTGAATATTTTGAGATTTGAGATTGAATCGCTGAATAATCTGAGGAGAAAAGAATACCACACCACCCAAGAAGAAAAAGAGAGGGATGGCAAGAACTATAAACATCAAGCGGACACTTATTTCAAACGTATGAGAGTTCTCTGTCATTGATCCATATTATGGATTCTTAAAAATAAAGAGTCAAATTATCTGCTTATCATCTAAGCCGCCGCAGTCCATGAGAGGTAATCGAAATAAGAAGCAAGTTTTTTTATTCTGGGCAAGATTTTTTTAAAGGGGCTATGAAATCTTACTTCTCACGGACTGCACATGTAAAATCGGTTTAACCAACTACTTTGCGTAGCTTGCTAAAAAGAAATATACGAGTTGGCGGGCGTGTTTTTTTGCATTTTTTACAACAGCTGCCACTACACCTCACCCCCTTTCATAATTGCTTTATAAGTAAATAGTTCCATAGCTATCTAATCAATCCTTTTAATTTCATTGTCAAATTTCGGCATAGATTCCAATCGATCATAGGAAAACTCCTCCATCATGAGATCAAAGATTTCAATATTTTCTGAAACGACTACAATTTCAAACTTTTGCTTAATTTTCATCTCATTGAATCAGTGACTTGCTCAAGATATGCCACACTAGCCCCGTCGGCATGAACATGTGGTCCTTCTACAAGAAAAAATGATGCGAGAAGAAATGATGCGATAAAAAGAAATGCTATTCTTTTGGGATGTGTGAAAAATTTTCTATTTTGCCTCAATGAGCCGATTATTACTTTCATAGTTTTCTAGAATATACCCATTCAATCAGGTTCAGTTGAAGGGGTCAAATATAGTTTTATTTTGCATAATATTGTATATAATTGCATAATATTGTATAGTTAAAATTATGGATAATTTTTATAATGTAAATCAAGCAGCCTTTATCATGAAAGTCCACCCACTTACAATTCGCCGATATATTCGCGAAGGTGTATTGAAGGCGGTACGTCTCGGTGGAAATGTTCGGATAAAAGAACAAGATCTTCAGCATTTCATGCGCGACTTTGAACCACGAAGCAAAAAAGAGACCTCGCCATTCCGAAAAATCTCACAACAAAAAAAATTCACTACGGCTGACCCATTTTTGAGGTTAAAAGGACGAGCAGTAACCGTTGACATATAGACCAAATGGCATTATCAAAAAAAGTTATTATAGCTCCGGATGCAATATATTCGTATATTGACAGAGCATCTGATAAACATCAGCAAGCTGTCGCATTTTTCCGCTATTTCTCAGAAGAACATTATCGCGTGTTTGTTGATATATTAAGTATTAATGATGTATACAATGATATATATAAACGCATGAGCCAAGACCTAGCAAAAGACTTCCTCCGAATTGTCTCTCTCTCAGATATGAATCTTATATACCCTGATGAAGGGGAAATAAAAGCAGCAGTTAAAGCACTTATAAACTATCGCTCATTGGATCTTACTTTTTCTCAAGCAGCACTTTCAGTGGTAGCATCTCGAAGAAATATTAATCAAGTCGCAACTTTTCAAACACTTACTCCCCTTTTTGGACTCCAGACATTCTACCTTCCTATCTAACTATAGTTAATTGTATAGCAATAATATTTAAAGTATAGCAATATATCTTAATTTTATCCTCACGTTGGTTTGGAAAAGAGATTTTTTTTGCTATAATTACCCTATTGCCTCTGTAGCTCAACGGCAGAGCGGCGGTTTTGTAAACCGTTGATACGGGTTCGATTCCTGTCAGGGGCTCACATAATTCAAACTTTGAGATAGCCCCTTTGCTATTAACTCAATATTTTTACTTATATAAAAAGGGCACATTTATTTCCCTGCTTTTAGCCAATTTGCGCCAGCATATACTATTGGAGAAGACATTACACCCCACATCATTTTAAAAATAAGATACGGAACAGTCATTTGAATTATGAAAGCACCAGTAAACTCAGGGGTTAATTTATAAAATGCGAGGAACATGAACACAAATGAGTCAATAGTTAGCGAAAGAAGTGTTGAAGCGTTTGTTCGTAACCAAAGGAATTTTCCCTCGGTTTGTTTTTTCCAAAAATTAAACGACCATACATCATGAAACTGAGATATCAAAAATGCAACGATTGATGCGGCTACTATTCTGGCAGATGTCCCAAATATCGCACTATACTCTGCATCCTGAGTAAATCGACTCGCAGGAGGGAGCCATACAAAAAATATAATGAATGCCAGAAACACCGTAAGTGTTACAACTCCTGCAATAACTAACTCCTGAGCCTTTCTCTTACCATACACCTCTTCTACAATATCTGTCATAAGAAATGATAATGGTACAATAAGAAACGCTACAGATACCGCAAACGGGCCGAAGGGGATAATTTTCGCACCCAATACATTCATCCCAATCATAAACCCGATAAAAAGCCCAAAGATAATAGAAAATCGCATATCGCGTGAAAGAGATAATTTCATTGCTAGAATTCTAACAAATAGAAGTTAGCTCGACAAGAGAAGATATTTTCTAACTATATTCAAAGACAAAGAAAAAGCCCCGTGCGAAAATATATGCACGGGGCTAAAAATAAATTCTCCATGATAGAAATCCTTGATCCGACAGCAATTGTCGGAATAGTATATTTCACACGGTTCGTTGGCAAAGAGCTACCTTCGCCTGATGAAGCCTTGCTTTCCCCCACAAGGCGTCGAGATAGCACGAATTGACGTGCTTCGCTCTGCTAACCTCACGCCTTTCCGGGCTGCGAAGCGATTTGCTTCGCGTTCCAGATATACAGCGCGCTGCTTTTCTGTCATCTGACTCGAGCTATCCTCGAGTCTCTGACTATACTCATCCCTGGGCGGCAACACACCCTCCTAGTGGTGTTTCTAGGCCAGAACTACTTCTGGCATTCTCAACGAACACAATAATTATATATAATATTATAGGTTTGTCAAGGGGTGAACTGCAGTATCAGAAGGGACACCTTAAGGGATTTATTTATCAAACTCAAAAATACCATAAAAACTCCTTGCATCATCAGATCCAGCATATGAATGCAACGGCTGAGGTCTTAGTGTTCGCGCTGGAAGAATGACCTCTTGTTCGGGCTCTATCATCTTCTCTCCAATAATTAACCCGTTCACTGTCTCGAGAAATTGCCAACTGCGCTCTGATGAGTCCTCATCTGGCAACGACAATCCTTGTTCATCTTTGACATCCAATATGCCATTTTCTTTCGTAGATATATCCACAAAATGATGCTCGCCATTTACCACCATCCCTATATAGAGCTCTTCGCCATACTTAGTCTTATTATAAGCTGCCTGCACCTCTCCCTCATCTTCGTTATTAAGCTGAAATTTAAATGTATTTTTATAAGAATTCTCATTTATCCATTCTCCACTTTCCTGAAGGGATTCTAAAAACGGAAGCGCAAGCGCATCATTCAATACTTTAGCTGCACGCCCTTGAATAGCTTCGCAACTCAATTGATGAGATTCCATGTTCGAATCTGGGGTTGTTTCTCTAGGAGACGAATGATCCAAAGCATCGGGAGATACTCTGTATGATAAATCCTCAATTCTAGACATCTACTTATAGAAAATCACACTCTTCTCCTCTCTGTCAAGAGCTTTTTCAAAAAAATTTAAACCGAAGACTCCGATTTTTAAGGGATTTAGGAAGAAATAGTGACGGGAAAGATATACAGAAAATTCTGCATAAAACGACTAACGTCGCACTCCTCCCGCCACTAAAAATGGCACCACCTCAATTCTTTTTGCTTATAGACTCAGACTTTACAAGGTCTAAAACGAACACTCATCAGACAATTTCTATCTGGCCGCAAATCACGACATTTAAAATGCCAGATATTTCGCCCTTCCTCTCGCTCACCATTCTGGAACTCACTATTCTGCAACTCAAGAATGGGCTGGAGAGAAACAGGAACTGGAAGACTATCACCCTCAAGGATGATTATGACTTCAGAAATATACCCCCTCTCATCGAAAACGTGAGGAGAGATCTGCACTGTGTATGCTGCACAAGAAACTTGGAATCCTCTCTCAGAAGGCTTCTCATCAAGAAGATTGACAAGATCACCCCCATAAAAAACAGGGATGCTTAGAGACTCGATAAGAGCCATAGGCGGCTCCCATGGTTCTGTCTGAGGATGGTGCGATGATGATTGCATAGCCTCGGTTGAAATGACCTGCATCGAGTTCATTCTTCTATCCCTTCTCGCGACAATCGCTCATGTATGTCTTGAATCGTACTGATACGTACTAATTCGAAACCATACTCCATACTCTATCAAAGAATATGGTGGTTCAGAATCAGAGCGCAAGCTCAGCGCTAAATAGTGCTGGAATTGCAATCTTTCACTCTTCTTTATGAATTGTGGCGGGGTTGATTCCTGTTCTACACAGCAGAAAAAAGATCGTACTATTACCCGACCTCTTATCTTGATAAATTCCCTCCCAACATGTGATTCGTAAAGCAAAAAGTATTGCTCCACGAGAAAAAGACGAGAGATCCTCCTCCTCTTTTCATGGAGCAATTTGAAGTGATGTTAATGTACTCTTTCTGATTCGAAATTAATCTTGCAAATTAGAGATAATTTGAATCAAATCGAAAGTATATTATATACCTTCCTGCAAGATTTATTGCAAATAAGAAATGTGGTGGGAAATAAAAGATTATCTCCTACGAGAACAGCAGATAATAACTATCTCCCACCACGAATTTTACCCTCTATGAGGGTACCGTATTTCCTCTGAAAATCGGTGTTATAATGCACCCTTATCTCTTTTTCTAAGAGATAATAAAATCCAGAGCAAGCTGAATTGTCGACATGTTCAGATAGATACGGCAAGGAAAAAGGAATAGCTCCTCCGAAAAAGTCCGGGGAACATTGCCATACCCTGGCTATCAAATCGTGTCACATATGGGTAGCCACGACCTGATTTTCTCACGAGAACTAACTGGACCTTCTCAAAGAAAAGGGCATGTTGTACCTGAAATTGACTCTGCACTAACTGCAGACTGCAATGGATGTCAATCTCCCCTTTCTCCGTCTTGGTCGGCTGAATTGTAAAACTCAGCAGACACTGGGTGAAGGAATGGGATTGGTGAGATTGATTTGTGTCTATGCGCAGGTCCCGCGCATAAACCTCTTGGACTATTTCCGAAACTTGCATCGCCTGAGTCTTGTACCGAATCACAACGCCTCCTCGGCAAACTTCCTTGCCAAACATTTTGAGACATGATCCCCACAGGCATTGCAGTACTCCTCCTGCATTTGTTGAAAATGATGTTCGTATTCTACGATTGCTCGTAGGTCACCTTGGACTTTTGTGCTCCATCCACAGGAGCACAAAATACTCCACTTGCCATCCTCAAGTTCTCTCACCTGCACCATTTCGTGTTGTGCAGGCACTATGCGTCTTTGAGACACTGATCGACTCCTTTCATTGTAAATACGTGTGATTTCTGCCTCACGAGGAAAACGCATCTCTTGCGTCCTCTTCATGAGGCAGAACATAGAGGGCTGTTAAAGAGCAATTCCCCCAACTAATAACCCATGCAAAACGGATTTATATCGGGGAAATTCAGATGTAAAGTATATCAAATAATTAGTATTATGTCAATGACTATGGGATTATTTTTGAACGTAAGTCTATAAGATTTTATGAGCCGAAGGTGGGATTTGAACCCACGACTTACTCTTTACGAAAGAGTTACTCTACCTCTGAGTTACTTCGGCACAATAATTTTCAAATTATAACAAAAAATTATCCTTATCTCCTTCTCAAAGAATAATTATTTCTTCGCCTCAAATTATTGAAAAAGAGAGGAGGTACGTATATACATTCAGCCTCACGAATATATTATCAAATATAGTCAAATTACATCAATTTACAACCGATCTATATCAGAGACTTGAGGGAATTTTGTTATCAACTTAATTTGAGGTGAACAAAACAATACGAATCACATGTTGAGGAATAATATCTGGCTCCCAAGTCTTTATAACGCATCGATTTCCCCTTATATCCAGGTGAGTAGGACTCATCCGCCAACCAAGGCTGACAGATATATGGCCCGTACACTCGAATAAACTGAGATTACTCGTATTGATTAGTCGTAGAGAAAAACAATTATGCGTTTTAAAGAGCTTTAGAGCCATAGCCAGAATACCCTAGAACCAGAATAAAGTCAAGCAAATATACTGAAAATTTTATCTATCATTATTTATATAGAAATATAACTTACAGTATAGTAATAATTCATATTTTTCTATCACATTCTCACAAAAAATATCTATTTTTGCTAAAATAACATATGGATCTTGTCTCTCTTACTATACTCTCGCTCATAGAGGGGGTCACTGAATTTCTCCCTATATCTTCAACTGGGCACCTTATCCTTGCTTCAAATCTCTTGGCACTCCCAAATACTGACTTTCTCAAAACATTTCAAATCGTTATCCAGCTCGGCGCAGTACTTGCAGTAATACATCTATACTGGAAACAAATATATCAAAATCCTAGTCTCCTCAAAAAACTTGTCTTCGGCATGACTCCGACTATTATTGTAGGGACAACTCTCTATCCTATTCTCAAAAGTGTCTTATTAGAAAGCAGTCAAATTGTATCAATCAGCCTTATTATTGGAGGAATTCTCATTATTTTTATAGAACACAAGCTCAAAAAGTATGAAAGGGGCATACGAAAATCTACACAAGAATTGCAAAATATCACTAACAGGCAGGCATTTATTACAGGTCTGACCCAAAGCATCGCAATAATTCCAGGAGTCAGTCGTTCTGGTGCCAGTATCTTTGGCGGAATGCTATTTGGGATGAATAGAAAAACTGCGACCGAATTCTCATTCCTTCTCGCACTTCCGACGATTGCTGCCGCGAGTGGATTTGATCTTATTCAAACTGCGCCATCTTTCTCTCAGAAAGAAATACTATATCTGATAGCTGGAATCATGCTCTCGTTTATCGTAGCGCTATTCGCCATAAAATGGCTCCTCAAATATATAACCACGCATTCTTTTGTGGTATTTGGATGGTATCGAATTATTCTAGGGATAATCTTTCTTATAATCCTATAATATTGACTTTAAGGTAAAATCTAGCATACTTGCGCCACATTATCGAGGCAAATATATTGCACTACTTACTCACGATGATCGCTTCCCCGTCTACTCGGCGAGATACAAATTCTTTAACAATTCTCTTACGCACTTGTCCCACGGAAAGATGGCACTCTTATATTATCGTCTGTTCGTGGAAAAAACAAAATCAAAGCCCTAAAAGAGGAAAGGGGCACCATGTGTAGAAGGAGAGAGCTTGTTTTTCCCTACACGCCAACCTATTTTATAGATTTCACCCATGCTAACGAGTATGCTATAATCCCCTCAAATGCCATCAAAATACGTTTTACGAGACTTCAAGCAGGGTGAATACTACCACGTCGCAAATTATGGCGTAGACAAACGGAGTATATTTGAAGATGAAGAGGATTTTAGAACCTTTCTCTACTATCTAAAAGTATATCTACTTCCCAAAGAAACACTTGAAAAAATGCCCAATCTCCCCAAACGAATGCTCTCAAAAAATAGACATTCAGAGGTAGAGCTTCTCTCATATAGCCTCATGCCAAACCATTTTCATTTATTACTGGGCGAAAAAGAGCTCGGCGGAATATCCTTAATCATGAAGCAACTCTCAAATGCGTACACCAAGTATTTTAATGAGCGCCACAAACGCTCCGGTAGCTTATTTGAAGGCCCTTTTAAAGCCGCACATGTCAAAAGCGATGAAATCATACAAGTCACCCGCTACATTCACCTAAACCCATTCCTTGCGGGACTCGTAGATGATCCTGATAAATACCGCTGGTCTGACTTTCCAACGTACACAAATTCGCAAGAGGTGAATATCTCAAACACAAGCCCAGTACTTTCACAATTCAATACGCCAGCTGACTACAAACATTTTGTGCATAACTACATGGACTATGCTGAAAAAATAAAGGGACTCGACCACGTTTTAATAGATAATTAAAGCTATCTATATCAAACTTCTCTTTTCTTCTACCATCTCACTCAAACTACAGAAAAAATTCTGTGAACATTTCATAAGAAAAAGCTCCACCGAAGCTCTCTCAACAAACAGATATCCAAATAAAATAAGAGGATATGCAACAATTCCGCTGCACATTTTAAAAAAAAGATTAGGAGGAAAGCAGCTTAGATGAATTTACGAATCTGTTTTTTGCTGAATACCCAAAAGGTATAATACTGCTTCTTTTTTATACCGTCTATCACCACGAGAATTGATACGAATCGCAGGGAGCTTGCCACGCTTACCCCATCGTTTAATTGTTAGTGGAGAGACTCGCAATAATTCGGCAACTTCACGGACAGTGAGGAGATCTGGTAATTCTGCTATTGATATCTTTTGATTAGCCATTTTCTAAATCTTAACTAAACCTACTGTATCTAATGTAGTAAAACAACCACACATTGTCAAGGGCAAAAACAAAGTAAAAAGCAAAATGATATTATTTAATATATATTGATTCATATTGCTATATATTTGAGCGTAAGTACTATCAAACAATACTCTAATACTATATTTTATATCAATACACTACCAGGTCTCACCCATTTCCTCCATGAAAACTTGCTGCTTTTAAAACGTATTTACTTTTTACATCCACCAGAAAAAGACATTTTTTCAAAATAATATAATAAGAACAATAATCAGTATATTCAGAAATAAGCGAGGAGATCTCTCGATAAAACGAAACCTTCTCTATTAAAATATGAAAAAAGTATGACTTGAAAAACCATAATGTTCACTCTTCAATATATGTCTCTTTTTGAACTAATTACTTTGAGGGAGAAAAACGCTCTTGAAGTACTTTGAATACAAACATCGGAAGTGCTTTTTGCCTTTTAAACCTCCACGGCTGAATAATAAGTCGAAACAGCCACTCAAGCCCAATACTCCTCATAATTTTTGGGGCACGCGGAACAGATCCACTTAAAAAATCAAATGCACCACCGACTCCCATCGCTGAGGTTACAGGAAGATTTGAGAGATTTTTCGCTATCCACTTCTCTTGCTTTGGCGATCCCAATGCCACAAACAACATGTCTATATGCTTCCCTTTCAGTTCTCTTATATCCCATTTATCATTTTCATATACAACTTTGAGATTTGGATAGATTTTTTTTAAGCAGCTGGAAGTCTTCACTGCTACACCCGGGGCTGCACCAAAAAATCCCGTCGTTAAGCCCTGTTCTGCACATTTTGATACTAACTCTTGCATGAAATCTACTCCAGTAAGACGACTCTTGATGCCCAATCCGAGGAATCGTGCTGCCATGAGCACACCAATACCATCCGAAAGAGACCATTGAGCCTGATTAAGGACAGATCTATACTCCTTATCCTTCAAAGCTATCATTATAAGTTCTGGGTTTGGGGTTACTATATAGAATTTATCCTTCCGATACTTCAGTCCTTTAATGATTTCTAAAAGGATATAATCCTTTTTTTCCGTGGAAAGAGAAACTCCTAATAATGTAGTCACAGATAATCTCTTCATAATACTAAAAGACTTTATACATATCGCACAATTCACCAATTTTACTATAATTCGTTCACTTTTTATACTCTAGATTTATCTCAAAATATCAATATAATCTAAAATAGACTGCAAATTTTAGATATTTTACATATATCAATATAATAATATCTATAAGTCATCTCAATTTGGAACAATTTAGGACCAGATTGTGAAAACTACCCTCTATTTATTATGAAATGTACAAATTTTCCCAAAATATTCAAAATCAAATATAGATATAATATTTACTTATAAGATAAAATAGATTTTCCTACTTTTTATTGATGCTTCTTTTATATAATTCTAAATTTTCTATAGCGACCCCTGTTCCACGCACCACACAATACAATGGGTCTTCAGCAACATATGCTGGAACTCCTGTTTCACGAGTAATGTATTTATCTATATTTCTCAAAAGCATAGTGCCTCCGGTAAGAACTATCCCCTTCTCAATAATGTCAGATGACAACTCTGGAGGAGTCTTCTCAAAAACCTCACGTATAGCTGAGATAATTTTTTTCAGGATCGGCTCGATCCCTTCAAAGACTTGCCCTTCGGTAATCTCTTCTTGCCGCGGCAAACCAGAAACACTATCGCGGCCTCGAATCTCCATCTTTTTTTCAGAGCTTTCTGAAGGAATTGCATTTCCTAATTTTATTTTCATGTCCTCAGATGAACGCTCTCCAATCAATATTCCGAATTTCTTCCTGACATAGTTCACCATTGCCTCCTGAAGTGCATCGCCACCAACGCGTACAGATGCGTGATTTACAATCCCACCCAAAGAAATCACCGCAACGTCTGTAGTTCCGCCTCCACTATCCAAAATCATATGCCCGCTCGCTTGAGCTATCGGAATTTTTGCACCAATTGCAGCTGCTAACGGCTCTTCTATTAAATACACCGCCCGAGCTCCCGCAGCATGAGTCGCATCAAGCACTGCCCGTTTTTCTACCTGAGTAATTCCTGAAGGAATACACACCATAACTTCAGGTTTTATCAAACGAGATTTCCCTGACACTTTCTGGATAAAATACTCAAGCATCGATTGTGTCACCTGATAATCAGCGATCACTCCGTCTTTGAGCGGTCGAGATGCAACAATATTTCCTGGTGTTCTCCCAAGCATGTCTTTTGCCTCGAGCCCTACAGCAACAACTTGATTCGTGTCTGCGCGTACTGCAACAACTGTCGGCTCATTCAACACAACACCCTGCCCACCGAGATACACGAGCATATTCGCCGTCCCTAAATCTATTCCTATTCGTTTACTAAACATTGTGATAAAAATAATATGCGCGAAATGCTAAACGTAGAAATATATCTAAATACTACCTTTCTATATCATTCTTGCCTAGCTATTATTTACTATAACAGTACATAAAATCCGTTGCAAGTATAGGTAATAAGAGTATATCCCAAAGAAAATATTTGATATGGTATAATACACTTTTATTACTCCCGAAGACTTGATTCCTGAAATTATTTCCGAGATACTTATACAACTATGGTAAAACACGTCAAAAGCCCGATGCTCAGGACTATTCTGATTGTTCTCGTAATATCTATTGTTGCGATTGGGGCAATAGCATATGGAAAGGGCTACCGCATCACAAAAGACGAATCTGGGCGACAAATTGTTGCCGGAACTGGATTGCTCGTAATCACCTCTTCCCCTGATGGCGCCCGGACATTTATTGATGGCGAGCTTTCAACCGCAACAGATGACACAATAAATCTCAAACCTGGCAAATATACAGTAAAGATTGAAAAGGATGGATATTTTCCTTGGGAAAAAGAAATAGTAATAAAAAACGAACAGGTTACCGAAACAAATGCACTTCTTTTCCCAAAAGCTCCTCAACTTACCAATCTCACGACTACAGGAATCTCAAACCCCGTTTCAGATAGTAAGGGGCAAATACTTGCCTACACCGTAGCATCTGCTTCTGCAAATTTGAATGGCGTTTATATCATGAATCTTAATCGAGGATTTCTGCCTATCGGAGATGCACACCGACAAATCAGTAGTAATCTCATTGATAACTTTTCAGAAGCGACACTCGAGTTTTCACCAGATAGCTCAGAGCTTCTCGCAACCATAACACCTACCGCAAGTGGTTCAGCAAGAAGCTACTTGTTGCGAACAAATGAATTCAATCCTTCACCACTACTCGTTACCGCAAGTGCAGATACTATTCGTGAAAACTGGAAACAAGATATGGAAGAAATTCTCGATGAACGACTTCGCTCGATGCCGAAAAATGCTAGAATTCTTGCAAAAGAGTATTTTGCAAATCCTCTCTTTTCACCAGAAGAAGACAATATTCTCTATACAGCATCAGCTTCCGGAACGCTCTCTATAGCAATCAACCCGCCCATCCCGAGCACAAACTCTACTCCTGAGGTACGAAACGTCGTAGAGGGAAATCTTTATGTTTACAATATTAAAGACGATAAAAATTATCTATTTCGTGAAAAAACTGAAGATACAGAATTTCCACAATTTATCTGGCATCCTGATAACAGACATCTCTACTATATAGAAAACAATAGGATTAACTCGGTAGAATATGACGGATTCAATAAAACAACTGTGTACGCTGGACCATTTATCAATAATTTTCTTGTACCATGGCCGGATGGAGCTGGCATGGTCATTCTTACGAGTTTTAACGATTCATCCATTCCCCCAAATCTTTATCGCATCATCTTTAAATAGAAAATTCAACTTGCGACTTTCCCGAAAATACGAAATACTTATCGTATGAGAAAAGCAGTATTTTTTTGTACGGTTCTACTATTCACTACTATCACGACTCCACTGCACGCCCAGACGATGACTTTTCCGGAAAAATCGCAATCAGGGAACACAACAGTAAACGCTACCGTAGGTGACAGATTTATAACAGTTACCGGCTATCAATCTCCCAATGCATCCGTAGTCATAGAAACGCTTCGGAGAATTTTTATGAGCTCAACTACTGCTGATGGGAATGGGCATTTTACAATCTCAGAACTCCTTATCACAGATGACTTTCCAGGATTCTGCTTTACCGCGATAGACTTTCGGAGAGTTGGAGAGTCCGAATCTTGTGTGGAAATAGAAAAAATTACCCGCGACGGCGAAACATACGAGGATATTTTCCTTCCACCGACTATTGGGCTTTCAAAAAAACTTATAACAGTCGGAGAAAACGCGCAGATATTTGGATATTCTATGCCACATGCTCAAGTAAATATTCAGTTCAATAATGAAACAGTTACTATTCAATCAGATGAAACAGGATACTACGAATATATTTTCGAGAACCCTCCCGCCGGAACATATGCATTCTCATCTCGTGGAGTCCTTGGTGAAAAAACATCCCTAGATCCAGAAAATAAAGCTATCCTTGAGGTGATTACCCTTCCTGAAAAAATTCGTGATGATATAACCGGTTTTGCACAAGATATTGATGACCGATTCCCGGGAATTCTGTTTCTCGCACCACTTCTTCTGATTTTCATTGCACTGCTTATACTTCTCTTCTGGAAAACACAGCCGAAATTTCTTTTCATTATATTTGACAAATTCAAAAAGCGACATCCAATGCACCACGATTACTTCCTATTCCAACACTAATCTTGTATTCATTCTTTGGTGCAGATTTCTATAGACTCATATTTATATAAAAAATACGCGCTGCCAATACACTCTATGAAACTTTTCCAAAAAAAACCCAATTTATCCTAATATACTACGTGGGGTCATTTATCATGAATTTATATTTTTTCCTTGACAAGACTATATAAATGTGTCTTAAATAATATTGTATGATTTCTAGAATTTATCTTCTTCTGCCTTTGCTGGGCATAAGCATCGGTATTACAGGGCTCTTCCTTTTTGTTTTCACGAAAAATGCTCACGCAGCAACACTTATAAACGCAAGTAACACTATTACAACATCTCGCCCTTCAGCCGCTTCACCCTTTTCTTCAGATGTTTCTGGTACTGACACTACAGCAGCGATTCTGAATAATGGATCGTTCTATCTTGCATCAGATTCTGCACAAATCAGACAAGGGCAAAGTGGCGCACTTATTGATGCAGCAACAATTATCGCTTCACAATCTGCAGCACTCACTACTGTGTATTTTTCAGAGGCTGTCGGCGCTGGGGCTGGAGCTGACTCAGATGTTCTCATTGTACCAATCACTGCTATGCATAGAATCCAATTTACTATACCTCAAACGATTCCTACCTCTGGAGACATTGTACTCACCTTCCCAATACTTGAGACTGGAGATGCAAATAATGAAGCTTCTCCTTCTGCCTCTACATTCCAGTTCAACGACCTCGATACGAACGCTGCCACACTCATTCACGTAGTAGATGATGGAACGGATATCACCGCAAATATTACTGCCGCTGCCACAAATCCTGCGAGCGCTGGGGACTCACCAGAGATCATCATTACCCTTAATAGTGGAAGCATTGTCTCAGGAAGCGTTGTAGATATATTTATCGGTTGCACAACTATTGCAGCTGGTGACTGCTCTGCCCAGACACCGACACTCATTAACCCGACAAAGACTGCATCAGCTGGGACTGCTGATGTCTGGAAAATAAATGCTCAGACTCGAGATGCATCTGATGTGAATCTCGATAACGCTACTATTGCTATCGGCACTATTGAATCTGTTACCGTTCGGGCAACTGTAGATCCAACACTCTCCTTCACTATTTCTGGGATTGGAAATGGATCAGCAATTAATCTCGGAAACACGACCGGATGCTTGCAAACGGAAACAACAAATGCTGGGATTGATTCTACTTCTACTGAGGTAAACCTTGGACTCCTCGCTAATACTCCATCAGGAACTGATGTAAAAGTAGGAAATATTGCAGCACAAAGAATCAACATAACCACGAATGCTGCTGGAGGATATATTCTCGCTGCAACATCATCCGGACAACTCATCAACCCAGAAACCGGATTTTTCCTTAACTCCTCTACCACTCCGACTGCATTCCCTTCAAGTGGCGCTGACTGGTTCGGTATTCATCCGTGTGGACTTGATGTAACTACTGCCACGTGGAATTCTACTGCAAGTACTGCATGTAGCAGCTTTGTAAGTGGTTCAACAGATCCGATTTGTCTGTATGCGTGGCCTACACAGAGTGCACCACTTACTCTTGCATCAGATGCAGTAGGACCTATTGGTAACTCACTTGTTACTGGAAATGGAGTAATTTCTGTTGCGTACGCCGCGTCTGTAGATCCGGGAATCCCCCCAGGATCATATAGAACAGTAATAACGTATGTGGCAACACCAGTATTCTAGAGTTGAGATTATATAAAAATTAATAAATAATAAAAATATGAAACATCCTGCTCAAGCAAAATATTTTATAAAAATAACACTCCCCGCAATCCTTATTTCCTTCTTCTTCGTGGCTCTCGCTCAGATCGTATTCGCACAAGAAGCACCTCAAAGAAGCATCACAATATCTCCGCCAACCATTGAGCATACTCTTATCCCAGGAGAACGTGCTGAAGGGGTTCTCAAAGTTACAAATGGAGGAAATACTGACCTCACATTCCAGGCAAATATTCATGACTTTATCGTAGAAGATAAGATTGGAACTCCAAATCTTCTTGCTGATGAAACCTTAACTGAAAAATATTCTGCTGCCACTTGGCTTGCAGTGACGCCAAATTCCTTCACTGTTCCAGCAGGAACTACGAAGGAGCTAAGCTATTTTCTTCAGGTGCCAGCTGATGCTGCACCAGGCGGAAGATACGCTGCAGTAGTCTATGAGCCAGTTAATATTCTAGATGTTGAAGGGACCGGTGCTGGAGTAAACACCCAATCACTTTCACTCTTTTACATAACTATTGATGGACCAATCACAGAAGATGCTGAAGTTGTAAATTTTTCTATTCCAGGATTTTCTGAATATCCTCCTGTAACTGTTTCTACAGAAATTAAAAATAATGGTCCGCTTCATATTAAACCAAGCGGAAGTATTATTATCCGGAATATGTTTGGCAAAGAAATCGCACGACATGAATTCACTGGCGGAAACATCTTCCCAGAGGCAACACTCCTGTATGAAAATGAGTTTTTCTCAGATTCAAAGATTCGCGTTGGGCGCTATACGGCAGAACTTTCCACAGCATTTGGTCGCGATCTCAATATCCCCCTTGAAGCAACCGCATCATTCATCATCTTCCCTTGGAAAATTGCAGCAGGAATCGCACTTCTTATCGCAATCCTCGTAGTCACAGTTGTGCTCATAAGAAATAAAAAAACACCTAAAAATCCTCGACCCGAAGCGACGCCTCAACCAACCATAAAATAGGGAAATAGTTTGACAGAAGATTTTATTTCTGCGCACAATAATACAATGAAGATAATTTTTGTACTTATGATATCCGCAATTCTCTTTTTTGTAAAAATCTCTCATGCGAATGCGGCAGACCTTATCAATACTCGTGACACACTCTCAACTTCTCGCCCATCAGCAGCTTCTCCTTTTACCAGTAATGCAGCCTCTAATGACCGGACTATTACAATTTTGAATAACGGATCGTTCTATCTTGCATCAGATTCTGCACAAATAATCCGACACTCAACAGGCACAATTCTCGCAACTGATATTCCTATATCTTCTCAATCTGCGGGGCTTTCTACTATCTATCTCGGAGATGATATCGGTACGAATACAACTTCAGGAGATGATATATTGCTCGTTCCAATTACCTCAACTCATACCATACGATTTACTACTGCCTCAGAAATCCCCGCTGGTGGAGATATACTCCTTACATTTCCGGGAGCAGCGAATAACTCTGCTTCTCCTTCTGCAACTACGTTTGCCTTTAATGGGCTAAATAGCACTGGTGGACTTCCAGGAGGAATTTCTAGTCATAACATTTCATGTAATACAAATTCCTTTGTTTTTTCTCCACAAATCATGTGTGAAACAACAGGCTCAGTTCCGGCTGGCACTACAATAACTATTCTTATTGGCTGCACTGCACAGTCCGGTGGAAATTGTACGACTCAATCTCCGACACTCATCAATCCAACAAAGACTACAACCACTGGAACCGCAGATATCTGGAAAATATTTATCCAGACCCGAGATGCAACAGACATAGAACTCGACTCTGCAACCGTTGCAATCGGCACAATAGATTCTGTTACTGTTCGTGCGTCTATTGATCCCTCTCTTACCTTTGCAATTACAGGAATCGGAAATGGTTCAGCAGTTAACCTTGGAAACACGACCGGATGCTTGCAAACGGAAATTACCAATTCGGGCCTCAATTCAACCGCAACTGAAATAAATCTTGGACTCCTTGCAGATACTCCATCAGGAATTGATGTAAGAGTAGGAAATATTGCAGCACAACGAATCAATATTAGCACCAATGCTGCGAATGGCTATACGCTATCAGCAACATCATCCGGTCAACTTATCAATCCTACCACTGGATTTTTCCTCGCATCTTCTACCACTCCAACCGCATTCCCTTCAAATAGTTCAGATTGGTTCGGTATCCATCCGTGTGGACTTGATGTAACTACTGCCACGTGGAATTCTACTGCAAGTACTAGCTGCAATACGTATATTTCGGGTTCAACAGATCCGATTTGTCTGTATGCGTGGCCTACACAGAGTGCACCACTTACTCTTGCATCAGATGCAGTAGGACCTATTGGTAACTCACTTGTTACTGGAAATGGAGTAATTTCTGTTGCGTACGCCGCGTCTACTGATGCAGGCGTTCCCCCAGGAAGTTATTCTACAGTTATCACCTATACTGCAACTCCAGTCTTCTAGTTCAAATATATACCCTCGCGAGAAACAACGGGTTCTGATGAATTTTCTACTCCTACAAGCGGAAGAGTAAATTCAATCGTTGTACCTTGTCCTTCTTGTGATTCCAAAGAGATAACCCCTCCATGCGCATCAACGACTGCTTTCGTAATAAATAATCCAAGGCCTGTTCCGCTCCCGCGGTGCTGAATGCTCGTTTGATAAAACTTAGTAAACAGCTCCTTTTGAAGACTTTTTGGTATCCCTATACCAGTATCACTCACCACAATATGAATGTTCTTTTTATCGGTAAAGATGCGGATCAAAACTCTTCCATTTTCATGGTTATACTTAATCGCATTGGAAAGAAGATTATTGAAAATTTGCTCGATTCTGAGCGGATCAAAATGAAAAATGGGTACATCCCCATCTTTTTCAAAATCTATCGTTATATGGCGCTTCTCGGCAAGAATCTGAAACATTTTAACCCGATCCTCGATCAATTTTATGATGTCTGAAGGCTTTGGCTCTGTCTCAAATTTCCCTGACTGAATACGCGCAGCATCAAGCAGCTGATTGATATCATTGAGCATTCGCTCAGAAGAAGATTGGATTGTATCCATCATTTTTTTTCGATTCCCAGAAGACATCTCTCCAGAACTCAAAAGTTCTATTCCGCCTTTTATGGATGTAAGCGGTGCACGAAGTTCGTGGACAATCATATTCGTAAAATTCTCCCGTAATCTCTCTGACTCATATTCCAACGTCACATCCTGCATAGTTATCGCAACACCAATTACTCGCAATGTCGCATTATCAAAAACAGGATTTATCGAAAGATTAAACTGCTTTCCAAATAACTCAATCCCCCGCAACACTTTCAGCTTTCTCTCTTTCATAACTGTTCTTACTTCTAACACAAAATTCCCTTCATACTGGAATTGAGAAAATACAATATCTGTATCAATTGGCCCGCTCAATCTCAAATAGCTTCGTGCAGCATTATTGATGGTTATCAGTTTGAGCTGTCCCTGCTCCATCATAAAAAGGATCGCACCAGAAGAAAGGCTATAAATAAGAGATTGAATCTTCCCCTTCTCAGTATCAATCACATTCTCAAGCCGACCTATCGCAAGCTGAGTCTGATTTACAATTTTATAGAGAAGACTCATATCTTTATCCTGATAGATTCTTTTTTCCGGAGATGTGATAGAGATAATCCCCACAAATTTATTATTCAACACTAACGGAATATTAAAATATGAATTTGGAACCACATCAAAAGATGTATCTTTATTTCGCAATGGTATTTTCTCACCTATCATTACTGCCGGATACTCAGATATTTTGAAATGCTCTAATGTATCATCAAGAGTAAAAAGCGCAGTCTGAATAATAGATTTTACCTCTTTCATGTACCCATCAGAAACGTGGTCTTTTATAAAACTCTCAAAGATAATTTCCCCATCAGAAACAACTGCATACGAAGCGGTCTTAAGAGGAAAAAGACGCTCTGCAGTAACTGCAATAGTCCTTGCTATATCTTGCGTTTTGAGGCTGTATCCTATCTTATCATTTACTTCATGTAAAATATTTAACTCATACAACTGCCTACCTAATTCTTTTTGGGTTTCAAAAAGTCTCTTTCGATTCTTTTCCCAGAGAAATGAAAATACGACAGCAAGTGATCCGAACAATACTACCGAAGCAAACAAAAACGGAACAAGCATAAATTAAGAGTAGCACTCCGAGGAAATAAGAATCAAGATGATGGTGTCCCACCGCCTCAAAAGAAACGATGGGACGGGAATGTAGGCTATGATGGGATAGCGACGTTACTCCGCCTCCTCTCAAAGGAGAAACTTGCGCTCTTCGCCTAAAGATAAAATGGGCCGCTCTTTTGACTCCTTTTCGAGTTGAGCTTACACCTCCTGAAGAACTTCAGACATCCATCTCTGAATATAAACAGTAGCCTCAGGAAGAAGGCCCAGAAGCTCATCATGAAGAGACTCGAAATCCACCCCATCACGCTCAAACTCTTCTTGAACCTTCTGAAATTTTTCTCTTGCACTGTTGAGCGCGCTCTTTCCCTGCTCTATGGCATCCTTAATAATCTTGAATCTTTCTTGGACTGTCTTGAGCTCTACTTTTCGACAAACTACGTTCTCTGATACTCCCTGGATTCTTCTAATCAATTTCCAATGAAGAATAGGAACTCTTGTTTTTTCTAGATCTTCAAGCTGCTCCATCCAGTCCTGGACGTACCAGATTGCTTCATACTTGAGCTATTTTAGTTGCAGATATTGTCTCGATAATTCCTAAAACTCCAGGATTCCTACTCGCCAAATACAAGACCGAACACGGGTAGCTCAATCCAGCTGAACCAGGCGCTGACACGCCTAGTTTCGATTGAAGCACTTTGAGACGCCTTGCGGATATCCTCCGCGCAACACGAGCAACCATATGTGTCGCCTCTGGCCGTTCTGAGGCTCGTGAAAGCAAATCAAACCTCTCCTTCTTAATGGAACTCCTCATTGGCCATGAAGAACCCCTCCCTAACCTACATTGGTAATGTGCGATTCCCAGAAAAACATCACACAGCATGTACGTAATGCTTCTGGAAGTACAATGCGCAAATTATTTGAAATTAAAGAAGATTTGTCAAACTATAGATTCTATTTCGTCAGATTTTCGAGCTTGTCTGCGGTTTTCTTACTGCCAATCACGATAATATACGTCCCGATCACAAAGCATGCACCCTTTATAAGAAAAACTCCCACAGACGCGAGATCACTATACGTAATCTGCAGGTACGTATTCACGGCGTCGATAATAATCCCTAATGCAAGAAACAGTACGCCTGTTGCGATTGTCTTAAATCCATGTGCGAGAATCCCGCTCCCGAATTTTTTTGTAACCTGATACATAATCACTGCTGCAGCCATTGCAGCAAAGGCGGCGACAAATGAAACTCCCTGCACGAGGATGGTAAGAAATTGGAGGTTTTGCAATAAATCCATGGCAGTTTTTTAATCTAATTTCATTGTGACACATCATTCGTTTTATTTTCAAGTCCTGGCGCTGGTGAGAAAGAAGAGCTTCCCAATTCTGACAATGCCTTATTAATACTCTCCATATCTTCTTTCGCAAGACCCACTGCAGGTGCAGTGGCCTCTATCGGAGCCTGCTCTGACTGTCTCGGATTTTGTGAAACTCCATCAGAAAAAGGATTCGCCCCCATAACAGGTGCTGGCAGAGGATTATTTTGAACCTGTTTTACAGGTTCAACCTGTGAAGGCCCTGTGGAAATATGAGGAGTCAAATTATTACTCGAGATAGTCATCACACCGGGATATGTTGTCAGAATAGACTCCATAGTCTTTTTCACAATTGTTCCGGAAAGCTCTACGAACTGATTTATAAGGAGTTGGAGAATCGCTTGCGCATCACCATTTATATTTGTCACTTCTCCACTTGTATTTATTTCTATCCCTTGGACATTTTTTACCTTCGCAAGTGTTATATCAGGACCGAGTACGATCATCTGCTTTTTTATAAGTTCTGTGAAGATTTTTTTATAGTCTCCGTCTGTCTGTGGCTGCATAATAAATGAAATTTTTACTTTCTAACGTATATCATTCTCATCTTATTCTCCTAAAATCGTCTTTACTTTCGCTACCAAATCATCTGCTGAAACTTGATATTTAAGAATATAATCTTGTGCGCCAAAATTCAGTGCCTCTTTTACCATATCGTCATGCCCAAAATTCGTAAGCATAGAAACATGGATTTGGGCACTTGCTGGATTCGCCTTAATAGCTTTCAACGCTTCATTACCACTCATATTCGGCATCATCTGATCAAGCAAAATCAAATCAAACTGTTGTGACGCAGAAAGATCTACTGCTTCTTTTCCATTCCCCGCAATCACAACTTCATACCCCGCAGCTTGTAACGCCACGTAGTATACATTTCGTATCTCCTCCTCATCATCCACGAGGAGGATCCTTTTTGCCATATCTTAACCGTAGCACTCTGAAAAATAAAAATCAAGGATTTGAAGAAATCACAAAATATAAGTATAAACCACCCCTAGAGAAGATCTACTACCAATCCCTTTTTTTTCAGATCATCGATAGAACTACTCCCAAGACCTTACGAGAAACCTACAGAGAGTATCAAAAAATCAATCAGATGTTCACTGAACCACGTTAAACCCTTGACCATTACTGGTAATTACGATATCACCTTCAAAAGTTGTTTTATATTGTAAGTCAGCATTTTTCAACGCCTCTATAACCTCCTTATGCGGATGGTCAAAACGGTTGTCTTTTCCGGCGGAAATAATGGATAGTTCTGGACGAAAATTCTCAAAGGTTTTTTCATCAGTTCCCGTTCGTGATCCGTGATGCGAGAGCTTAAAAATATCGATATGATTTAAATCAGGTAATAGGATATTGAGATATTCTTTATCAACATCACCTGGCAAAATAGCCTCAAAATCCTGATAGTCCAGAAGCATTACCAGCGAACTATTATTCCTATCATCATCTACGTCGGTAAATGCTTTCGGCGGCCAGAGAATGTCGAGCTGTAACTGCTCATTCACTTTTATACTCTCCCCCTGCTCAAGCCTACGAATGGGAACGTTGAGCTTTTCTAGCTTCTGAAGAAGCGCCTGATACCCCAAAACGTCACTATCCCCGTGACTCGTCGCAAAATGGGTGACCGTGTAGCTATCCAAAACATCCAGAAACCCTGCGTAATGATCACTATCAGCATGCGTTACCACCATAAGCTCAATATTCCGGTCAAATAAACTCATATGACGATTTAAACACTCCACAATACTTCCATCAGGTCCGCCATCTATCACTATATCTTCGGAAAATGCTCTCATATAAATCCCATCTCCCTGCCCTACGTTACAAAACACCATAAAAAATGGACTCTTTGAAGCGACATAGAACTGTGAAATTAAAATCCCCACTATGATAATAAATGAGGCTATTAAAAATCCTACAAGTTTCATTTAATTTTCTTTCTCCGCACTAAAAACCATACCAAAAGTACATAATAAACTACCGCCACAGGAAACGCTAGGCTTGTAATACTCAAGGGAATATAGAATTTTGAACCAAATCCTACCACAATCGTAAAATATTTAAGCAATGGATACAAAAGAAGCAAGAATGGGGCTGCGAGTGCCGAATGAATAAGTCCCACTATGCCACTAATGAGTCCAAATACCATAATAATCGGGATCGTCCAAAGTAGCAACATATTCATAAAAATTGAAAGGAGATTTACTTCACCAAAGGCAAATAGTAAAAATGGCAAGGCCCCGATCTGTGCTGATATCGTCGTCGCAAAATCCTCCTTGACAATTCGCGGTATGAAATACGAAACAGCGCGAATGATCTTTTGAAAAAGGACTATTCCCAACGTCGCACTAAATGAAAGCTGAAAAGAAATTTCTGATAGGAGTTTTGGGCTCATCATAAGCATTAGCCACCCGGAAAGAATAAGAGATAAAAATGCAACGCGCTGTCTCCCTAAGACCATTCCAACAAATGCAAATGACGCCATAATGCTTGCTCTCACAATTGGACTATTAAATCCTGTCAAAAGTGCGTAGAAGAATAAAAGCGTAATCGTTATAAAAACTGCATACTTCTTTCGCATAATTCTTCCTAATACTAAAAACACCACACCAGAAACAAGTGCTATATTTGAACCTGACGCAACTACTACATGTAACATGCCGGAACGGATCAATTCTTCACGAAACGTTTCACGAAGTCCATCCTCCACTCCCAAAACAATTCCAGCAATTAGTCCTGCTTCTTGCGAAGGTAGATGTAATTTATAGGCTAGTAAAACTTTTTGGCGGATAAATCCAATAATTGCTAATCTTCTATCAGGGGAATATTTGAGCTCAGGATCTTTCAGGATCAATTGCTCTGGCGCACGAAGATCATGACTGCTAGAACGACTTTCTATAATGCCCTCCATGAGTATATTCTCACCATAATTAAACTCGGGATACCGTGGCAAACTAACAAGAAGATTTTCCTTGTAAAAATATTGGTTAAATTCAGTTTTTTGCGGAAGTTCAAGAAATGTATGCTCTACTTTCACATGCTGCCCAGCCTGAAACTTACTCTCTGGAGAAAAAAACACCACTAAGCGAACACAGAGAGCAAAAATGAGTACAAGAACCACGAGAAAAAGCGTCTCATATTGCCTTAATTTCATAGCTATGGGGCTACAACTAAATCTTTTATCGCCTCAAAGACACTGACTCCCACGACTTTTCTCACAATCAAATCATTCACACTCTCATAAGGCCTACCAGAAATAATTTTCTCAGCAGTCACTGAGCCTATTCTTGGAAGTTCTTCGAGCTTACTTTTCGAGGCCGAATTGAGATTTATCAATCCATCTGAAGTTGAAACGTCCCCCAAAACTTCTGTAACTTCTTCGCCCTGAAATGGGATATATAGCTTCATTCCATCGACAAGAAGTTGTGCTTGATTAAGATTTTTACTGAGATATTCTTCATTCACATCATCAATAAAATCTCCGGCAGATTGTATCGCATCACTAATTCGAGCACCTTGTGAAAATTCATATACACCAGGGTTATTTACCGCACCTGAGATATCGATAAAAATTGATTTCGCTTCATTTTCTACTTCATCAGATACAAATTCTATTCCCGAATTCTGCTGTTCTGAAAAAAACTGCAGCCCGCCCACAATAAGCATAAGCACCCCTCCAAGAACCAAGATAACAAGTAAAATATTTTTCTTAAAAAGACTAGCAGTACTATTTAGCGAGAATAATTCACTTTTCTCGTCCATGAAAATAGTATAGAGGATAGAAATGGCAAATGATATATGATGAACAGAGAAAAAACTGGGGCGGGAGTCGGATAGAACCGACCAACCCGCCCATATTGACAAACAGACCCTATACAAGCAAAACCTCTTCAAGAATGAAGCTGAACAGCCTTCCTAAATTTCTTAAGAACCCTGTCTGGCATAAGCTGCTTCGGGTACAACAAAACAGCAGACCTAGATCCATCATCTAAATAATGTCCGAAGACAATGAAGGCGATGGGAAGACTTCTAGTCAAAGCATTCTGGATTGTTAAATCCCATATATCTTTTTCTCCTTGAGAACCTGAACTGAAATCTGAAAGAATGAACTCCTCAAGAATCCTCCTTTGTTTTGCAAGATACTCCTCTCTAATCCTGAACTTATGGATTTGCCCTCTAACTCTCTGGGGATCTGGCGAAGAGGAGCTTATCGAAATATAAATATATGATGGATCGATCGGAAGCAGCAGAGCAAATGCTTCCGGAAAAAACGGTGCGTCTCGGAATTCGTCTAATCCAACATTGGAGTATCCTGCATCTTGAATGTCACCAGTACGCCAAACGTTGATAAAGTTGTTGAACATCCGCTGAACCTGATGTGCTTGATCTTGGCTAATACTTGCCATAATAAAGCCTTTTTTCCTTTCTGCTTATCCCGACTCTTCAGCCGGAATAGTGTCAATGTACGTATGTCCCGATTAACGGAACTCGACGGAATCAAGCCTAAAAAAACACTGCTCCGCAAAACGGCTATGCTTTCGGCTGAAAACCTCAGCGCAATTATATACTTCCTTTTGGAAGAAATCAAACTATGGGTCTAGATTACGAAGTTGACTATTTTTCCACGGACATAAATTGTCTTTTTAATTTCTTTTCCCTCAAGATATTTATTGGCAGTCTCTTTTGCCATCTTTTCAATTTCACTTTGATTTTCTCTCTTTTCCTTGTTCACTTCTAGCTCAAACTCTCCCCTTCTCTTGCCGTTAATTTGAACTACGATAGTTACACTTGAGCTCAAAATCTTATTTTCATCATACTGAGGCCATTCTGACGTGTGAATTGAATTTGAATTTCCCATCCTGCTCCATAATTCTTCAGTCAAGTGAACTGCAAATGGAGATAAGAGCTTTAGATAGACCTCTTTTTCTTCTCTTGAGACGAATTCTGTCTTTGTAAGCTCGTTATGCCATTCCATAAGTGACGCTATGGCTGTGTTATACTTCAAACTAGCTATATCCTCTGTCACCTTTTTTATCGTCTTATTCATCATAATAATCCTTTCATCATTTAAGTCACCATCCTCAGACAAGCTAAAAAGCCTCCAAACTCTTTTTAGATATCTAAATATGCCCTCTATTCCACTATCCTTAAAATCTCCACCATCACTATATGGACCTAGAAACATCAAATAAGTTCTTAAACTATCTGCTCCATATTTATTGATATATTCATCCGGCACAACAACATTTCCTTTGGATTTACTCATCTTCGCTCCGTCTTTAATAATAAGACCATGAGCGTAAAATCGTGAAAATGGCTCTTCAAAGCTCAAAAGCTTCAAATCGGATAGCACCATCGTGACAAAACGCGAATAGAGAAGGTGTAGCACACTATGCTCTGCACCGCCAATATACATATCGACAGGAAGCCATTTACTAACTCTATCTATATCGAAAGCTTCATTTTCTATATCAGTATTTGGGTATCTCAAGAAATACCACGCGCTATCCAAAAATGTATCTGATACATCAGTTTCACGAGTAGCAGGACTGCCGCACTCGGGACACGTAGTCTCATAAAATTCCGGATGATTCGCGAGTGGCGCCTTACCAGTCCCCATAGGTTTCCAGTCTTCTACCTCAGGAAGCTTTACGGGCAATTCGTCATCGGAAACCGGATACCATCCAGCCATATTATCAAAAGTATGGGAACCTTCTCCTTCTTCTTGGCTTTTGATTTTTAGTGAAATCTCTTTCCTATCTGTAGTGGTAAACCAAGATTTTCCTCCATGGGCACATTTCTCACAATAAATCATCGGGATTGGTGGCCCCCAATATCTTTGCCGTGAGATGAGCCAATCCCTCAAATGAAACTGCACGTTCTTTGTACCTATTCCCCGCGACTCTAAGTCGGTAATTACTTTCTGCATATCGTGTGGTACGTGAAAACCGTCCCAATTATCTGAACCTATAATAATTCCTTGACCGAGATAGGCATTTTCCATTTTCACGTTGTCTTCATTTTCAACTTTCCCTTGTATTACTGGGATTATCTCAAGATTATACTTCTTAGCAAACTCGAAGTCTCTCTGATCATGAGCTGGGACTGCCATAATCGCACCCGTCCCATAGGATCCTAAAACGTAATCTGCCACCCATATCGGGATCTGCTTCCCATTCACTGGGTTTATTGCATACAATCCGGTAAACACTCCTGTTTTTTCTTTCCCTTCTGCAGTTCGCTCTATTTCTGAGACGCTCTTCGCCTCAGCAATATATTTTTTTACCTCATCTGACTTAATTTGTGAAAGAATTCTGTGCTCTGGTGCCACAACCAAAAATGTCGCTCCATAAAGAGTATCCGGGCGTGTAGTAAAAACCTTAATAGTACTTTCCGATGAAAATTGAGCGTCGTCAGAACGAATATCCGCATCAATTACTTCAAACTCTACTTCCGCACCTTCGGACCTCCCAATCCAATTCCGCTGCGCTATTTTAACTCGTTCAGTCCAATCAAGGTCATCCAAATTATCCAGAAGCCTCTGAGCATACTTCGTTATACGGAAGAACCATTGCTCCAGATCTTTCTTTTGGACCTTGCTACCACACCGCTCACATAATCCTGCTATCACCTGCTCATCAGAAAGGACTGTCATGCACGAAGGACACCAGTTCACTTCTGCTTTCTTACGATACGCAAGGCCATTTTTAAACATCTGGATAAATAACCACTGGGTCCACTGATAATAATCTGGATTATAGGTCTCAACAGTCCGAGTAAAGTCAAAGCTATTTCCAATAGAGCGCAATTGTCGATAAAAATTTTTCTCAGAAATTTCAGCCTGAGCAGCCGGATGGCGACCCACCTTTAATGCATAGTTTTCACTATGAATCCCAAACCCATCAAGTCCAATCGGCTCAAACACCTCATTTCCTTGCATTCTCTTAAAACGCCCGTATATATCTGCACCAGTAAACGCATACATATTACCTACATGAAGCCCTTCTGCTGATGGATACGGGAACATCATCAGATTATAAAAAGGCATAGATCTTTTTCCTACCGTAGACGAAGTTGAAGCATCTTGACTCAGCACTTCTGATACGCTTTTGCTAACAGCCTCAATATCAGGAGAATAAACCCTGTCACTCTCCCATTTCTTCTGCCATTTCGGTTCGATTTCGTTTGGTTTGTACTTATTATCTTTCATAGCAATACTGTCTTTAACCTGCTATAAGTATATTCCAGTATTAAAGACTATTTCGCCTCAATTCTAGAAATACTCACTCTCTATTTCCTATAGATCATTTTACCAAAAGAACCTATATATTTATAGCGTATTGAGAAAATAGTATGCAAACTGAAAGAAAAGGGCATTTTATACAAGAATTATACTTATTTTCGCTTCTTTTTAGTGCCAAGCGTTATCGTAACATGATCTATGGTCGCCTCAAATCTTCCAAGAAATTGCGCCCACTGCGGATCTTTTTCAAGCCTACCAAAAAACATCTTGACCCCACTCCCTTTAGCTTTTAACTTTTCATTCATTCGCCACACGGTGGGCGTAGATACATTGAGAACTTTCGCGATTGTCCGTTGATCATAACCTTTCAAAAGCATGAATGCTACAGTAAGCCGCTTTGAAATAATAGTTCGCTCCGTACTACTCAGAATATCTTGGAAAAAAAAGGCAGACTCTGTTTGCCCACTAAGCTCACTCACTCCTTTCAAGAATAAATCAGATACTCCTTCCTCAATACTCTTTTCAAGTTTCCGTTTAGAAGTTTGAGCCATAAATATAGATTACACGATTTAAGTCGATGTTGCAATACTTTTATTTTTTCACCCCCAACTCCAACTCTAAGATCTTTTATGATATTATTAGGAGATGAGCTATCTCACCAAATATATAGCGGTTATTCTCTCCTTCCTTTTCACCGGGATCATAAAAAGTAGCCCACTCGAATCCCAAATGGGTTTTATCCTCGCTGCGCTCATTATCTTTGCCATCATATACATAATAAGCCAACGAAGAAATCCTACATTTAACAAACTCTTCTCTGGCAACCCCCCTGAAATATTTTTTATTAGTAGCATCGTAATTCTTATGATAGAAGTATCGGGAGGAGCGAACTCATCACTCTACTTTTTGAGCTATTTTCTCTTGTTTGGCCTCCCCTTAATTAGCACACCTTATATGTCTCTCGCAGTGACGCTCTGCTTTATAGCATTCTATATGCCAGATCTCCTCCGAAGCTTTAACACTGATATAATCCTCAAGATAGGCTCATTTCTCCTCCTCCTCCCTTTATCGTATTTTCTTTCAAATGAGCTCATGAAACGCTCTCGTGAAAATGAAGACCTCAAAGATCTTGCAGAAAAAATTGAACTCGAGGCAACAGAGTTGGAAGCAAATGAAGCTGATATGCATGAGAGGGAAAAGCTCGACGAGATCATAGAATCCGCTGAAAAAATAAAGGATCAATCATGAATAGCTTATCTCGCCTTCTTATAGCCTCAGGAATTACCATTAGCAGTCTCTCTATTCTTATGATAGGAACACAAGTTTACGCCCAACAAGGTGGTGGCAGACTCTCTAATGATCAATACATCTTACATGAGGGGAACTTCAACTATACTTCTGGAAAAGGAGCAAATGATGAATTTGACCTCACATTTACAGGTGGCGAGATCGCTCAAGGTCAATTTTCTGGAGATAATTATACGGTATATTCAGGTTTCCAATACTATTACACGATTATCCCTTTTGAGTTTTCTGTTTCGAGTCAATTCATAGATTTTGGCCCTCTAATTCCAGGAACTCCGGTAACACGCACAAATCGCCTTACACTGTCAAATGGATCAGCATTTGGGTATGAAGTACTTGCATATGAGAATCATGCTCTGAGAATAGACTCTACAGGCGTAGATATACCCGACACCACTTGCGACTCAGGAACGTGCTCGGAAACCACAAGCGATGAATGGGTCACAAATACTACATATGGATTCGGGTATCGATGTGAGAACATTACCGGCTCTGAATGTAATGCAGCCTTTACTCCTAATTCTTATAAGCAATTTTCAAATCTTGAGCAAAATGAAACACCTGAGGCTGTTATGAGCGGTGATGATGTCGGAGAAGGATTTGAGGTAGAAATGATTTACAAAGTCAATGTATCTTCCACACAGCCTGCAGGGCTCTATCAAAACCACATTACCTATATCGCAACGCCAAGCATATAACATCCTCCATTTCACGGATAAATCACCTACAATTGCATACTTTCATGAGTAAACAAGATTGTAAGAATTAAGTAAATTTAATTTATACTGATATATCAATCTAAAGTAAAATTGTGAATTGTTATCATCATACTATGTATTCTGCTAAATTCTTATCATGTGGAAAATACCCATTATAAGAATCTGTTGATACTTTTTGATATATTAAATGAAATGTGAAATTTGAGCTCATGAAAATCGTGGATATATACCGAATTATTCCAATATGATGAAAATTACTAGAAACTTGAAGCTATTCTGGAATGAAAATATTTCGTGGAATATCATAAACAATCCCACGTTTTTTTCTTTGAATTACCGTACGCAATATACGATAATATCTATATGCAAAAACATTTCCTGGTAGCATTGTTCTTATTGCTTGCTATAGCACCCACTGCAAATGCACAACAATTTCATGTTGGAATAGAGCCTACGAGTATCTATATTGACGCCACTCCACCCTCAAATGTACAAGCACCCTTCCTCCTTAAAAATCTTTCAGGGAGAAACGTCGAACTGAAGCCAAAGCTCATCCCTTTTGAACCAGACATGAATGGGAAGGTAAAACTTCTTATTAACGAAGGGCAAAACCTTGACTCAATTATCCGTGAAAGACTTACAATTATTGATGAAAATGAAGCTATTGGCTCGATACACCTTACCCCTGGAGAGACCAAACAACTTCGCCTCTTTCTCGAACTGAAGCCGGGAGATCCTGTAGGTGACTATTATTTCAGCCTCGTTTTTATGGCTGAAGGAAATGAGCTCGACCAAACCAGCACATCTTCAATTCCTGCTGGAATCACTACGAACGTAATGCTCTCCATTGGCCCAAAAGAGCCACCTTCAGCTTCAATACAAGAGTTTTCTACAAACTCATTCACAACCAAAGGTCCAGTCGCATTCAGCCTCAAAGTAGAAAATAATGGCAACCATCTCATCCAGCCAAAAGGCACCATTGCTATTAAAAATATGCTTGGAAAAGAAGTAGGGAGGCTCGAAATATTGCCCCAATATCTTCTTGCAAACTCAAGCCGACTCCTCATTGATTCAAATCAAGCCTCTCCTTCGGCTCAAATAGACTCATTCATACAAGACCTAGAACTCACTCAACCTGCAGCTATATGGGGAGAGAAATTCCTTTTCGGATTCTATACTGCTGAGGCGAGACTCACATTTGATAATAGCAATGAACCTATCTCACAAAAAACGCAGTTTCTCGCGATTCCCCTTCAAGTAATCTTTTTCCTATCGGGAGTTATTTTTATAACTTTAGGCATTCTCCTCCGCGTAAAGCTTCGAATAAGAAGAAAAAATACTCCATAATATCTTAGAATAAAAATATATTCTCCCATATATTAAGAACTCTATTATAAAAATAAAGGACTATATTTTTTTTCTATATGCCACAATAAAATACGCAATAATTACCAATAGTACTCAAATACCATATCAAGAAAAGATAAATTAGTATATGATATATTTATCACTCTATATTCTCATTTGACAATCAATATCTTATATTATTAATTTCCCCATATTATTTCTAATTTTCATTTATAATTAGAACGTCATTATAACTTCCAGAGTTTAAAACTGTGCGGTAATTACGTGAAAAAATTGCAAGAGGCTCAGCCGTTCCATGAAATTTCACAGCCTCTACTGTCTTTCCCCGCATAATTGAGGCTAAAGACATGATACATGATTCTATTTGATATTGTTTGATATTATTTTTTTTCACATGCGGTAAATCGTTTGTTTACGTGCAAAGAGCGTGGAAGTCTCCTTATTTAATTTTTACGGAGTTTTCATCAGTCTCTTACCAAGTAAATGAATATATCAAAATAGATAAAACTATAAACTACAAAATAGGGTCCTGTTGACAGCTATCATGCACACATACTAACCTAGTATTAGTCCTATGTATAATCGATATAATCAGTATAATCTTCACCTCAAACAGCGGATATGCGGTAATCTTTTTGTTTTTTCAAAAAAAGATTTAATTTCCTAATTTCACACGAATTTATTTATGGAATTTATTGCACTTTTCAAAGACTATCTTTCAAAGAAGAAAATAACAAACAAGACGACTGTCAAAAACTATCTCTCTGATATTCGTCATTTTGTGAATTGGTATGAGAAATCATTTGGTATCGCCTTTTCTCCAACAGAATTTACCGATGATATTATAAAGCTCTATGAAGGATCTTCTGGTGCTCCGATCCTGGGTGGAAATATTTCAACAGAGAACAAGCTCTCACACTCCTCCCTGAAGCGCCATCTTTCCTCATTGAGAAAGTTTGCACTATTTCTGACAGAAAATAAACAAGTAGAGAAGAATCCATTTCATCAAGGAAAGGTTAATGGACAGGACTCGACACCTGTCGATATTTGGCATATTCAGGAATTCAAAGATTACCTGAAATTTAAGAAAGCATCCCCTCTAACAATAAAGAACTATCTCACAGATATACATTCTTTCCGGAGATGGTATGAGAACTCTCTCGGGGAGAATTCTGAAGATTTAAGCTTTCCTCGTATCAATAATACGATCGTTTCTGAATACAAAACCCGCCTCCACGAATATAAAGGTGCTGCACCACGCACAATTAACCGAAAGCTTTCTTCTCTAAGAAAATATGTTGAATTTGCCATCGGCGCATACTACATGAGTGAAAACACACTCCATGAAACGACTGCCACAAAACCATTCCTCATCTCCGAAAATGAGGCCAAAGAAGAGAATAAGCTATCACTTACTGAGATAAAATCCCACAAAATCAATCTAAACTATTCCTCCTTTCCCCCTATCAGACTTATCCAAACTCTGATAATTCTGCCCTATCTCTTCCTTGAAGGATTTCTCGCAGCAAAAATTGCAGAACTTCTCGGAACAGTAGCACCCCTCACTCTTGCTGCACAGAAACTTACTCCAGCTCCAAAAATATCCTCAATTCCCACCAAACCTTCTGAACTTTTAAAGGTAAAAGGATATGAGAAAAAGTTCTACGCTCCCCAAGATATTTCCACGAGCAATCTCTCGTCTCCTGAAAAAATCTGGCATAAACTAAAACACAATAGACCGAAATGGTATAAAAAATATCATAATACTCCAATAGTTCACTATATTCATTTTGCGATTCTTATCATTTTTGCTGCAGGGGTCGGAGTTGCGCTCTATAGAAACTTAGTAACTGATACAAAAAGCCCACTCTTTGCAGCCCCCACCTCTCCACCTCGAGTACTCTCCTTCCAAGGTCGGCTTACTGATAATTTGAATAATCCCATAACCACTGCGACTGATATTCGCTTCGCGATATATGATGATATTGCAGCATCCGGGTCTGCACTGCTCTGGCAAGAAGTCCATCACGCAACAAATCCTGACCAAGATGGAATTTTTTCTGTTTTACTCGGAACTCAAACTGCGATTCCTGATAGTGTATTTTTAGAAAATAATGACATCTATTTAGGAGTAACGATCGAACAAACAGAAGAATTAGCACCTCGGAGAAGAATTGCATCAGTTCCCTATGCCGCAAATTCAGAAAGCCTCCAAGGAATGCGCCCCATCACTGACACAAGCGCTGGAACCACAAACGTTGTTCTTGCACTCGATTCTTCTGGAGATCTCACAATAGGCGGAGCCGCAAATCCAACATTTTCCGCAACAGGAGGCCAATTCTCTCTTTCCGGCGATATTTTACTCCTGACAACCGAAACCGGCACAGATTCAAACATAGTACTCTCTCCTGATGGAATCGGTCAGATTGATTTGCAGAAAACGCTTGTAAATACTTCAACTAACGGAAATCTTGTCCCTGGGGGAGTAGAAGTTAATGATAAATTTGGTGTACTTGCTACAGAATCTGCAGTTGCCGCATTTATCGTGAATAATGACGGGCTTTCAGATATTTTCACTGCATCCGCATCAGGTGCAACCCGTTTTACTATAGAAAGTGATGGAACATTGATTGCTCCTAACTACAATACTGCCGGAGGAGTACTCTGGGCAAATGGAAGCGGAGAGATTAACCAATCAACAGGTGGCCTCTCTGGACAATGCCTCCAATCTACTGGGGGAACTGCTCCCACGTGGGGAGCATGTGACAGCTCGGCTGGTGGTATGTTCCAAGAGCTTGCTGGTGCGATCATACCAAACAATACAACACTTGATTTTCTCCTCGGTGGAACCGCTACCTCATCCGCCAAATTCTCGGTTCTTAACATGAATTCGGGAACACCAATCGCATCAATATCGGCAAATTTTGGTAACAACGCAACCTACCTAACTGGAGATGGAACTCTTGCAACTACAAACCGTCGTGATCTTATCCTCGGAAACTCCTCCTCCTATAATACAACGGGGAATGTTCTTATAAACACGAACGGAACAGGGAGAGTCGGGATTGGTACAGGAGCACCATCAACCAAACTTGATGTAAATGGATCAGGAGGCGTAGCGCTATTTGGAACTGCAAGTCTTGTTGATCAATATATCTCCCTAAGAAGTCCCTCAACGGGAGTATCATTTGGTATTGATGCAAATCTCAATGGAGGAAGCGGCGCGGGACTCATACAAGCAGGGACCAGCAAAGCCCTCGCGTTTGATGCAAACAATGGAACATTCGGCTCTGCCACCACGCCAGATTTATATATTGATACTACAGGGTATGTTGGGATTGGTGATGCATCACCTACTGCTCTTTTCACGGTAGGAAATGGTGACCTTTTCCAAGTTAACGCAAGCGGCGCAATTGCAGCCGCAACGGGAATAACTTCATCTGGCACTATCACCCTTTCAAATCTTAATACAAATGGAGGAATACTATACGCAAACGGATCAGGAGTACTTACCCAAACCGGAGCTGGTACCTCTTCTCAATGTCTTCTCGGTGGCACTACTCCTACATGGGGAACATGCGCTGATGGAGCTGGCGCATTTACGATCGATGCAGCAAATGGACTAACTGTCCAGAATAACACAACCACAGACTTTCTGATCGGAGGGACAGCAACAAGTAGTGCGAAATTTGCATTAACAAATGTGGATTCTGGTCCTCCTACATTTACTGTAGGGAGTGGGGATCCGATATTGAAAGGGACGTATAATACGAGCGGAGGTGTTGAGGACATCTATGTATCTGGAAAATATGTGTATGTAGCGGATGGCAGCTCTGGCCTACAGATAATAGACGCATCGGATCCTTCATCTCCAACACTTGTTGGAACATACGATACAAGTGGGAATGCACTCGGGGTTCATGTATCGGGTAAATATGCATACATCGCAGACGATACTGTAGGACTTCGAATCATCGACATCTCGGATCCTTCATCTCCAACACTTGTTGGAACATACAATACAAGTGGGAATGCTCGGAGCATTTATGTCTCAGGAAAATATGCGTATGTAGCAGACGGATTTTCTGGCCTACATATCATTGACATCTCGGATCCTTCGTCACCAACTCTTACGGGAACATATGACACAAGTGGATACAGCTACGATGTCTATGTCTCAGGAAAATATGCGTATGTAGCAGATGATAGTGACTTGAAGATCATCGACATCTCGGATCCTTCATCTCCAACACTTGTTGGAACATACAATACAAGTGGGAATGCTCGGAGCATTTATGTCTCAGGAAAATATGCGTATGTAGGAGATCTAAGCTCTGGGATTCAGATTGTAAACATCTCGGATCCTTCGTCACCAACTCTTACAGCAGATGGTCCTGGAGGAGCTCATGATGTCTATGTCTCAGGAAAATATGCATATGTGCCAAATGGAACGGGCGACTTTCAGCTTATTGACATCTCGGATCCTTCGTCACCAACTCTTACGGGAACATATGACACAAGTGGAGACGCTCGGAGCATTTATGTCTCAGGAAAATATGCGTATGTAGGAGATCTAAGCTCTGGTCTTCAAATTCTCGAACTCCCCGGCATAGACACTCCGACACTACATACAGGGAATATTGAAACAGGAAGTATTACCATAACTGAAAATGCAGATATAGGAAACAACCTATATGTACATAATGGACTGAATGTAGGAAATGGTGGTATTTATTCACAGGGAGCACTCGGTATATTTTCAGGAACTTCTGGGACAAATCTTATCCAAGGAAATCCTACTGGAAAAGCACTTCTTACCTTGAATAATACCGGTGGATCTGATATCTTCACCGCCTCTGCTTCCGGTACTACTCTCTTTACCATAACGAATGCTGGAGGATTACGGCTTGGAACAGATGAAGGGACTTCTGGTGAGTGCCTGCTTTCAGGTGGTGTTGGAGCAGGTGCAAGCTGGGGATCGTGTGGCGCATCTTCCCAATGGACTACCACTGGATCTGATATTTACTACAATACCGGGAATGTGGGAATCGGAACATCTGACATAACTGCAAAATTTGAAATATTATCCAACCTTGGCACTGGACATGCAGCATCAATTTCTGCTATAACTGCCAAATCATCACTTCTCGTCACCAATGATGGAACCGGAGATCTTATCACCGCATCTGCCTCTGGTAGCACAAAGTTCACTGTAGATAATGAGGGAAATATTTACCTTTATGGGCAGATTATCGGTATGGGGGCTGACTTTGCTGAATATTATGAAAAAGAAGATTCTGATGAAGAATTTCTTGCAGGAAGTTTAGTATGTCTTGCAATAAACGGTACTGTTACAAATTGCAAAAATTCAGATACTACTCAGAAATTACTCGGCGTCGTATCAGACAATGCAATTATTGCAGGTAATGGAGATAAAAAGGACGACAATAACTATGTCCTTGTAGGGCTTTTAGGACAGCTCCATGTACGGGTCACAGGAGATATACAAGCTGGAGATCCACTCACGATGTCTAATCTTTCTGGCGTCGCAGAAAAAGCAACACAAGAAGGATTTATCATCGGATATGCCATGGAATCAAGTTCAAACACCAAAGATCGAATTATTACATCAATTAAGTCGACGTACTACAATCCAAATCTCGCGCTCAATATCGCAGGTGACAATGCAGAAGAATTTGCTGCATCGCTCAATATAAAAAATACTGATGGAACAATTGCTATTACTGATGTATCAGGAGCTATCATAAAACGTGCAGAGGCATTCTCACACGTCATCTCAGCAAATATAAATGCCGGAATTGTAAACGCACAAAAAGTTACGGGAAATGTTATAACAGGTACTACTGGTGCATTCCAAAGCCTTACTGCAACAACTGCAAACATCACCTCTGCCTCATTCAATTCGATTAGTATTGGTTCAGAAAATGTTCTTATAGCAGGAACTTCTCTTCGCGACTATATCGCAGAGATCGTTGCAGAAAACATTGAAAATGTAAACTTTTCAAATGGTGAGGAAATCATTTCCCCGCTTGCCTCAATCGACCAGATAAATACGAATATTATCTCCCCACTTGCTGATGACAGTAGTGTGGAGATCGAACTGAAAAAAGATAGTATTGCGATACATAATACTGAAACTCAAGAAACCGTAGCTGAAATTGATCATGAGGGGAATGCTCGTTTTATCGGAGACATTGAAGCAAATGATGCAACATTTTCAGGGACACTATCAGCTGATAGAATAATCGCAGGAAATATCGATGGACTTGACGAGAAAATCTCTTCTATCGCAGGAAGCCTTGCACAGAACCATCCTACTCCATCCTCACCTTCAGCAGATATCACTTCTACAGACGAATTTCAGGTGGGGAATCTCTATGCAGATCTTGGGATTTATTCGGAAGGATTAACGATCCTGGGCACTACTACCACAAGTCAACTTACTGCAATGGATAGTATTGCAGTAGGGACTGGATTCGTGATAAACGAAAATTCAATCAATACATTGGGGAAAACACTTGAAATTCAACCGCTCCGTCAAGGAGCCATCAGCTTCATGGCTGGAAAAGTAATTATTGATACCGACGGAAACATGAATATCAATGGGAATCTTAATATTGCAGGAATTTTAAATGCTACAGAAGGAATCTTCTCAAGTATCCAAACGCATAGCCTCGCAACGAACATTATCTCTCCACTTCCAGACTCAGACTTGGTAATCCAGCTCGGAAATGATAGTAGCGCATCTACTTCGGGGAATGTACGATTCGCAAACACAAAAGGAGAAGAAGTCCTCAAAATTTCCGGTGAAGGGGACATCGTCTCATCAGGATCTGCGACATTTGAGAAGCTCAGCTTTAACTTAGTCGGTGAAGCAATTGCTAGCTCAGACACCACAGCTATCGCCACAAGCTCCGCCGGATTCGCAACTATCCAAAAAAATAGACCAGAGCTTACTATCTATAATGAAAAGATCACAAAAGATTCATTGATTTACATAACTCCGATAGGAAACATTCAGGACAAATCCATACATCTTCTACGCCAAGTCCCTCATACAGAGGGAAGTGATGGCAGCTTTACCGTAGGAGCATCAGGAACCCCTGCAACTCAAGATATCCAATTCAACTGGCTGATTGTGAATTAAAAATACACATATAATAAAGCTCTCTTCTAAAATAGATACTACCCATAATAAAATATTACAGATATGGAGAATTTGAGGCTAAGATAGAAAACACTCTGACAGACTAATAATATGTTTCATCATCTTCAAACCCTATTGCTCGTCTTCCATATTTTTCAGGATTTTTATCTTCTAACTCTTTCATCGCATCATACAGTTGCCCCACATTGAGAAATCGCTCTGGGTATTTTTCCAAATAAGCTTCTGTAACCCTCAGAGCATCCTGTAATTCCATAAGATTAATTCGTGTCTCAGCATCAAAAGTATTGAGCTGTTTGTTATGGAGATGCCGGATAAAATTATATACTCTCCCAACCTCACTAGGAATCTCCATGCGAGCCCACGATACCTCATCAATCCGTGCACCAGTAGGATTGATATTTATTTGCTCATGGACTTTTTGGATCTGATCTTTTACTGTATCTGTCTGAATTCTCCCGAGCTCTTTTTCAAGATTAAACTTTTCCGTCAAACTCCCTGCTTGTTTTTCCTTCACAGATTCATCCCACTGCTTTGCATACCGTTCATTCGTACGCTCTTCTTGCTCTAATTCTATTTTTTTACAAGCATCCATAAACTTCTCGCCCCTCTCACTCCCTTCCCATAATTGCGCTGCTGCGTAAATCACTTTTTTATTAGGAACCCTCCGAATATTTCCAGATTCATGCTTCACCAACGTATGTGCGTACATAATGCTCAAAAAATCATACATACCATCGCGATCAGTTGTATAAATCTGAAGCCTTGAGCTCCCTTTATTCGATGCTTTTGCATCAAACAGCTCGTAATCCTCAAACTTCCTAATCAAATGCCGCATCAAAGATTCAGATCCTCTCTGAGATTCTGGGAGAACATTGAAATTACTATACAGATCATCCTCTAACTCTTTCACTGTAGGAATCATACAAACAACGTCTGGTGAAGCATATTGGAACTTTTCCTCAGCACCCTGTATAAAATCTCGAAAATTCTTATCTTGAACAGTATCAAATTCATTTGATCCCTGCTCTCCACCCTGCTGCAGCTCTGTTTGAAAATTTTTATCTTGAAATGATCGTTCGCGCTCCATAGGTACGTATTATACAAAATTAAAGCAGTATGGAAAAGTCACGACGTCACCCTCTATATATCATCTCACAAATTTGTTATAATATAGGATAACTTTTGTGTGGGCAAGAATTTGCTTTTTTGCTATTCACGAGAGGAAACATTCGATCTAGTTCTTTAAAAAGGAGGAAAAACGATTTAAATCAAATCGGTCCGAATAAGGTTCAAAAGGAGAAGAGAGATGGAGCAACTTAAATCCATCAAACAAGAACTTATCATTGTCGGAATCGGAATCTTAGGAATATTTGCCATAATTATTGGTACTATCCCTACAAACATCAGCGCACAAGGGGAAACGAATCTCCGGGTCCCGAAAGAACTCGTGGTTACTCCAGGAGAACATGATACTGTCTATGTTTATGAGCTCTCATTCAGGTGGAATCTTTTCACCTGGTATGGGATTGACCAAACACCAGACGAGGCGCTTGCGACAAGCACAATGGAGAACGGGACAGATCCTGAATCTGTCATCACTGCTATCTATAGCTTTGATGCAGCAACACAAAGTTGGAAAGGGTATTTTCCCCGGATGGATCACATCCCTGGGGCAAATGATCTCGAACTCCTCGAGAAGGGAAAAGGATACTTTATCGCTATTCATGAAGTATTCGATACAAAAAACGATACAGATATCCTCTGGGGAGTTTGGTCAAATCCAATTGAGAAAACTCCTACACCCACAGAAACCATAGCGGAAACCCCGAGTGCAACAATCACAGAAACAGTTACTCAGGAGCCGACTTCAACACCAACACCGACACCGACAAGAACAGTTACGAATACACCAACCGTAACGCCAACAATGACAGCAACAATAACGGCAACCACAACACCGACACCAAGCCCTACAAACACCGTAACACCAACACCAACACCAACACCAACACCAACACCAACTCATACTCAGGAGCCGACTTCAACACCAACACCAACACCGACAAGAACAGTTACGAATACACCAACCGTAACGCCAACAATGACAGCAACAATAACGGCAACCACAACACCGACACCAAGCCCTACAAACACCGTAACACCAACACCAACTAATACTCAGGAGCCGACTTCAACACCAACACCGAACTGTGAACGACTTGGGGGATCTACGTATACGGGTAACTTCATCAATGAGCCACCGGATGCGCAAGATGTTTTCGTAACTCACCGACGCCCTTGCCAAGGGGATATAGTAACAGTGCGTGCGACGTTCAGCCCCGACTCACCAATTTCCGGTATGTATTTCAGATTTGCATTGGGAGATGAGTCTGAGGGACGATCAATGTCATGCATGGGAAAATATCCTATGCAAAACGTCGGGAATAATGTATGGGAAGCAACGGTAGCCTATACGCAAACTGCACGCTATGCATTCGGCTATCAAATAGTAGCTGCAAATCCAGAGGGCAATATTGCCTTTACAGAACTTTCAACAGGAGGTAGCGGGGGATATTTCAATTACTCTAGCTGCAAGAATCCACCGGACGCACCATAAATAATCGTGCCTAGATCGAAACCTTTTGTGCTGGATGGGAGTCTTCCTCCCCTCCAGCACACTACTCTACCAAAATCTCAATAAAAATATCCATTAAAACAAGACTCCAAATAGAATGTTAAAAATCTTAATCGAAAGGGGCGCTCTATATCTGAAATCCACATGAAGCATCCCCCATATATAGCCAGAAGATGCAAAAATATCACTACTTATACGGATAATTTCAAAAACTACTACAAACCACTAATGCCCAATATAGTTAAGGAGTCTGAAAATATTGCTGCCACATACGCATAGCCACCTGAAACATGTACAACTTGAGGCCCATTCATATTTGTACTGTCAGTATATGAGTCCTTAACTACTGGACTAGCAGGATTTGTAATATCTATAAGGATGAGGCTATCCGAACTGCTACTGGCTATGTATGCATAATTTCCAGAGGTATATATTGAAGTTACACCGCCACCAGAGCCAAAATTTGAAGAAGGGATTTCAGATACTTTTACAGGACTTGTAGGGTTTGAGATGTCTGCAATGATAAAGTCCCCAACAAGATATTCTCCTAAATACAAATAGTTCCCATCTATATGAAGATTTTGAAATCCAAGACCAATTGAAGGCATGGCATCTGCTGACACAATACTTGGTGATGCTGGATTTGAAATATCGATAATTGAAAGATTGCTACTATTCATGCTTATTACATACGCATAATTCCCTGAAACAACTACATTGCTGGGTGCATTAAGATTTGTAGAGTCAATTACTGATCCAACAATGGTAGGATTTGCTGGGTTTGAGATGTCAATAACTACGAGAGAATCGCTGCCTTGAGCCGTCATATACGCATAATTCCCTGAAACATATACAGAATTAGCAAAATCCAAGCGTGTAGAATCGGCAACTGATCCAACAATGGTAGGATTTGCTGGGTTTGAGATGTTAATAACTGAAAGAGAATCACTCGTTCTCCCCGCAACATACGCATAATTCCCTGAAACAGCTAAACCGTCAGGCCACAGCGTAGGGTCAGTCATTGATCCAACAATGGTAGGATTTGCTGGGTTTGAGATGTCAATAACTGAAAGAGACTGGCTATTTAAACTCGTAACATACGCATAACTCCCTGAGGCTACTACGTCATTGGCTCCATCAAGATTTGTAGAGTCGATTAATGATCCTGCAAGTACTATTTCAGCGCAGGAATTTGTAAGAGAATACGCATTATCATCACAATCAAGCACTGGATTATTTACTATTCGAGAATAATAATTATAGTTCGTACTTATTGTATTCCGCCTTGCACCACCCTCAGGCTGTGCACCCACATACTGCTCACTGTTTGCAATATATCCATCACCGTCAGCATCAATAACCCAAATAGCGCCAGATCGCAAAGAACCTGCAGGAGACACCGTGATATAGCCACCTCTCCCCGCTCCCAACACCCCCCATGCAACTGTTTGGCCAGGGTTTATCGTAAGGATACGATTACTCTCCACCTGGATTGTGCCCGTATTTCTTGTCCCGTCTCCCTCATCGACTCCCGTATTCTCTCCCTCATAATTACATGATATGGTAATTGAATGATCTCCCCCTGCAGGCGGATCACAAGGACCAGACGGACCATCCACAGTAGTAAATGTGTCGACACTTGAAGCTACGGTACCATATGCATTTCTTGCAAATGCACAATAATAATGCGAAGCATCTGGATCTATATCACTAACATCATAGCTAAAATTCACACCACTCCCTCCTGAGCCTAATGAAGCATCATCCTGTTGGGCGCTTGGGAATCTTTTTCCTCCACTATCAATGCATGACCCGGGATCTGAAGTATAAAGCCGGAAAAATCCATACGAGGCGAAATTATTTGGATTTGCAGAACCATTTAAAGTCACAGAGTATGAACCCAAACTACTTTCTCCAGAAGCTGATACTGACAGTGGAGTTCCTGCTGATGTAGTAAACGAACGTACATTTCCGGAACCAGTTCCATGAGTGTTGCTCGCAAATGCACACGCATAATACGTGGTATTTGGAGTAAGTCCGGAAATATCCTGAGAAAATGATACATCAGTTGTTCCACTCCCTAAAGAACTTCCTGAACTTGCAGGAATACGTGTCCCACCAGAATCACTACACGAACCGGGATTACTGGAATAATATCTAAACCATCCGATGGTTGCATATCCATTTGGGTTACCCATTCCGTTCAGCTTCGCACTTATCTGCCCAATCGTTGAAACAGCACTTGTTGTTACGCTTGGCTCTGCAGCTTCAGTCGTAAAACTCAAAACTTCCCCATATGTCGTACCGACACTATTCGTTGCGTATGCACAGTAATAATAGGTCGTATTTGAAGATAATTCAGTTATAGTTTTTGGGTTATAAGAAACATCCGATGTCCCCGACCCAATACCTCCATACGTAGTTGATGTTGAGAGAGACGCACACGAAGTATTTGTTGTACCATACCGATAATAAACCGTTGTTGAAAGTCCATTCGGATTCACAGAGCTTCTCAAAGTCGCCTCATCAGTACCAATACCTGTTACAGATTGCGTTGTAACCGTCGGTGGATCTGCCTCTGTTGTAAAATCTCTAACACTTCCATACGTCGTACCATCACTATTCGTTGCGTATGCGCAGAAATAATAGGTCGTCTGCGGAGAAAGGTTTGTTACAACTTCTTGTCCCGAAACATTCGATGTCCCCGACCCAATATTTCCCTGAGTTACTACTGTTGGTAAAGACTCACACGAAGTATTTGTTGTACCATACCGGAAATAAACCGTTGTTGAAACTCCATTCGGATTCACTCGACTTCGTAAACTTGCTTGAGTTGCAGCAATACTTGCTGCAGTACGCGTGAGAACAGTTGGAGGATTTTTTACCTCGAACGTCACATCTGCAAGCCCTGTCAAATCAGATTGTGATGTGTTCGGATACCCATCTCCAGAACCATATATCGCATGTGAAACAGTAATGTTGCCCTGAGTATATGGAAGCGGTATAGCATCACGACGATAATACGTGGTATAGGTAGGGGTATATACCCCTACTCGATAATATGTTCCCGATGTCACTGGAACAGGGGTAATATCTTCACTCCCCCAATTACTATTACATGTCACATTTGCCGTTGCAAGCGGAGTTGTGTTTCCATCTTCCCATAGGCTTACTTTTCGCGTACCTCCCCTATAACACCAAAGCTGACTAATTTCTCCGTTTTGACTTGGCGTAAATCGATACCCCTGCGTATAGGTAAAAAAAGCAGAATTAGAATTACTATAGCCGGATGGATACTTATCATAAAGTGGCCGTTCTGCATGCACATCCTGAGAAGAAAAGAATATCATTCCTACAAATAGTGCAATAATTAAACTTATTTTTTTCATAGCTCTTTATTGATTTACTTGATCACAAATCGCATCAGCTGCCGCATCGCTCCCTCGTGGTGTAAGGACAGTACACCGACTCTGGCTACTCGCATTTTCTGCAACAATAGCCATCACGAATTTCTCATTATAGGTGTCTGCTGATATCGTCCCACTCCATGTACCATTCCGCAAAGTTCCACCAGAATGACTCAGTGTGAGGACCTGGGAAAGATTATCAGAGAATAAATGCAACCGAACCGAGGCAATATCTGCAGTTGAATCTTGTACTGTTACCATAAATGTCTGAGCAGTATCAGGCATCGCCCAGAGTGGAGAAACTGCCACTTGACGAAGATATGGGTTAAATAAGAATCCTCCTCCAACCGTATAGGTCGCTGACCCTTCAGCGAGTGTCGGCGTGGGCAGTACGCCGGTAGGAGTTGGAGTACCTGAAACTACTCCAGTCGGCTCAACCCCGGAGTCATATCCAAATCCACTAACTGCCATAAACTGACAATTCACTGCGCCAGACATCGTACAAGCCCACGTCTCATCATATCCTTCAGGAACACAAGTACTAGAAATATCTGATAATGGACAGATTGATGTGTTTTGAGTAGGTTTTTGTGAAAGCTTTGCGAAAACAACATTCCACTGCGGACAACTATTATTCGCTTCTGAATCGGTAATATACTGATAGCAACTTCCACTGGTATCATTACAGGTGGCATCTTGCGGAACGTGCTTCATATATACAGTATCTCCTTCTTGCCACTCTTGACCAAATTCAAGCGACTCAGGATAACAGTTATGATCTTGATAATACGCTTCCAAAGCATTTTTAATTTGCTGGATATCGTGGCGCTTACCTGCATCATCACCTTTCTGAATTTGAGAAAACGGATCAAGAGTGAGAAGCACACCACCAATAAGTGTTGCAAGAATTGTGAGTGCCACCAAATACTCAATCAAAGTAAAACCCTTCTGGAACGAAAGATCAGAGGTGAAAAGTAAAAGGCGACTTCTATACAAGAGAAGATACCGATAAATCCCCTTTTTCACATAAATCTCTAATAATGCAACTGTTTTAGGCATAATCTTGGCAGGTTAAATTGAGCCTACAATTCAGCGTAATACACAATGCTTCCTGCTGTCAAGAGGAGTTTTCATGAAACGAGCGAATTTTTATATCAATATGTGAAAATCTTATATTTTGAGAAAAAAATCTCTAACGATCCATAAAGAAAGAGAGAGATAACATCGATTTAATAAGATATTTTAAAGGTTTAACCTATATATAGTTGTGGAAAATACCTCTTACTCTTCGACAACTATCTCCGCGACTTCTGCAGGATTTTGAGGATTAATATATTGGAATACTCCTACTTCTGGAAATATTACCGTAGGAATTTGAAACGGCTGAATCGTTCCAATATTTAATAATTCACTCTTTTCGTCAACACCTTGAAGAATTATCGCTATTTCATCTTCATTCAGAAATCCAACTGTACCATTTTTCCGAATAGTAAGAGATTGAGGGGTTATCGTAAGTCGATTCACTACCACCGTTCCATCCTGAATTTGCTCTGGAATGGTTGGATAGGGACTCAAGACTCGTGCATCTGGAGTTGGGGTCGCGAGAGAATCTGCGCTATCCTGAGAATGCTTATCTCTATTGATGATAAGAAATGCGGATAATATAAGAAGCACGACGATGCCAACACCGATTATGAGAACTATTATTTTGTCATTCTTATTCATAAAATCTCTTGAGAGCGAAATAAATCCTGCTTGCCGCAACCTACTCGCTGAATCAGAGCGATTTATCCGATGATGCTTCTTTTGTTTCGCACGACTCTTTTTTCTCATACAACTCCTGCCTAGATTCCAGTATAGGCTTATTATTTTCATCATGTCAAGAAACTTTCAGTCCTTGACAGAAGACTCATTCTTTTCTTACGATAAACGCATGACTCAGAAAAACGCGAATTATGTTTCATTGATCAACTCTATTGCAGCAGTAGTAATAGCAGTTGCTGTTTTTCTTCTTCCTGTATTTTTCCTCACGAATACAACGGAATTTTTTATATTCCCAAAACAAATACTGATAATTACAATAACATTCTTACTACTCACGCTCTACTGTATTAAAAGTCTTATTGAAAGACGACTTACATTCGTAAAAAATCCACTCAATCTCCCAATTGCTACATTCGCTATTATTGTTCTCTTCTCATCCTACATGTCCCCGTCCTCCATTCCTTCCGTTCCACAGGCAATATTTGTAGTAGGATGTGCCCTTCTCTTTTTTGCAATTACGAATATCGTCCAGGAGAAGCAGAATTTTAAAATCATCCTCCTTTCACTCCTATTTGGGACTTTAATCGCAACAATTCTTTCCACATTGGCGTCATTTGGCATCCATCTCCTTCCATTTGAGGTTACAAAAAATGAACTCTTCAATACATTTGGCTCTTCTATGCAAATGATCGGATTTGTTACGCCGCTCCTTATTCTCTCTATTGTGGTGTTTTTAGTAAACTATCGTAAAAGAGGTCCCGTAGTATTTAGGACTCCTCTTATTACTACTCATGCAATCGCGGCTATCCTATTTTCAGTATCTATCGGTGTCGCAATATATCAAATAACCTCTGCCCGCGAACTTCCCGTATTGCTCCCCTTTGATCACGGATTTCAGCTCGCCCTTGCAAGCATTTCTCAAGACGCCTCTCGCATGCTCCCTTCATTCTTATTCGGGTCGGGATACGGGATGTTTTCAGTGATATTCACCAAATTCCACCTTGCATCATTCAATGCGCTTCCTTCCTGGAGTTTAACATTTGCATACTCTTCATCATTTGTACTGGAGCTTATCGCAACTACAGGGATACTGGGAATTCTTTCTTACTTTTTTATTATTGTTAAATTTGTTCGATCTCATGAACGAATGACGATCAGCCCTCTTTTCTTATCTGTCGCTGCAATCCTTATACTAAGCTTTCTCATTCCATTCTCATTCCCCTTAGTAGCACTTATCTTCATCCTCATGGCACTCTATATTGTAAGCCTCAAAATAAGTAAGAAAGCAAAGTCAGTTGAAGAAATTGTTGTCTCGCTCGTTACGAATGGAGGATTTTTAGAATTCAATGAGCCAACTTCCAAAAAAAGTAGTGCGGTCCTTCCAATAATCTTTACGGTGTTGGCTGCTGGATTTATTGCATACGTCCTATTCTTCTTTATGTCACGAGAAGGATTCGGTGCAAAAGGCCTTTATCATTATGTAGTAGCTGATATGACATTTGCTAAATCACTACAACCAGAAGCGCTCACAGACGGTCAAGAAACATACGATCTTCAAATTCGAGCTATTCAAACATATCCATATCGCGCAGATTTCTACCGCATCTTCTCACAAATAAATCTTGCACTCGCAACGAACCTCGTGAACTCACAACAAGATGCACCAACAGTAAGTGAGGATATTCAAGAAGCAATTCTCCAACAACTCCAGCAAGCAATAAATGCTTCTCGTCAGTCGGTAATCTTTGCACCAGAATCTGCCCTAAATTGGAGGAACCTCGGGCAGATCTATAGAAACCTCATTGGCGTAGGTCAAGATGCTGAACAATTCGCAATCGCATCTTACAACCAAGCAATCGCGCTAGAACCTACAAATCCTGCTCTCAGAATCGAACTTGGAGGAATTTACTACCAACTCAACGAATATAATCTTGCACAGCAACAATTCCAGCTAGCAATAGAACTGAAACGTGATTATGCAAATGCATACTACAACCTTGGTCATACACTCGAAGAGAAAGGTGACCTTGCCACAGCACTCCAGCAATACCAGATTGTCGCACAGCTCGTTACAAATGATGACAAGAGTATTGAGTTAATAAACCAAGAAATTGCCACACTTCAAACGCGGATCGGAGAAGAAGGAACTTCCACTACACCAGATGAAACTGTAGAGCCAACAGATGAAACAGAGCTCAACCTCTCCGATGATCAGATTCAATTCCCAGAAAGAAATCCTCGAGAAGAAATTCAGGGACCTCCGGGAGAAGGAGATAATGTAGAAAGCCCGATAACGCCAGCTCCTACTGAAACCTCTACAGACTAATCATCCAACTCCTCTGCTATTCATCACTATCATTTAACGAAGGGCTCAACCGTATAAGGAATTAAAATCATTTAAGAACCTCCCGAGAATAAGTAACTGTATCAATCTATAAAGAATGCATTCCTACAAATACATAAATTATATATCCTTCTGCTTTTATCATTGCCTCGCGTATGTCAAATTTCTTCTCATACTCCGTTGTTTTCACTACGATATAATCTCGGACAAGTGGAATAAAATTCTTATACATCGATGATACATCTAGCGAAAAGACTGCGCTACTTATTACACTTCCCTTGGAAAAGAGTTTTCTGTGGAGTAATAATACGCACTGAAAGTGTATTTGATAAAGGTATGGCCTTCCATATTATCTTACTTCAATAGGACTCCCAATATTTTGTATACTTTCAGGAATCTTTCCATCAAATTTTCCGTCAAGAATCTACCCTACATCAAGAACCGTCTCTGTTCTCGTTCTAAAAATGATCTCTTCAAAATTGCTGCAGGAAATGGAATATTACTAACTTAGTATAGATAATAAAATGCTCACTATCACTGACGACATCCTGACCCGAGAGGCCACTGCAACAACTGCGCTGATTAGACTTCCAGGAGAAAATAATGAAAATAGGATCTTTAATGCCGGAGGTAATTTTGAATCCGATATACACCTCTTCCCCATCTCTTTTCACAGTAGGATCTGAAGATTTACTTCAAATCAATAACACTGGTTCCATAACTCATATTGCGGGTTTAACCTTTTCTGGCTCAGCAATATTTTCAGTTTTTTTGACAAGTAAAGCGCTCCTTTTCACAAAGGGTTCAGGGCAAATTCTCTAGATTATAATCAAAACTCCGAATCAAATTTTAGTAACGGGAGCAGCAGGCACTATCACGTTTTCACTACTCCACAATATCCACACGGGTGCCACCCTAACCTCTATAGAACTAATACTCAATGACAATCTCGCACTCAACGCGCAAGGGAATTTGTGCTTTTGCATATCGCTCCGCTTTTCAGTTTCCCGAGACACTTATCGAAAACAACACCTATGCAATCGTCTACTGACTCAGGAAATTCACTCCACATAGCAAACCAGGGAGATGGGAATTTTAAGTACAAATTGACGAAGCGCTGGATGATGTGATGTGTCATTTAACTTCCTAATCGTAAACTAACCTACTCAACTCCTCCCCTCACGGAATCAAATCTTTCCTATTATTCATAGTCTAGTCATGGAAAAATGTATTGCAAGCATTCTAAAGAAAAAATGCGGTGTCGTCTCTATCACCAAGAATATCTTTCTAGAAAGAAGCGAGGACAGATAAATAATAATTCTTGCTATTATTTCTGAAGAAAAGAACTTGAGCGAAAAACTACTGCAAGAAGCTGAGCGGATTCATAAAACCTCCACTCCCTCGTACCTCAAAATGAAGATGCGGACCTGTTGTTCTTCCGGTCATACCAACCCACCCCAAAACTGTCCCGCCAGCACGAACCGCCTGCCCAGCCGAAACATTCAATGAGCTCATGTGTGCATATAACGTTGTGTATCCATTTGAACCACTAATAATTACGTGCGTTCCATATCCTCC
>CAYYLC010000005.1:0-22891 GCA_964472415.1 uncultured Gammaproteobacteria bacterium
GCTCACCAGGGTTTACGGTAGTACGGGCTGCAGTAAGGCCATTGGTGCAGGAAGGAGGATTGCTTCTATATATACCAAAGTCTCTGTCAGTAGCATTTAGATTTCCTGATGCAGTTATAGTCCATCGTTGTGCTTGAGGTCTTGTAATTACGTAATTTGCATCAGGATCTGAACTGGGAGGAAGATCTATAATAACTGTATATGTTGCAGGTCCATTTGGGATTTCATTTAGTGTATATTGTCCTCGCGGAGGAATCCCAAAAAATATAGAATTTCGACTCGTTGTAGATGATGAGTATCCATTACTTCCGCTAACTCTAACTCTTACGCCCACCACTCCTTCTTCCCCGCTATCTCGCCTTCCATCTCTATCCTCATCAATAAAGACTATTCCACTTATTGTACCGTTTCTCGGTGTTGGACTAATTGATGATGGAGGTTCTACAGCAAAAGGGGTGGGCGTCGGAGTTGAGGCTTGAGGTTGTGTGGGCTGAGAAGATCCTACGCACTGGTAGCAGCTCGGTGTGTATCCTGAGCATCCCTGTGATCCTAAATACTGCCAGACTCCTCCACCTCCACAAGAATTTCCCTCAAATCCATATCCTAAGCATGAGCCAGAACAGCTACCACTACTTGTTGTAGGAGTAGCTGTGGGTGCAGAACCACCCACACAAGCCCCATTGCTGCAGGTTTGACCACCGCTTGCGCAATCAAAGAAGAATGAGGTATTGTAGCCACAGGTGCCGTTTGCATATCGGTCATAAATAGAAGTCCCACTACAGTACCGAGTCGCATTGCTCCCGAAAGAAGGACAGGAATTCGGTGTAGCTGTTGCAGCCGGACAACTACCTTGTCCCGGACCACACCATGCACAACTCAGACAAGCACTATCTGCGGAGGGCACTCTATTGCTATCAGTAGTTCCATTATTGCAGGAATATACGTCATAATAATCTCCTCCACATCCACCTTGGCATTGTACTCCTGACCATGTGCACGTCCTCGTAGGTGAAGGGGCAGGAAGGCATGCTCCACTTGAGCAGCCATAAGGACAGGCTCTGACAAAGTTATCACTTGTACCGCAAGAAGTATTTGTATATGTTTCTCTCAAATTATTCCCAGAGCAATAAGTACTGTAATTTGAGCCATTTTGGCATTGACACGCCCCGTTAGAACATCCGAATTGACAAGTTTCTAGAAAGCTATTGACAGTCCCGCAAGAACCATTTGCATATGTCTCATATACACTATTTCCCGAACAATACTTGGAATAACTCGAGCCATAAGCTGGACAGCTCGGAGGAGGAGGCGCACAGATATAATTACCCGCACAATCATAGCATGAGGAAGAACAGTAATTTCCACTACCTCCTGCACAGCAGCGAGAGTTAGCGCCACAATTAGCGTCTATTGTGCAGACGCCTCCGCCTCCGCCGCCTCCGCCGCCAGGATCACTAGGACCTGAAGACCAAGTACAACCCCAGGATTCCGCAAAACCACACAGCTCAGTACATACCCAACTTGCTCCGGTTCCACATGTGTTCTGATTAAAGCCACTACAAGAGAAGGTATTATTTTGCGAACTACATATGGTTGAACAGGTACACCCGATACTGCCCGGTACACAACCTACTGGACTGCAACTAGTTGTCACTCCGGTACATGTATAACTTCCCGTACAAGCCTGTGCCATTACTTCCGGTGCAGTAAATAAAGCTAACAAAAAAAATGTAAAAAGGCCTAAAATAAATCCAATACTCTTCAACTTATATAAATAGTAACTCAAAAAATGTGATGAGGCAAGAAGAGGCTATTAAAGAGGTATTAATTTTTAGCGCGGATGATTGCAGGAACTTCGGGTGTTGTCATAGAGAGTCCCGGCTGAAGAATATCTTCATACTCGTACAACTTCTCAAGATATTCACCACCATGAGATGGAAAATAAGCCCCCTGAACAACTGGTTCTTCACCTGAAAGTCCTCGATCAACATATTCTTTTTCACTAGCAAATAATCCCATTGAGGCTAACGTACCCACAAATTGAATATCAGGATACTTAGTACCAGAACCAACTGGGTCAGTACTATACAAAGAGGATGCTAAAATACCATTTTTTGCCAAATAATGAAACTGCACATCTGTAGTGTGAAGTATATAATCCTTTTTACTTGGCTGAGCTCTCAGTAAAAATATGCTAGGAGTATCTTTTCTTAGTGGCTGCATCTCCATGCGACCCGTCTCAGGATTTCGAACAAAGACTTGACTATCATAATTCTCCTCAGTTATTTGTGCTTCATATTCTTCTCTTGTCAATGATGAGTCTGGATGATTTCTCTGCCATATATGCCATTTCATGAGCTCCCCAAAGTCATTCAACCGCTCTACCGGGTTATCATAATCATCATCAACAAGAAATATTTCACTCATAGATGGGCATGGCCGAATTGCTTCAGACATATATGTAGCTGGGCAAGTTGTCCTTTCCTTCAATTCAGGTTCTATGGCAATAATTACATTATCAGTTATAATTTGAACCTCAGCACTTCCCAATAACTCTGCAATAGCAGCTTTGTCCTCTGGTAAAAATGGCGCCTCTTCAAGGGAATTATAAAGCCCCGGGTGTGATTCAATAGTTGGTGTTGGTTCTGGAGTAGGAGTTGGTTCAGGTGTATGAGTCGGCTCAGGAGTAGGGGTTGGCTCTTCGGTAGGGGTTGGAGTAAATTCTGGAGTAGCCGTAGGTATAATTGGCGTGTTAGGAGATGTTTCTTGATTTTGGTTGATAGAAGGATTATTTTTAGCACTACCGGGAATGTATGTATCCTTTTGCGTTTTTGTCGGCTCAGGAGAATTTTCTGCAGCTACATCACCGGAATTTTCAGAATTTGATCCCATTTTATCTATACCAATAAATCCACCAGCTAGGGTTGCAGCAGCAGCAACTGCTCCAGCAATTTTTACTTTAAGTGGCATTTTGCTCTTTTTTTCTATGCTAATGGGTTCTTTCGGAATGTAGGAATTGTTACTTTTTATTTCTGCATCTTCATCTGCCAGAGAAGATAGTTCTTCCCGAATATTTATTTCTGAGTTTATTGTGGGGATAGGTGAATCAAGAGATGAAGTATTTAGACTCTCTTCGATAGCCTCTTTTTCATAGGGGTTTGCATCAGGACGAGAATTGGTCGTTTCTATCTCAGATTGATTTGTGTCAATATCTTGAGGATAGTTCTCCTGTTCTTTCATATTGTCGGACATACTATAACATATTCACCTATAGTAATCAATAGCTTATTTATCTACTGATATAAAATCTAAATTTAGTTCTCTAATTTCTGAAAATACCTTTTCTTGCCTCGTGTTATATTCGGTGAGGTTTTTAACAGGATGCGATAAATTATATAGCGTTAGCATAAATTGTCCTTCTATTCTATCTGCTAAATCGTTATTGTCTTCTGATTCTATAATACCATCATCTATGTGAATATGCACATCGACTTCACCGGGCTTATACATAGCAAAGGAAGATGTGTACACTCTCCCGTCTGGATAAGAAAATCTATTCTTTGGTTGAGTACCGGCCACAAGAATGAGATTGACTGTTTTTACGGGTTGTCCACTGGTGTTCCCCTTTGCTTCACTGCTTTCTACGAAGTTATGATCATAGACTGCAATTTTTTTTATAAAATTGATTATTCCTTCTGTATCTTTTAACGAAATACTTACCCCATTTATCCTTGAGATCGTGGTGATGTTATAGTCGCCATTGTTCTTGCTTATGCTTGTAATATTTTGCGGGAGTATATTTGACAGTACGGGTATCTGTAGAAGAGTTTCATTATTCAAATTTTTGAAAGCAATAATGACTCCTGTACTCAATATAATAATCCCAAATATAATTACGATAATTATTTTCATTTTTCTATAATCTCAATTTGCACCTGTTCATACTGAACAAGTGATGCTTTTATTTCATTTTCGAGTAATTTTAACTCGGCTTGATCCTGTATGTTTCTTACTGATCCGACTGCCTCAAGTATTACCTGTTCAGTCAATGTGCTTGAGGCAGCACTGAGTCCATAATCTCTTATATAGTTTGAGTTTATATGAATAGTAATAAAAAGGGTAGTATATTTTTGTAACGATTGAATAGCGTATACTCCCTCATCAGATACCCTCGTATTTCCACCAGTAATATTTTCAGGGATTAGAGAGATCTCTATTCTCTCCACAGTACTAAGGTTTTTATTTTCGGAGTCAAAGACTTCATAATTTGCCAAGTGAGTAAATAGCCTCCCTTCATCAAATTTTAATGTGTATTTCGGAACCTTTGATTGAGCAGATATTCTATACCCGTTTAGATTCGATTCATGAGGCCCATTATTTACAGATATGAATCCGAGAAGACGAGAATTTTCAAATAATGGAATTATTCCAAGAAAACTTAAGATTATGATACTAATTATGAGAATACTTATTGCAGATAAGATAAGAAAAATCGGGCGTTTAAAAAATTGAAAAGGGCTGCTTGGGTTACCAACTGCATAAATTTGATTATTTTCGTTCATCATTGTTTTCTAGTAAAAGATATTTCCCATCGTTAGATGGCGTGAGTTGAAGCTCATCATTCTGGGGCAATTCGATGTATATTTCTAGGTCATGTGCATTTTTATCAGAAGAATGTATTTCGCCTACAACTTCACCTTTTTCTATGGATATATCTGGCTGTAGTCCCTGTTTCATGTCTCCAGAGAATAAATATGTTACTCGGATACCTTCATCAGCGTTGTGCACTACAAATTTGCTCTGATTGATGTTGTTCAAAACAGGAGAGAACCTTGTTACACTTCCATCTATGATAGTGTGGATTTCTGTATCATTATTAAGTTTTTTAAAACCGATAGTTGCTGCATTCGGGGCATCAATTTCCTGTATCGGCACACCATTGCTGCAATCAGCGATTGGACACGGAAAAGATAGTGAGATGTCTATGCCTGGAGAATCATTTTCTTGGGCGGTTTGTGTCACAGTTGGTTGTTTTTTTAATACGAAAAAAACTAAAAACAATATTGCAATAAAAAGAATAACAAAAAAAACCAAATACTTCCTTTTCACTCTACTATGGTACGCGTTTTTTATTTATTGTGTCAACTTGGAAGGAACTTTTTCTTTCTCAAAAGTCTATGATAGGTGATCGCGAATCTATGTGCCTCATCTCTAATTCTTCTCAACAAATTTATTCCACCGGTTTCTTTCGGAAGTTTTACTTCCATAAATTCAATTTTTTGCCCCATTTGTTTTTGTGGAATTATGATAGTCTCCTCGCGCTTTGCAAGGCCGATGAGCGGGATTGTCTTTTTCCTATTTACGAGCGCAGCAAGTGCACTACTAACCTGCCCCTTCCCTCCATCAATAACAATCAAATCAGGATCTTCCCAGCCTTCTCTCTTAAATCTTCGGCCTAGCATTTCCTTCATCATGAAGAAATCGTCAGGGGTGTCTTTCGTTCTTATTTTAAATCTTCGATAATCTTCACTGCTTTTATCGCCATTGATAAATACCACCATACTCCCTGTTGCTTCTTTTCCTTGGAAATTTGAAATATCATAGCACTCAATTCTTTTTAGATTTAAATTTTCGAAATATTCTGATAGGATTTTTTCTAATGATTTTTTTTCGTCAATAATTCTTTGGTGATAATAATCTGGTTGTTTCAAATATCTAAATGGGTCGTAAGTTTCGCTGGTAATTAAATCTATAAAATCTATTTTCTTCTGAATGTCTGCCGCCTCTTCAAATTTTTCTTCTTTTACAAATTCCCTCTGGTCTTTTTTGAGATCATTTATTACTGATTTTGTTTCACCAGATAAAAATTTTTTAATTCGCGATAAGTTCTTTTTGTAATTCTCTAGATTTTCCGGATGAGCTATTACGCAAGGACAAAGTTCTAGATGGTAGTAAAGACATGTTCTTTTCGCGTGATTTTTTATTGATTGATACGGGAATATCTTGCGCAATAATTTCAATACTGCTTTTACCGCCCCAACATCTGTATACGGCCCAAAATAATATGCATTTTTATCTTTTGTATTTCGTGTTATAAAGATTCCAGGATTTGCTCCTTTAGTAATTGCGATATGGGGATATGATTTATCATCAATAAATTTTATGTTGTAGAACGGTTTATGCTGTTTTATCATTTCAGACTCTAAGAGAAACGCCTCAATTTCTGATCTGACAATTATGTAGTCTACAGAATGAATCTGCTCAATGAGCCTGAGAGTTTTTGCATCAAGTGATTTATTGGAGAAATATGAACTAACTCGTTTTTTAAGATTTTTTGCTTTTCCGATGTATATTATTTTTCCGCTTTCGTCTTTGTAGATATATACGCCCGGTTTTGTAGGTAATGATTGAAATAATTGTTGCCGCTGCAAAGATACCACCTCCTATCACGATAAGTCCCAGATCGGGAATTAGGGAAACATGAACTTTTGCTTCATGGATAAAATCGTCCATCTGGATTGTAATCAGATGAGTAGTATTTGTCAAAAACGGTGTTTCGAACGAAACTCGAAATGACTCCTCACCATATGGTGGAAGATTTTTTATGACATATTCTTTCTCTTCTCCAGTGTTCGCATTTGTAACAAGAACAGGCTTATTGATAAGAGCTGTATTTCCGGTGTTTTTTATAGTAATAAATCCTGAAATAGGAATTCCGGAAAAACTAAATTGTGGAATCGTTTCTATAATTTCTATGGATTCTCTTTCTATAAAATCTTTTTCCGTACTAAATGCAACTAGAATGTCTTTTGAATCTTGCTCGAATTTATATCCACCTGCTGGAATAGGATACGTACTTTCTTCACCTTTAATGACGAATGTAATATGATCTAGGTCTAAATTATGGAAATAGTCAATGCCGTTTGTTGTGCTTCCCCATGTAGGATCAACCATAACCCATGTTTTCTTTTCTGAATCATAATATTCTGCCCACGCATGCAAAACATCTTCTATAAGCGAAAGTGGTCTCAGTTTGGAATTTTTTGTATAAGCATATCCTTCAACAGTTCTTGCAGGGATTCCAGCGCTTCTTGCAAGTGTCACGAAAAGATCTGCATACTCCATGCATACCGCGTTCTCTTTGTTTGCTAATGCTCCTTTTCCACCGAATCGATCATCTCCTGACGAAATTCTGTCGTAATTATACGAAAGTGTATCTACTACATATTGATAAATTTTTTCTGGAGTTTTTAGATCATGAGCAATTTTTTTTACTTCTGAATCATTTGCTTCCCAGAACTTATTTGCTTTTGTATAGAGGTTTTTTTCTTCATGAGATAAGGAGACTTTTTGGAGAACAGTATCGAGCTTTATAAGAACTTTCGCATGGATTATTTTCTCTTCTCGAGGAAACAGGGTATATTGCGCTAACCAGTTTCCGTCAGTATCAATCTTTGTATTTTTTGGTTTTTCAGATAATTCTTGGATAAGACTTGTTTGATAGTTCGTGTTTGGCGGAAGTGCTATTTCTGTTATTATCGGAAATAAGTTTGGATTTGAAATGTTATAGGTAAGGTCTAATGTGTAATACTGCGCATCTCCAAAAATAAGTACTACTCCGGCACCCTTTGTTTCGTCTTTGGAAAACACCAAATCATTTTTTGAGATATTTGGTTTTATCAGAGATGGCTTCCCAAAACTTTCAGGTACATGAATTTCTGTTTGATAATCAGTAAAACTTTCGGGATTTGAGATCCCGGGAATATCCACTTCATAAACGTCACCTTTCTTATCAATTATTTCATCGGTTTGAAAATTTACCGTAAAATTATTCACGGAATTTATCCCCTTTGGAGGATTTGGAAAGTTAATCTTGAATGTTACTATTCCGTTTTTAGTTTCTTGCTCGAATGGGATGGGGCCTGCTGCATTATAGACTTGCATATCTTTTATATTTTCAAAACTAAACGAAATATTATATGACGGTGTAAAAATAAATTCTTTTTTATTGAGAATAGAAATCTGTTGGACAACTATGGTAGGATTTTCTTCAGAGATTGTGTATGTTGTTTTTGCTGATATATCAAAATTCTCATCAGCATGAATAGTTTTAACAAAACAAAAACTAAAAAGGAGACCAATAAGAAGTGTAAAAAAAAGCCTCATTTATAAATATTTTTTGAGATATTTTCCAGTATAGGATTTTGGATTATTAACAATTTGCTGAGGAGTACCAGTAGCAATAATCTCTCCTCCTTTATCTCCTCCTTCCGGACCTAAGTCTATTATATAGTCTGAATTACGGATAAGGTCAAGGTTGTGTTCGATAACAATTATTGTATTTCCCTTATCTACAAGCTTTCTTAAAACTAATACCAGTTTTTCTAAATCTGCAAAATGGAGTCCTGTGGTGGGCTCATCTAAAAGATAGATGCTCTTATTGCCTCCTTTTTTTGAGAGCTCAGAAGCAAGTTTTATTCGCTGGGCCTCACCCCCAGAAAGCGTTGTTGCGAACTGCCCAAGCTTGACATAAGAAAGCCCCACTTCCTCAAGAGTCTTTAATTTGTTTGAGAGTCCTTCGTGAAATGAGAAAAACTTCAGTGCTTCAGATACGCTCATGTTGAGCACATCTGAAATATTTTTTCCTTCGAATTCTACTTCTAGTGTGTCCTTTGTATATCGTGCGCCATTGCAAGTTTCACACGTTACGTATACATCAGGAAGAAATTGCATTTCTATTTTTATTTGTCCATCTCCTTCGCACGTTTCACATCGCCCACCCTTCACATTAAACGAAAATCTTCCTGCTGTATATCCTCGCATTCGAGCTTCTCGAGTGTTTGCAAATATCTGCCTAATAAATGTAAACGCTCCTGTATATGTAGCAGGATTTGATCGTGGAGTTCTGCCAATTGGACTTTGGTCAATCATGAAGACACGCTTTACGAAGTCGTCATTGATAAGTTCTTCAAATGCTCCAGGATCTTCTTTGTGAAATGGATTTTTCTCTCTGGCAAGTGCGTGATACAAGACGTCATTAATAAGGGTAGATTTGCCACTACCAGAAACTCCAGTAACGCAAATAAATTTATTGAGTGGAAATTTTATGTCTATTTTTTTTAGGTTATGTTCTGTTACTCCTTTTAATTCCAAATATTCTTGATCTATTGCAATCTTTTCGTTATTAGGGATTCGAATTTTTTTCTTTCCCGAAATGTATTTGCCGGTTATAGAATTTTCATCTTTTATAATTTCCAGTGGCGTTCCTTGTGCCATTATTTTTCCTCCCATCTCTCCTGCTCCCGGTCCAATATCAAATATATAATCAGATTCTTCCATCATTTCCTGGTCATGTTCTACTACAATCACCGTATTCCCGATATCGCGAAGATGTTTTAATGTAGCAATAAGCCTTGTATTGTCTCGAGGATGAAGTCCGATAGATGGCTCATCCAAGACATACAGAACTCCAGAAAGCCCAGAGCCTATCTGTGAAGCAAGTCGAATCCTTTGTGCCTCTCCTCCAGCCAAACTTCCTGCACGTCTTGCGAGAGTAAGATATGAAAGACCTACATCATTTAGAAATTTGAGCCGCACAGAAATTTCTTTGAGGATCATTTGAGAGATCTCCTTTTCCTTTGAAGATAATCCTTCATGAGACAGTGAGCCAATAAATTTTTGCGCTTGTTCGATAGGATTTGTTGCTACATCTATAATCGATTTTCCTGCAATTGTTACTGCAATAGCTTCTTTTTTGAGTCGCGTACCGTTGCATTCTTTGCATTTTGTAGGTCGCATAAACTTTGCGACTTCATTTTTTACAATCTCTGAGTCTGTTTCATAATATTTATCTGATAAATATTTTATGACGCCGGGAAATTGTTCATAGATTTTTGTTTCTTCTCCAAATCTATTCTTTCCCGTAATTTCATAAATCCTATCTGCGGTTCCATAGAGAATGATATTTTTCTGTGCAGTCGTTAAACTATCTATAAATACGTCGAGTCGAATCTCATTCTCTTCTAATGCTTGACGAATAGTTCTGGTGAGCCAGGTGTCACGTTCTTCGATATTTGAAAATGGCATAATTCCTCCTTCGAGAATTGTTAAGTTTCCATTCAAGACTAGATCTTCACTTACTGTGAGGATTTCTCCCAAACCGTTACAAACCGGACACGCACCAAACGGGGAATTAAATGAGAACAATCTTGGTTCGATAGCGCTTACTGATGTTCCATCAAATGGACACGCAAATCGTTCAGAATAGAGGAAGTCTTCCATTTCAGTAGGCTTATCAGGAAATGTAAAGCTCTTATCTTTTACAATAGTCATGATCATTTCAGAAGATCCTAATGTCAGTGCCTGCTCAACAGAATCGATGAGCCGTTGTCTATCATAATTTTTATCGAGAATTAACCGATCAACAACTACCTCAATGGTGTGTGAGTTTGTTTTTATAAGTGCAATATCTTCAGAAAGGTCAAATATAATTCCATCAATTCGTACCTTTTGAAATCCACGTTTTCGTAAATCTTTGAATAAATCCTGATATTCACCTTTTCTTCCGCGGACAACGGGCGCAAGGATCATGATTTTTGTGGGCGTTGCAGCAACATATTTCTGGATTATTTCGTCTACTATTTTTTCCTTTGTGGTTCGGGTAATTTCCCTGCCACAATTTGGGCAGTGTGGGTGCCCAATTCTCGCAAATAGCAATCTTAAATAATCATAAATTTCTGTTACCGTTCCAACTGTTGAGCGGGGATTGTGAGATGTGGTCTTTTGATCAATTGAAATACTGGGAGAAAGCCCATCGATAAATTCAACATCCGGTTTTTTCATAATCCCAAGAAATTGTCGAGCATAACTAGAAAGACTCTCTACATATCGCCTCTGACCTTCCGCATAAATTGTGTCAAATGCAAGAGATGATTTACCACTCCCGGAAAGTCCTGTAAAAACAACAAGTTTGTCTTTCGGGATCTCTAAATCAATATTTTTGAGGTTATGCTCACGCGCACCTTTTATAATAATTTTTCTATCCATAACTTTTTATACAGTCAATATAAGTGAGATAAAGCCATCCATTATAGTCCAAAAGACTATCGTGATTCAAGCATACGATAAGGTCGCATGCTATTGTTGCAAAAATCTAATTTTATCCCTAAGTTGTGCTGCAGTTTCAAAATCGAGATCTTTTGCTGCCGCTTTCATTTCTCGTCTAAGTCGTTTGATAAGTTTTTCTTTGTCATCAGGAAGCAAAACTTCTTTGTCCATCAATGGCTTTAAATCATCAATTGTTTTTTCTCGAAATTCTATAAGCTTTGCGCGGATTGCCTTCTCAACCGTTTCCGGGGTAATGCCATGTTTTTTATTATATTCAAGTTGATATTCACGCCTTCTATTTACTTCACTTATTGCCTGCTTTATAGATTTGGTTTCTTTATCTGCATAAAGAATTACTTTTGCACCAACGCGCCTCGCAGCTCGTCCCATGATTTGAATAAGTGATGTCCTCGACCTTAAAAATCCTTCTTTATCAGCATCAAGGATGGCAACAAGTGAAACTTCTGGCAAATCAAGTCCTTCTCGCAAAAGATTTATTCCGACGACTACATCATAAACCCCAGCACGCAGATCGTCGAGAACATCTTGTCGAGTAAGTGTGTCAACTCCGCTATGGAGATAGTTTACCTTTATTTCTTTTTCTGCAAGAAATATTGTCAGATCTTCTGCCATGCGTTTTGTAAGAGTGGTTACGAGTACACGTTCGTTTTTTGCAACTGCCCTTTCGATTTCTAGTTGTAAGTCTGGAATTTGTCCTTCAGTTTTTCGGACTTCCACCTCTGGGTCTATAATGCCGGTAGGGCGTACGAGTTGCTCTATGATATTCTCCTTCCCTGCACGTTCTATCTCCCATTCACTTGGCGTTGCACTTACGTAAATGGTTTTTTTAATTTTTTGTTCAAATTCATCAAATCTCAGTGGTCTATTATCGTAGGCTGCTTCAAGCCGAAATCCATAATTAATAAGCGTTTCCTTCCGAGCACGATCACCGTTATACATTCCCCGTATTTGAGGTATAGTCATGTGTGATTCATCTATCACAAGGAGCCAATCGTCGGATATTTTATTAAAGAATTCAATTAAAGAGTACGGTGGATCTCCCGGATTTCTCCCATCAAAATATCGTGAATAGTTTTCAATTCCATTTACATACCCAAGCTCTTTTATCATTTTCAAGTCGTATTCAGTGCGTTGTTTAATACGATTCGCCTCTAAGATCTTTCCCTTTTCTTCAAATCGTTTTACTTGGTCTGCCAAATCAGATCTAATTTGTCCGAATACGTTTTCGTAAGATGAAGAATCCGTGATATAGTGTTTTGCAGGATAAATTACCACAGCATTTAAGTCTTCTAGAAGTTCTCCGGTTAACGGATTAAAGCGCTCAATTTTCTCTATAAAATCTCCTGCGAGAGTCACTCTAATTCCTGTATCCTCATATCCTGGGATTACTTCTAGCGTATCTCCTCGAACACGGAATGTGCTCCTTTTAAAATCATAATCATTTCGCGCATACATAAGATCAAGCAGTCTATCCAGAATAGAACGACGGGAAATTTTCATACCTTTTGCAAGCTCCATCACAATCTTCCCGTATTCATCAGGAGATCCTAAATTGTAAATCGCAGAAACTGATGCGACGACTATTGTGTCCGGTCGGGTTAAAATATTTGTGGTTGCAGCGAGTCTAAGCCGATCTATCTCATCATTGACTTCAGTTTCTTTTGCAATGTATGTGTCAGTAGTTGGAATGTATGCTTCCGGTTGATAAAAATCATAATATGACACAAAGTAACTAACTGCATTATCCGGAAAAAAATCACGGAGCTCTTGATAAAGTTGTGCTGCAAGCGTTTTGTTGTGTGAAATAAGAAGTGTTGGTTTCTGAATTCGCTCAATTACATTTGCAATGGAAAACGTTTTTCCACTTCCAGTAACTCCCAAAAGAACTTGCTCCTTTTTTCCATTCTGAAATCCTTTCGTTAGATTTTCAATTGCCTCAGGCTGATCTCCAGTAGGTTTATATTTAGATTTAATTTCAAATTTCATGAGGTTTTCTATTATAGCAAAAGTTAACTAAGGTGGTTTCTGACTTTAGTATTTTTAATTTAAAGAATAATTTATGAAGATTGATGTATTTTGTTATATATTGCACCTCTTGACTTGTTCATGTATTTTTCATATATTTTTATTATACTTTTCTGAAAGTTTATATAAAATTTTTATATTATTATGACAGCAGTACTATACAGACGAGAGCGAGATTTACTCCAATACATTATTCAATTCCAAGAAAGCAATGGTTATTCCCCAACACTTCGCGAAATGGCGGCAGCCATGAATAGACGCAGTCCCGCAACTATTCACAATTTAATCCGATCATTAGTTGATAAGGGATATATTCAGAAAGTCGATGGGAATAATCGGACACTTAAAGTTCTAAAGAAAGAGAAACTTGGTGTTATCCTTGGGAACACTCCTCGTGCTGTCGGTCCTACGATCTCTCTTCCACTCATGGGATATATCGCAGCAGGAAGCCCACTGGAACCTCATTCAGATCCGGAAGCAACAATAGAAATTGCATCCACTATGATCGCGGGGAAAAAGACGTCATACGCACTCCAGGTAAAAGGAAATTCTATGATAGAAGATGGGATACTGGATGGAGATTATGTAGTAATTGAGAAATCTGATATTGCAGATGAGGGAGATATTGTGGTTGCGCTCGTTGATGATAATTTGGCCACTCTTAAACGGTTTATCAAGCAGAATGGGCGCGTAGTTCTTATGCCAGCGAATCGAGAAATGGAGCCGATCTATCCAAATGACCTTAAAATTCAAGGAAAAGTGATTGGACTAATTAGGCGATTTTCTTAATCTTTCCGCCCGCAATTTACATGTCTCACTCGAATTACGGTATAATACCTTCATGAGCGCAGTATATGTTGTCGCAACACCGATCGGGAACTTACAAGATATAACTCTTCGCGGGATACAAACGTTGAGAGATACTGAGATAATTATTTGTGAAGACACTCGGGTAACTCAAGTTTTACTGAATAAATTTAATATTAAAGAAAAAAAACTTATTGCGCTAAATGAATTTAATGAAGAAGAAGTAATACCAAATATTCTAGAAATAGTCCTCAGTCGCGACATCGCACTCGTGTCAGATGCTGGAACTCCCCTAATTTCTGATCCAGGTTTTCGTCTTATCAGAGAAGCAAAAAAGCGAAATATATTAACAATCCCCATTCCTGGCCCAACTGCACCAATTACAGCTCTTTCTGTATCGGGATTCCCTACCGATAAATTTACTTTCTTAGGATTTCTTCCTAAATCTCAAGCAAAGCAATACAAGATCTTTGAAAAATATAAAAATGAAAATCATACAGTAATTTTTTTTGAATCACCACACAGACTTACGAAAACACTCAAAACACTGGATGAGTGTTTTGGAGATATTTCTATTTGTCTTGCTCGCGAATTGACAAAAAAATTTGAAGAGATTATAAATCTTCGAATCTCAGATCACCTGAAAATATATAAAAACAAAAAACCAAAAGGGGAATTTACGATAATTTTCAATCCAAGCATTACGTTCTAAATGTTGAAAGCTCGCGCTCGATTTCCAGAAGCCGGTTATATTTAATTGTTCTTTCATGTGCTGGAGAGCCAAATTTTACATAATTTGCCCCAATTGCAACAGCGAAATCTGCGATAAAAGTGTCTTCTGTTTCACCGCTCCTACTAGATACAATAATTTTAAGGTTTTTATACCGAGCAATTTCTCCCACAGCAAGTGCCTCAGTAATCGTCCCGATTTGATTTGGCTTGATAACAATTCCATCGATTACATTATTATTGAGAGCCATCTGTAGCCGATATGGGTTTGTGCTTGTTAAATCATCTCCTACGATTAACGTGTGATGCTCTGAGTCAGCCGACATGCGTTTCCAAGCTTCCCAATCATCTTCTGCAAACGGATCCTCTAAATAAATTAACGAATAATCAGAAATAATAGACTTATAAAAGCTGATGAGATCTGCTGAACCTATTTGCCCACTTCGGTCTTTTAACGTGTATTTTTTATTGTTCATCCTTGTATTCATTGCTGCATCAATTCCTAAAAATACATCTTTCGAAAAGCTATACTGTGCACGATCTATGGTTGATTTGAGAACTTTTAAGATGTCTACGTTTGTGGAAAAATCCGGCCCAAATCCAGCATTATCAAAAATTCCCGTTGGAAGGTTCGAATTTCTTAAATACTCTCTCAAAGTATGATATATTTTTATACCCATTTGAAGGCTCGTTCTATAATCATATGAAGTAGCAGGAATTACGAGAAATTCCTGAAAATCTATATTGTTATTTGCATGCTTGCCTCCCTCTATCATGTTGAATAGTGGTACTGGAATTTTATATCCTTCTACTGGAGATGTTAAGAACTGCTTAATGTATAGACTTAGAGGAAGTAGAGAGCTTTTTGCTGCAGCTTTACAAACTGCCTGAGATACAGAAATGAGCGTATTGCTTCCAAGATTGCTCTTATTTTGCGTACTATCAAGCTCCATCATCTTTCTATCAATATCTTGTTGATGCGTTACGTCCATTCCTGACAAGGCGGGACTGATAATTGACTCTATATTTTCTATAGCTTTTAGTACACCCTCTCCATGAAATCTATTCATGTCACCATCTCTGAGCTCCGAAGCCTCGTATGTCCCTCGTAGCACACCTGATGGTGCAGAAGCGCTATGAGAAATTCCATCAGATAATATAACTGTTGCCTCAATGGTAGGTCTACTTCGAGAATCTAAAATTTCTCGTGCTATTATTTTTCCTATTTTAGCCATTTCTTTGTATGATATCGTATTCTGTCTTTTGGATAATTTCGCGTGTATGAGAAGTTGCATGGGGGAATACAGAAACACTCCCAATTCCCATCTCAACTAATCTTTGCACTAAGTTAGGAAATTCAGTTACTGCAGCACCATTAAATAAAGATTCAATTTTATGAGCTTTAGCAGCATCTATAACTCGTTCATACATCCACATTAATGCATTATCCCGAGGATTAAACTCGCGGAGCATTTCTTCGTTCCCTCTGTCAATTCCCAAGGTGAATTTTGTAAGGCTATTTGAATTTATAGAAATTCCATCAATCCCCTCATTGATAAATTTTTCGATAAGAATAACATTTGAAGGAACCTCTATCATCATAAAGAGCTTAAAAAGACTGGAGCGCCGAAGATCGTGAGACCTAATAATTTTTTTCATTTCCCGCAACTCATAAACGGTTCTTACAAATGGCAGCATGAGATGCAGATTTGTAAACCCTTTTTTTTCTCGAATGTGTTTTATGGCTGCAAGTTCCAAAGAAAAAACTTTTGGATTTCTTATAGAGCGATTTGCACCTCGAAAACCCAATTGAGGATTTACTTCCTTTGGCTCATAAGGCGCGCCTCCTACCAGGTCTCTATATTCATCAGTTGTGAGATCTGCTGATCGATAAAACACAGGACGCGGATAGAATGCTGCACATACTTTTTCAAGGTGTTCTGCTATTCTTTCTATAACATAGCGTTCCCTTTTCTTCTCCAAAAGTTTTTTTGGATGAACTCCAATTTTTGCAAAGACATGCTCTCCTTTAAACATCCCTACCCCATCAATTGGCATAGCTGCTATTTCTCTTGCATTTTCTGGATCAGAAATATTGATGAAAACTTGCGTTGCAGTTTTTGGAAAAAAGGAGGTTTTTTCATCAGGGTATTTTGTTACTATACTCCCAGCATATACTTCTCCTTTTCCACCATGCAGTGTCACAACAGAGCCTTCTGACAAGCGCTTAGTAGCTCCAATTGCACCGATTATTGTAGGTATTTGAAACTCTCGGGCAAAAACTGCTGCATGGGAAGAATTTCCTGAATTTTCAACTACAAGCCCTGCGACTCTTTTCATAAATGGGATATATTCAGGTGTTGTAAATGACGTAACGAGAATATCATCCGAGTTGGTCTTTAATAGATCTTTTAGAGAGTGAATTATTTTTACTTTTCCAACCACTATCCCTCTATATGCTACCTGGCCGAGCAAGAGTGGAGCATTTGGAGCAGAAACCTTTGCAGTAATAGGTGATTTCAGCTCGGGTTTTTGGATAGTTGTAAGAGGGCGAGTGGCAAGAACGTATAGCTTCCCTTTTTCATATGCCCATTCTATGCTCTGCGGAAAATAGTAATGGTTTTCTATTTCACGAACCATTTTTGAAAGTTTTTCAACATTCTGATCAGAAAGTTTTTGCGAATTTTGAATTCGATCTGGTACACGTTCGCGGACATTTTCACCCTTTTTAAAAATAAGCCTCATATTCTGAGGAGCTATTTTTTTATCCGTAATTTTGAAGTCATTCTTATCAATTTCATAATGATCCGTTGGAATTTTTGTCCGAGAAACATATTCACTAAGACCATAAAATGCCTCAATGATAATTCGTTGCTTATTGTACGTCAGAGGATCAATGCTATATGCAGTTCCGCTTACCTCTGATTGCACCATCTTCTGAACGAGTATCCCCATACCCATTCTGAGTTGGTCCACTTTCGCATTGTTTCTGTGAGAAATTGCTTGAGGAAGAAATAATGACGCCCAAATTTTTCGTATCGTATCCACCACCGCTGCTTCGCCTTTTATGTTAAGAAATGTTTGAGTATTGAGTGTTTGAGTATTTCTTTGAATACTTTCATGAGGAATACTTGAGCGGATTGCTACAAATGCACTATCATGCTTTTTCATCATTTGTGCATAAGCAGAGAATATTTCTTTCGTGATTTCTTGAGGAATAGGAGAGCGTTCGATAATCGTTCTAATATGCCTGCTTACTTGATGAATAGAGTCTACATTATTGAAATTTATTGTCCCAATAAGATGACGAATTTTTTCATTCAGTTTATTCGCTTTTAAAAATGAGTGATATGAATTTGTTGTGATAGCAAGCCCTTCAGGAACTGCAAAATCAGACAAAATCATCTCTCCCAGGTGGGCGCTTTTCACCCCTACGCTATGAGCATCATCACGATCTACTTCCTGAAGCCACACCACAAAATCCTCAGACTTTACCATACTCTATCATTGTGAGAAATTTTTACCTGGAATGCAAGCACTACCGTTCTTTACGATTTGTGAGTCGCCATTCATCAAGTCCTGTTCTTATTGCGTTATAAACCTGATCTCCACTAACATTTGTATGCATAATTTCCTCTCGGTATCTCGAAGAGATTCCACGTGCGTCTCGGGTTTGTTCATATAAAAGATAGAGTTTGGGGTTCTCTATGATATTCTCTTTTCCCTGTATGATTCTTCGCTCCAGCTCATCAGTAGATATCTCTGTTCTCTCTAGCTCTTGGCTCTCTCGGGAAATTTGCCATTCACCTGCAGAAAGCTCTATCTCCTGTGGATCTTCTCCTTCATAATTTTTGAGAGAATGATTCTTATTTTCCTGTTCAGTCATTGTATTCCGTCTGTGTTCTTGTGCAGTTTTTATCTGGTTTGATATACTAATATAGCCTCTTGGAGCTCTTTTCTTTGATTTTCTCTTGCCCATATAGCAAATTATACGGAAACTAAACTATAAGTCAAATCTATGTCTTAAATAAAGTATTACTTCTCAAGAAGCTTCTTAAATTTCTCAACGAGCTCTACTGGCGTTGGATCATTTCCATATTCAAGTGCCAAATAATATGAGGTAAATCCACCCAAAAGAATCGAGCTAAACATCTTATAAAACACGTCGCCCTCTTCATAATCTACGATTTCACTATCCATGCCAGTATCTTTAAGCACTTCCGCCATTACTGCAAAACGCTTAATGTTCCGGGGGTGACCTTGCTGATCTCTCAGCATAATCGCGATAAATTCACCTTGTCGTGATACAAATCCATTCATTTCATTATGATTTACTTCAGGAAAGAAATTCCAGAATGCAGGGGTTTTTCCGTTTTCATTCAGCATGATTTTCCATATCATTGCAATGGGTTTAAACTTAGTTGTTGTATAAATTACCGGAGTTTTTCCTTTAATAATTCGTGCGATTTCACGACCTTGCTCTTCTATTCTTCCAAGATTTTTCTTTAATTCTTTGGCAATAGAGAGAATTTGTTCCTGAGTATCTGGAATCATACCTTGATTTATAAGAACCTTAACTAATGCTCCGAAAAAATATCCAGTACCGAGTCGTGGTTGAAAATCCGGATATGGCATCGGCATCTTAATATGAGGGATGTTATTTTCTTTGCACATTTGCTCAACTTTTCCGCCACTGCTTACTCCTATTGCCGGTAGTTTATTTCGAAGAACTTCTTCAAACGATTCGATAGTTTCCTCAGTATTTCCAGAATATGACATTAAAAAATTAATGCAGTTATCATATGCTTCATGGGGAAGAGAATAAAATCTATTTTGATAAACATCAAATCGCTTATAGTCTGAATTATTTTTAAAAAGTTCACTCAAATATACCCTCAAAATATTACCAGGAAGTGCAGAACCTCCCATTCCAGAAAGTTCGATAGATTTAAATTTCCCTTCGAGTTTTATCCCATCTGCAATTTCAAAACCCTTCTTAAACTGATCAGGGCTATCAAGAAGCATCTGCCTAAAATTTGATTTATCGAGCAAATTCATATTATTGTGCAAGGGTTTTAATTAAATCCATTATTTCGTCGCGCTTTTCTTCCATAACACTTTTTTCGTGTGCTTCTACGTTTAATCTCATCAAGGGTTCGGTATTTGAAGTCCGAAGTGAAAATCTAAATTCAGGATAAGTAATCGCGATTCCATCAAGTGTGGAAAGTTCACCATCGCTATATTTTGATTTGATTTCCTCCATTATTTGAGGTGCATTTTTTACTTCAAAATTAAACTCTCCTGACTCACAGCTCCTCCGTAATTCCTCAACCAGTTGTGAAAGTGTCTTTCCTTCTCTCGATAAAACATCAAGAACCATTAAAACTACCGGCATTTGTGCTTCCGCATTTCCGGTCTCCTTGAAGAAAAAATGTGAAGATGATTCTCCTCCGAATACTGCTCCGGTTTCTCTCATTTTCTCTGTAATAAACGCATGTCCGACTTTTGTAATATCAGATTTGCCACCTTCTTCTTCAATAATTTTTTCGGGCGTTAGAATATATCTAATATCATACAGAATCGTTGCACCAGGATGTTTTTTTAAAAGCTCTCGTGAAATAATAGAAGTAATAATGGTAGGCGGAACTACTTCTCCTTTTTCATCAATAAAAAATAATCTGTCGCCATCGCCATCAGGCGCAAGCCCGAGATCTGCTTTTTCCTCTACCACTCTTTTTTGTAGCTCTACCAACGTATCAAGCTGTAGCGGATCTGCCTGATGCACCGGGAATGTTCCATCAAGTTCGAAATTCATCTTTATAAGCTCACAAGGAAGTTTTTCAAATAATGCTTCCAAATAAACTGCCCCCATTGCATTTGCTGCATCTGCAACAACGCGAAGATTTTTTATCTGGGGATTCCCAGTCATTTTCAGTGATGATTCTACTTCATCGCGGAGAACATTTTCATTCGGAACAACAGACCCAGGATTATCAATTGTTACTTCTTTTCCTTCAATCGCGTACTGCTTAATCGTTTCCATGCCAGTTGTTTTCCCAATTTTTACTAACCCTTTTTCTTTATCAAAATTTGTGACAATTTTAATGCCGTTATATTCTTTTGTGTTATGAGATGCAGTAAGTTGGAGTCCTGCATCATATCCATAATGCGAAACTGCAAAATACACCGATGGAGTCGTAACAAGTCCCAGGTCTACAACCTCTGCACCAGATTCAACGAGCGCTTCTTTCATTACCGCAAAAAGAGATGGGGAGGAAATGCGCATATCGTGTCCAAGCGCTACGGTTAGGGGTTTTTGCTTTTGGGAGTTCTCAGAAAGAAAATAGTAGATTGCTTTTACTATGACTTTAGTATTTTCTTCACTAATCTCGGTCGGATATATTGCCCGAATGTCGTATCCCTTAAAAATGTGTGGAGGAATATTCATTTGTAAGAATGGATTTAGTTTAGTTCAGTTATGACCGTTATGTCAAGGTATTTTTCGAGACTCAATGGTAATTTGCTTGATTTCATATGATATTCTACTTCATAAAGCCGTTGGTAAAATAAAATTAACTCCTGCTCCTTCCAAAATGATGCCTGACGTTTCAGCTTTCCCATTTGCCAAGGAGCAAGCCGTAAAATTTCAGAATGAGAAGTAGCATTTATTTTTACTGCGATAAGTGCTCTTACTCGTTTTATAAGTGAATAAAAAACCTGCTCTGCAGTTGTAGACTTAAGAAGCTCTTTATACACTATAGCAAGATTTTTTCCATTTCCAGGAACGAATTCATCCAAGAACTTATAATAATATTGAGGAAGCGAATGTTCATATATGGTAGTAAACATCAAAGCATTCAAATCTCGTTTCGTAAGCCTACTACGTTCGAGAAGTATGATATCGGAATCCTTTGCAGAAGAGATCATGGAGAATAGATTCTTTTTATTTTTATTCTTAAATAATCCTTCAATTAAAAATGAGGTTTCTTCACCAAATAAACTTGCTCCCTGTAATTCCTCCTCTAGCTCTTTTTTAGAAATCTTCTGACCAATAAGCCGTTTTACAGATTTATTTGCGGAAACATCCATAATAGTTTTTTCAATTTTTTCTATATCATCTCCGTAAATAATCGTAATCATACTTTTAGTTGTTTATAAACTTTTGTTATCTCAGAATGAATGGCCTTAAAAATAGTATTAAGATCTATTCATCCTGTAATTCTATCTTCAAGTATAAGAGCATTAAAAAAATATTTTTATATATTCAATAATAAGATTCTGAGAAGCTTTTGTATTATCTGCAATCGCTTTAAATTTCTTCTCAACCATATTTTCTGGCACCTCAGCCTTTACGCCTTTTATTCTCTCATTTTTGACAGGCTCCCCTTTTACTTTCGAAAGACTCTGTGCTTTTTCAAAAATCTCAGTTCGTGTACCATTTACAATAAATGAAAAATTCTCAAATTGTCCTCCTGTAGAATTTAAAAGGAACGGTGTTATTGCTACAATTCTATCTTTATCAGTTTTCCAGATATCTTGATATGCAATTTCATAATATCGAGCAACTGTAGCAGATGGTAGATTATCAGATATCCATCCAGTTTCTGTAATAAATGCTGGGATTTTTTTGTCAGATATACTATTTATCAGCTCAAATTCATGCTTATATGTTGCAGTTCCCATTTCTTTTTCGCTATCTGGTGGCTGGGAAAAACCAGGATTCGGATACGAGTGTGAAGAAAATCCATCTAATTTTTTTATTGCTTCAGGATTTTTCTCAATCATTTCACTGATATAAGACATATTATCTCTATATTTTATGCCGTCATTTGGAGACGCATTATCCATCCCTGCCATAATCATATAAAAATCTGGATTTCTCTTTTTAAACACATCTATGGCAAAAGAGAGAATCTCTGCGTATCGATCCGGATCCGGTGACTCTCCTCCCCATTCATCAAACCGATTCACTTCGTTGTAAACAATTACGTATCTATTCTCCACAGGCCAATTAAGAGAGTTTAGAAAATTTGCGAAGTAAATAATGTCATTTTCAGTAGGAATTCTCCACACAGAAGTGTCTTTATAATACGGCTCTGTCGCAAGGCGGATTATCGGGATAAGCTGCTTTTCTCGACACATATCCATGAAATTCTGCCACTTTTCCATATCGCGATCAGTTGACTGGATAGGAATAGTTACA
>CAYYLC010000006.1:0-22267 GCA_964472415.1 uncultured Gammaproteobacteria bacterium
CTAACAGACTTTTACAAAATCTCTCAAACAAAGTGGCGGGAAGTGAAGCCGTAGAGATGTGCTCTCATTAATTTCCTGTTATAATAAATCCAATGGCATATTTAGTACTCGTTCGTCATGGGCTCTCCGAATATAATAAATTAGGCTTATGGGCTGGTTGGGATGATCCGGAGCTCACACCTGAGGGGCACGAAGAAGCAAAAAGGACAGCGCATCAGCTTTCTGACATACAGTTTGATTATGGGTATGTATCAGTGTTGAAACGAGCGAAAGATACGTTTTTGGACATTAAACAGACATTGAATCAGATGAGCCTTCCTACTGTGGAAAATGCAGCAATCAATGAACGTAATTATGGGATTTTTACGGGAAAAAATAAATGGGAAGTGCAGAAAGAAATTGGAGATGCAGAATTCATGAAGCTTCGTCGAAGTTGGGATTATCCGATTCCTAATGGAGAAAGTCTTAAACAGGTATATGAACGAGTAGTGCCGTATTATGAGCAAAATATTAAGCCACAAATCCAAGAGGGAAAAAATGTGATAATTGTTTCGAGTGGTAATGCGCTGCGTGCATTGGTGAAACATTTAGAAAATGTTTCTGATGAAGATATCCCATCTCTTGAAATTGGTACTGGTGAGGCGTATGTGTATGAAATGGATGCAGATGGAAAGGTCGTCTCAAAAGACATCCGAGGAGAAAATATAAATAAGGGAAAGGTATAGTCTTACTGTTCATGAAATTAGTAGTAGGTTTAGGAAATCCCGGAGAGAGATATATCCACACACGACACAACATAGGGTTTCGTATTGTTGAACAGTTGCTTGAAGATCCTTCGTGGAGAACAATTTCTGGTGTCAATGCATTCGTTGTGAAAACTATTTTAGAGGGTGAAGATGTAGTTTGTGTACTTCCCCAGACGTACATGAATCTTTCAGGCGTAGCAGTGGAGAAACTTCTTTCGTGGTATAAGATTGATGTGTCGGACACGATTGTTGTTCATGATGAGCTTGATTTGGAATTTGGGAGAATTCAGGTAAGAAAAGGAGGAGGAGATGCAGGACACAATGGAGTGAAGTCTCTTATTGAGCATATTGGAGGAGATTTTATTCGAGTAAGAGTTGGGATCGGTCGTCCAGAAAATTTAATACCTGTAGAACATTATGTATTAGAAAAGTTTTCTGAAAAGGAGAATGCAATGCTTCCGGAGGTTATCTCACAGTCTGTTGATAAAATGAAACGTCTTTTGAAATATTCTTACGATGAATTTATCAGTAAGCATAACGGATAATTAGAATGCGCCAAAGAGACGGAGTGCTTGTATAATCAGCGCACTAAACCAATTTCTAAGAGGCGTAAGATAGAGAAGCGCGAAAAGCATAAAAAGCCCAAATGGTGCGAGTGATAGGTACTTGAGGGCAATTTCTTCAGGGAATATAATCGAGAAGAGTTTTGAGCCATCAAGCGGAGGAATTGGGATAAGATTTAAAACGCCAAGTACGATATTAAGAAATACGACAGTGGATAAGATATAGATTACTGCAGTAGCCTCATTAAAAGAAAATAATCCAGTTTGGATAAACATCGAAACCTCATAGAGATTAAGTTGCGGATAGAGGACTGCAAAAAGTATTGCAGCTATTGCAGCAAGAGCAAGATTAGTTAATGGACCAGCAAGAGCAACGAGTGCCATGTCTTTTCTTCCATCTTTCAGGAAGAGTGGATTTACCGGAACCGGCTTTGCAGCACCAAAGATGATGGGAGAGCCACTGAGAAGTAAGACTCCGGGGAGTAGAATCGTCATAAGTGGATCGATATGGGGGATAGGATTGAGCGTAATCCTTCCTGCGTGTCGAGCTGTGGGATCACCAAGTTTTTCAGCAACATATCCGTGCATAATTTCGTGGAGGATGACTGATGCAATCAGAATAAGAAGGCCAATAAATTCCATATAACTCTCTATAATACCAAAAAAATAAATCCTTTTCTTCTCGAATATAGAGCGCTTGTGATTTTCCACGGAGATTATTACAATGAAAGCATGACTGCAACAGCACACGCCGTAGTAGGGACATTCTTTGCGGCAAGGATCGCGGATCCCGTAATTGCGCTTCCCCTCTCATTTATCTCTCATTATGCACTTGATACTATTCCGCATTGGGATACTGCAACGAATCGGAAATCAAAGAGCGAGAAGCGACTCCTTATAGAATCTACAATTGATGGAGTTATTGCGATAGTTCTGTCACTTGGTATTTATACGTTTGTGTTTAATTTAGATAATTATTTGTATCTCGGGTTAATTGTGGGAGCATCGGTCTTTCCAGATATTTTGACCGTACTAACGCGGTTTATTGTGAAAAAGCACAACGTATTATGGAATTGGAATAATCGACTTCAAATACGACTTAATAGAAGAATGCAGCTCCCTTGGGGAATACTGACGCAAGTTGCAGCAGTAGGGATCGTATATGTGTTATTATTTTCTGTATTTGTGTAGAATTTTCTTTTACTTACCCTTGTCTTTATAGGGATAACAAGGAGAGTTACTTATAAATTACACTCAATCTCAAGAAGTCTATTATATTTAGCAAGTCTTTCAGATCGTGCCATAGAACCAGCTTTGATAAATTCTGAGGCACATGCATAAGAAAGATCTGCAATAAATGAATCTTCAGTCTCTCCTGATCTATGAGAGATTGCCGTTTTCCAACCCGCTTCATGAGTCATGTTGATTGCCTCGGCAGTTTCTTTAATAGTTCCGATTTGATTTATTTTTACAAGCACTGCAGTTGCTGATTTCTCCTTAATTCCTCGCTTGATACGTTTGGGATTTGTCACAAATAAATCATCTCCGATAATTATTGCATCCGTTTCACGAGTAAGAGTTTTATAATTTTCCCAATCATCCTCTGCGAGCGGGTCTTCAATTGAGAGAAGCTGATATTTTTCTGTCAGTCCTTTATAATACTGAATAAGATCTTCTACAGGTATCTCTTCATTGCGTTTTTGAGAAATATATTGCCCATTTTGAAACCATTCTGTGGCAGCGCAATCAAGTGATAGCCTAAAATCTTGTCCATTTTCATATCCTGCACTTTTACCTGCTAGGATAATGGTTTCGAGCACCTCTTCATTTGAGGAGAGTGTAGCAGGAGAATACCCACCTTCGTCACCAAGAAGTGTTGAGAGATTTCTCTCATGAAGGAGTTTGCCAAGAGAGTGGAATATTTCTGTCGCAATTCTGACAGAATCTGAGGGGATATTCGTGTTTGGGACGATCATAAACTCCTGGATGTCAAAATTCCATGAAGCATGTTTTCCGCCGTTTACAATGTTTACCAGAAGTCGAGGAAATGAAACAGTTTTTTTATTGAAGTAGTATTCATTCATAAATCTCCACAGTGATTTATTTTCAGCGTGAGCTCTTGCTCGAACAGCGGCCTGTGATACAGCAAGAAGTGCATTAGCGCCAAGATTTCCTTTATTTGGAGTGCCATCAAGCGCGATAAGCTTCTCGTCAATGGTATTTGGATCGATTTCCGTATTAACGAGTGTATCTCTTATCGTGGTATTTACATTTTTTACTGCCTGTAAAACTCCTTTCCCTAAAAATCTGTTTGCATCATTATCTCTTAACTCTACTGCTTCATGCGCACCGGTTGAAGCACCTGATGGGACTGATGCGACATGAGTAGAGGTATCATCAAGCGTTATGAATGCGCGAACTGTCGGATTTCCGCGTGAATCGATAACTTCAATTGCTTGAATATCAGTAATCTTCATTTAGGAGTTAATTGTAAAAAAGAAGGACACACTTTGCAATAACTAATCGCATCTTTGCGGAACAGGGAACGATATGATAAAATATACTGTTCGAATCTTGATATGTCTCTACATTATGGAGACTACAAAAGGAGGAGTTTATGCATGGCAGATACTACGAAGAAAACTACAACAGGCGCTAAATCAATGGCCGAGCTGATGAAAAAGCACGGTGAATTTATTAAGCCACTTCAGAAAGGGAACAAAGTTAAAGGAAAAGTAATTAAGCTTACTCCTCAAGAAATCCTTCTTGATATCGGATACAAATCTCATGCACTCGTTATTGAGTATGATAAGCAGAAATTAGATTCTCTGCTTTCGCTTCTCAATGTTGGAGATGAAGTTACTGCGAGTGTTATTTCTCCAGAGGCAGAGGAAGGATTTCCAGTAGTTTCGCTTCGCCGTATGTTAGACGAAAAAGTCTATGGGAGACTTGAAGATTTGTACCAAGCGCAGGAAGCATTTGAAGTAACAATTCTTGATGTAACTCGTGGAGGATATTTTGTTTCTACAGACGATGGCATTAAGGGATTTCTCCCTAATTCTCAGATGATAGCTGAAAATTTAACAGCAAATGATACCGTTAAAGTTCAGATGATTGAGTTTGACCGTGATAAAAAACGGGTGATATTTTCTCAAAAAGCAACAAAATATCAGACAAAAATTGATGAGTTAAGAAGACTTCTAAAGTCAAATGATAAAATTACTGCGACCGTTACTACAGTAACCCCATATGGACTATATGTAGAGTTTGAGAAAGAGGGAAATCTTATTGAGGGATTTATTCATATTTCAGAGGTATCATCTGAGCGCGTAGAAGGTTTGGTGGATAAATATAAAACAGGAGATAAGGTAGAGGCAAATGTGTTAGAAGTAGATTCTTCAAATAACCGAGTGAATTTGAGCTTGAAAGCAGCTTCTGCAAGTGAGTTTGAGGAAGTGAAGAAAAAATATCCAGTTGAAAAGAGCGTTAGTGGAACTGTAGTAAAGAGCAGTGCACGAGGTGTTGAGGTAGATCTTTCTGGTGTCAAAGGATTTATTCAGTCTACAAAAGTCCCCACTGGTACTACGTTCGAGATTGGTGAGGGTATCGATGGAGAGGTAGTTGGGTATGATGATAGAAATAAAAGAATCCTTCTTTCCCCAGTTCTGAAGTCTAAATTTATCGGATATCGCTAAGATCCGCTTTTACAAAGCGGCAGTAATTATTTTCTTTAAAACCCTTCTTCAATAGAAGGTATCGTGCTGTTGCTTGAGTTGTTTTGTGAAATAAAGGAAGAGAAAACACTAAAGAAGAGAATCGAGGAAATAATCGTAAGAACCAACGGAATAGTGAGGACAGTTTTTAGCCAAGTTTGCCAGTGTCGTCCCATAAACCACATCATAAGTACTCCTACCGGATTCAGAAACATGAGGAGAATAATGATAATTGCAGAATTATTATCCAGATAAGGTCTGACAAGTTGTGGTGGCTGATTTTGTATTTGAGGAGGATTTTGTTGAGGTGCAGCGTATTGCGGAGTGTTTGGATCCATGTGGTTACTGTAGCAAACTATAAAAGTGCTTGTCAGGTGACCGTTTATCATGTCTATATTTAATCGTCAATCTTCATTGGGAGTGTTATAATTTCTTACTATGCCAAAATCATCAACAGTATATGTTTGTTCAAGTTGCGGGAACGAATCTGCAAAATGGTATGGGAAATGCCCAGAATGCGGAGAATGGAATACGTTTAAAGAGTTTAAGTTTGACTCTGTAGTAAGTAAGAAAAGAATTTCTTCAGGTGAAAAAATAGAATTCAAAAAGATCGGAGACATAGCAATTGATCCAATTTCCCGAATTTCTACTGGCATACAGGAGTTTGATAGAGTTTTGGGGGGAGACAGTAAAAAAGGAATTGTTCCAGGATCTGTGATGCTGATTTCTGGCGATCCAGGAATCGGAAAATCAACGCTTATGCTGCAGCTTGCATTAAATCTTTCAAAGAATAAAAAGAATGTATTGTATATTTCAGGAGAAGAATCTGAGGGGCAAATATCGCATAGAGCGCAAAGAATTGCAGATGGAAAAACTCTCTCAGACCTTTCCATGAAAGTCATATCAAGCACAAATATTGATCAAGTTTTTCACGAAGTTTCACGAGAAAATATTGACCTTATTATTCTGGACTCTGTGCAGACTATTGGATCTGATCAAGTAGGTGGATTTCCTGGATCACTTCCTCAAATTAGATATGTGGGAATGAAGGTTTCACATCTTGCAAAAAAGAATAATATCCCTGTTTTTATGGTGGGACATGTGACAAAAGAGGGGGTAGTCGCAGGTCCGCAATTACTTTCTCATATGGTGGATGTAGTGCTGTATTTGGAAGGAGAGCCACTAACAGGAACAAGAATTATTCGGAGTTTTAAAAATAGGTATGGAGATACGTCGGAGGTAGGAATTTTTGTAATGGAGGAGAGAGGACTTTCTCAAATAACTGGAGTAGAGAGCTTTTTTATTGATACAAAAAAGGCAGCAGCTGGAAGTTCGATTGCAGTAATTCAAGAAGGATCAAGGCCATTGTTGGTTGAAATTCAGGCACTTGCTATAAAAAGCAATCTTTCATTTCCTCGACGAGTTGCGACAGGAATTTCAGAAAAACGGCTCGAAATGCTTCTTGCAGTTTTGCAAAAACATGGTAGGCTAGTTACCTATACTCACGATATTTTCGTAAATGTCGTAGGGGGATTGAAGATTCAAGAGCCATCATCAGATTTGGCAGTTATTGCAAGTATTGCATCAAGTATTAAGAATAAACCACTTGTAAAAACTGTTGCAATTGGAGAAGTGGGACTTTTAGGAGAGGTAAAATCTGTGGTACAGTTAGATAAGAGATTAAAAGAAGCAGAGAAATTTGGATTTAAAAATATTTATAGCGCAAAGAATATATCGAATGTTCTCGACCTTGTAAAATTATTTTGACATGCCAGCAGCAAAAGGAAAAAGTACAACAACAATAAAAAAGCAGAAAAAAACTACTAAGAAAGCTCCAGTAAAGGCGCTGAAGAAGGAGAGTGTAAAAAAAACTAAAACGTCTCCACGACGCCGTGACCAGATATTTCAGGGAATTATGCTTCCGCAGAGAGTGGTAACACAGATTGCAAATGAAGTCGCAGCTCAAATTACACGTCGTGATCGTCGAGAAGATGTAAAGCTGGTACACCCGATATTTTTAGACACTTCAGCAATTATTGATGGGCGCGTTTTTGGGCTTATCGATATGGGAGTATTTACTGATACGATTGCAATCCTCAATGGAGTTCTCGAGGAGTTAAAAAATATTGCTGATAGTAAAGATGAAGGAAAGCGCGAGCGCGGGCGTCAGGGGATGGCGATGCTTGAGAAGATGCGTTTAGATAAAAGCGTAAAAATGGAAGTCATTGATGATTCGAGCTTGAGTAAGCCAGTAGATGAGCGGCTTATTTCTTTTACGAAAAAGCATGATGGAAAACTTCTCACCTGCGACTTTAACCTTTCGAAGAAAGCACAGTTGAATGGAGTCATCGCGCTCAATGTATATGAAATTGCAAATGTAGTGAAGACGATTGCACTCCCTGGGGAAAACTTTTTTGTAAAAGTTGTTCAGAAAGGGAAAGGTGAGCGACAGGGTGTCGGATATTTACCGGATGGTACGATGATTGTGGTAGAAGAAGGGGAGGATTTGATAGAAAAAACAGTACGTGTGTTAATCACGCGAGTTATTCAGACAGAGCAGGGGAAGATCTTTTTTGGGCAAGTTTTACAATAGTGTTCACATTCGAGATTTTTTGTAGTAAAATAACCCTCTTATGGCAAATGCCATTTTTTGTTTTTTATGAGTCATACAAAAATTATCGCAACAATTGGGCCATCTTCTGAAAGCGAGAAGTTGATAGAAAAACTTATCGAGACAGGAGTCAATGTTTTTCGTTTTAATCTCAAACACAACGAGCTTGAGTGGCATAAAGCTGGAATCCAGCGGGTAAAGGATGTTGCCGCGAGAATGGATGTTTCTGTAGGAACATTGATAGATCTTCAGGGTCCAGAAATCCGATTCATCACCCCTCAAGGCGAAGAAGTTCGAATCACACAAGGGCAAGAGATCGTAGTTGGAAAAAGGACAAAAGAAGGAAACAGGTACAGTCTTACTGATGATATCGTATTGTCCTATTTGAAGAAGGGTCAGAAAGTTGTTGTTGATGATGGGAAGTTTGAGTTTGAGGTTGTAAAGGCAAGTGATGAGAGGGTAGTATTTGTTTCTCATTCAAATGGAATTCTTAAAACAAGGAAAACACTTAGTGTTCCGGGGGCATATTTCCCGCTTGATGCGATTACAGATCGTGATAAAGAGGCGATCAGAAGTTTTGCGAATTCTCCAATTGATTTTGTGGCTCTTTCTTTTGTGAGAAGCGCGCAGGATGTGTTGGATTTAAAGAAATATATGGCAACAGTAGGATTTAAGGCTCGAGTAATCTCAAAAATTGAAACAGTTCTTGCAATCGATTGTCTGGATGAGATTATTGATGTGTCTGAGGGGATTATGGTAGCGCGAGGAGATTTAGGAGTAGAACTTCCAATTGAACAAGTTCCTCATTATCAGAAGGTAATGATCAAGAAGTGTTTGGAGCGAGGATTCCCGGTAATCACTGCGACGCAGATGATTCATAGCATGGTAGATCGTCCATATCCGACACGCGCTGAGATTTCAGATATCGCAAATGCAGCCTATGATATGACTGATATGGTAATGCTTTCAGAGGAATCAGCAGCAGGACAGTTCCCTGTAGAGGCTGTATCTTTCATGAAAAAGACTATCTCATATAATGAGAAGCATGTACCTCTGAGGGATACGAGAGCAATATTTAATTTCAATGTTGCAGATTCTGAAGAAATGCTTTGTGAGACTGCATATGATCTTTATTTGCAGCTCAAGAAGAAAGATTATCGTTTTGGTGGATTTATTGTATTTACTGAAACCGGAAGAACAGCGCGAAAGCTTTCTCGTTATCGTGCAAAAGCTCCTATGTACGTATTTGCACCGAATGCGAAGGTGCGAGATGGATTAACGGTGAATTATGGGGTAATACCATTTTTACAGCCGAAGATTTTCAAAAAGGGCCTTAAGATAAAAGATGAAGATATGCAGAACGCGTTATCATTTCTTAAAAAGAAAAAGGCATTTGATCCTTCCAAGTATTATATTCTTCTATACGGAGACAACTGGATGGTAGAAGGAAAAGTTTCTACTCTTAAAATAGTTTCTCCAGAAGCGTAAGTTTTCGTTATAATTTCCAGGAGTATTGTTGAAGTAGGTTGTGCGCGGAGTTGCTACACGCTTCTCGGCTTAAGTGGAGTAAGTATGCCTGCCCAACACACTTACCCCATTAAGCCGACAAGCATACCCATATTAAAAAATCCCGCCAGGGCGGGACAAATACGCAAAACTAGCCTCATCAGTATTGCTTGACAGAAAATCTAGACTTTGCTACTGTATATGAAGCATAGTCTTACCCTGCCTAAAGACTAACGCGCTTTTAAAAGAGCATTGCTTTTCGTACTTGGATTTATAATTATGAGTAGCGAAAGCGATGCTTTTTTATTTTTTCGCAGATTACTTCTCATCTGCTTATAGATAAAATCCTCTGCATCATCCACTTTCGTGAATAAAACAGAGTGTAGGCTTATTTTTTAAAAGATCTTCTTACCAACTCAGACTAATTCCTTTATTGACAAGAGTTTGCATTTGTTTTCTTCCAAAAGAATTGAGATTTTTCTGGTAATAATCCCCATAGTGCCTCTTAAGTGCCTTCCTTTTTTTCGCTTCAAGTACATTTATTCGTGGTAATTTCATATCAAAAAGAAGTATAGCATAGCATAGCAACAGTTACAACTCATAGCTTTTTTGCTCTAAGCCTAGAGTTATGACTATAGTAAAACATGTTGATATATCAATGTAAACTTAATGTAAGAATTGTATGTGGATAACTTTTTGATAACTATTTTGAGATATTTCTCCAATATCGCGCACGATCGGAAAGATCGATAGAATAAGGAAAAGTATCCTGTATAGGTTGATTTTTATTTTGGGCTTGGGTAATTTTATCTCGCAGTTTTTCAGCTTGAAATTCAAAAAATGAATTATATAAATGGAAAATTCTCTGGATAGAATCTGCTTTCAGGGCAAGTATGAAAAATAGTCCACCGAGTAGGAGAAGTCCGAGATATTCTAAGTATTGTGGGAGAAATATTATGATAATGGATGTATCGTTGAGACTGTTGGGGTTTTCGATTTTCCAGCCGTTTTGCCAGTTGTTAACAATTTGGTGTGAGTTTATTTTTTCACCAAAGAAAAATGGGAACAGAGATACAAGTAAATTCATTTTTTCAGATTTTATTTGATATGCATTCCAGCCCGAGTGATACGTTTGAGACAGGAGGAGTGTGGCTGGAGAGTCATTTTTTGCCGTTATTTTGTTTAATACATAAAGACTTTCATGAGGATGTGTGGATTCAAATGAAAGTTTATTTTCAGAAGGAGTGAAATCTGAATTTGTTTTTAAGGTAGTAAGAAATGAAAATGGAATCGGATAAATGGAAAGATTTCGTAATGTGTTTGATGATTCACTATTTCCCATGGAGACTGAATCAAAGTGGAACGAATAGCCTCTTCCGTGTAAATCCATAGGTGGTACGATAAACGTATTGTGTGGAGTGTTCTGGTTGAGATATGTATCAATGACGCTGTATTGCTGGCTTGGGTTCAGGATCCAGAAATGGAATGGCATGCCCGAATTATTCGCTGCCTCAATATCAATAAAGTATCCCTGGCTGTGCGAGGAGGAAGGGTGATAATATGAAATACAAGCAGTATCATTTTGTGCTGAAAGAATAATATCAGACCCATTTTTTTCTGCGGAAACTGATCCATTTCTGAAATTATTACAGTCTTTTGCAGTGGTATAGTTAGTAGCCATTATTTCAGATCCATTCGTTCCATCAAGAATCTTTGGAATTTCTACCGTGAGAGTTTTTCCACTATGGTCTTTTGTGAGCTGTATGATTTGTTCGTTGATCTGAGGAAGTGACCGCAAGAATTCTGGCTCTAGTATCTGAATCTTTGAAGCGCCGTTTTCTGTATCTGTGAGGTATATATAATTATTCTGATGCAGTGAAAGCATAGTTCGCTCTTTTTTTGGTGATGAATTTATCTGAAATTCTATATCATTTGCAGTAAGTTTAAATGAAGAATTTGCGATATGAGGGATAATAAAAAGTGGATATGATGATGTGTGCATTGCTGAAAGCTGAGTATCTGCAATAATTACCTTTGGGGGAAGAATACGTACTGAAATGATAAGCGTTCCAGTAGTATCTGTCTCCATGATAAGTTCTGCCGGTATAAAATCCTCAGAAAGTAGGGATGGGAGAAGGAGGGTTTTTCCTACAGTATTTTCAGGAAGAGGAGCGGTGAAGACTATAGATTCGTCAGTAGTATTTGTGCTAAATTCTTTATCTTGTTGATCTTTGCCGGTAAAAAGAGTCCGAAATGGAAAATAAATCGTAGGAGTTTTTTCATCTGCGTAATGAGTTTCCATATAATCTGTATTGCTGTGAATATAGGAGTTTACCGTAGGAATATTTCCTGTAGAAGTCAGAAAGTCTTGTGGTTTATTGTTAAGATTAACTTTGTAGATCGAGATATCTCCAAATGTTTCTTCCTTTGTGATAGAGGAAATTTCAGCAAGTACGTCTTCTGTTTTTTCATGAAAAAGCGCTCGAGGAGAAGAGGGAGAATAGATATTTTTATCAAGGAGAAGCCAGGTTATCTGATATTTTTCTAACACCTTTAAAAATTCATCAGAATCTTTTGAATATAGTGCATGGGAAAGTTCAAAGTAGCTATTTTCAGAAGATTTTGACCACACGTCAAATGCTCGATCTATTATTGGCTGCTGGATTCCATACCATAAGAATCCCGAACCACCATACCCCCATTCATAATAGTTCCATCCCCAAAATGTGTGCATGGGAAGTGTCGCGATTCGAGTATGCGGGTCTTTTTTATTAAAGAAGTCAAATGTTTTGGAGTATTCTTCAGGCAGTTTTATTTGTTCTTTTTCATAGAATAAATTTCCAGTGAAGACGGGAAATGAGGTGATCATAAGGAAAGCAACTGGTATCAGAAGCCCAAAAACTGCAAATTTCCTTGCGAATTTTTTAAGAAGCAAGAAGAGCTGGTGTGTGCCGAGTGCAAAAAAAACAGAAAACGCGAGTGCGGCAAGAAGCGAGAATTTCGTAAAAGGAAAGCGAAATGCTTGGGAAAAGAGCGGGATTTCCCGAAAAACTGCTACCAGCCAGGAGAAGGGAGGCGTATTTGTGGCGAGCATGGTGAAGGTGAATAAGAATAGGAGCACAAACGCTATTCTTATCGAACTCTTCTTTTTTATCGCAAACACGAGTCCAAGGAGGACTATGAAAAAAAGGAGGAATGATGCTGTAGTTACGAGAGGTTGTGCCAAGTGCTCTTTCCATGGCCCCATCATATAGGTAAAATTCCCTTGGAGATTCGGCTCTACGTTGCTGAACCAAAATCCTTTGAGTTGCATCACATCCGTGGTATCTCCAAATTCTTTATTTTGGTTAAAAATATTATCTGTTGCCATTTGATTCATCTTCGAATCAACAGTAATATGTGCTGAAGTTAGAGTGAAGTAGAGGAATGGAAAAAGCCAGAATGCGTTTATTAGGATAATGAGCAGATACATTTTTGCTGTACGAATGAGAAAGGATTTTTTTTCCCGTATCTGAAAGAATAATCCCAGCATGATAACACTCAGCCCAATGAGAAATGCTACAAAAAGAGTAGGAATATATGCAGAGGGAGTTGCAAGAAGTAAAATCAGTGAAAACAATACAAGCGATTTGTATGATTTTTCATGGAGGAATTTAAGTGCACCATACAAGAGCCAGGGAAGTGCAGCATAGTGACTGGTGAATGCCTCAAATGCGACAAAATATGTTTGGATTGTCGCGATATTAAGAAGATAAAATAATCCTCCAATAAATCCTAGAGCTTCTTTTTGCTTGAGGTTTTGAGCAAGAAATGTTTTTATGAGCTGATATGTCCCAATACTTCCGATAAGAAGAGTTATTATTGTTGCCACGTATCGCAGTGACTCCATAGGGATAATCGGAGAGATTATAAGTAAGAAAATTTGGCGGACAAGATCTGATGCATGACCCATTCCGCCTAATAAGCCAAGGCTTTGATATTCTTGCCATACGGCAAAAATTGAGCGCTTGATATTTAGGCCGAGATTAAACTCTGGATGGAGATTGTCCCATCCTGTTAGAATCGTTCCTGATTTGTGATTGATAATACCAATTGTAATAACGAGTGCGAGGAGCGCAATTGACCCCCATGAGGTCTTAAGTCTCGCAAATTGAGATACGCGAGAGAAGGTTGGTAATTTATGCAGTAAGTTCTTCATAGTATCTTTGTCCGATTATTTCCCATGACCGTTTTTTTGCAAGAATTGTAGAAAGAGTGGTAATCTTTTCTTTGAGTTTGGTATTTTTTATTGCGGTGATTTTTTTTGAAAGGCTTTCTGTATCAGTAAAAATAATTCTCTCCTCAGAAAGTTTTACTTCTTTCAAAGCGTTTTTTACATCGTCTTGTTTCAGAATGGGAGCTAGATGTTTTGAGATTAAAAATGGCTTTTTAAATGAGAAGGCGAGAGAGAGAGGACCACTTGATGACATGAAGGCTCTGTATGGAAAAATTATTACATCAGATGCTTGGTAATAAAGCGAAATATCCTTTTGAGGAATAAATCCAGTGACCGTGATATTTTCTGATTGCGTAGTGTTTAAGATTCTTGCAAGGTATTTTTGATAGTATTTTTTGTCGATATGATTGAGATTTGGTCCGCCTGCAAGAAGGAGAGATACTGGTGCGCTCTTTTTTTTATTGACTTCTTGGATAGAATGCGCAAGCCAATCGCTCCCTTTATACCAGGCAAGATATCCGAAAGAGGTAACTACAAATTCATTTTTCTTAATATTGAGTCTTTTACGAGCCTCAGTTTTTGTAGGAATGGTTTCAAATTTCTCAACTCCATGAGGAATAACGATAATTTTTTTTGAGTTTCCAAACTGTGCAAGTTTTTGCTTGAGTGCATCTTCAAAAACGATAATTTTGTCAGAGAGAAAAAATATAGTCCGATAAAATATCTGAATCATGAAATTGACACTATATGCAGTACGTGAATTTCTGGTTATATTAATATGGGGCGCAATTTCGTTGATGTCAGGAATTATTTGATGAGAAATAAATATAATACGTTTCCCGAGGAGTCTCAGGATTAGTAAGAAGAGTGGAAGTGGGAGGAGTGTGAGAAAGTTTCCAAACATCGCAACTTCAAATTCGAGCACGATAGTTTTTTCTGATTTGTGATTTTTCAGAATTTCTTTGAGAATTTTAGGGAAGACAGTGAGAGAATCCCTCTTCCAAATCCGTTTAACAGAGAGATTCTTTTGTTTGTACGGTGATTCGCCCTGGATTTCTTCAGCAAGAATCGTAATATGTAGCTGCTCTTTTGCAGCATTTTGTATCGCGGTAATAGTGTTTTTTGCGTATGAGGCAATTCCCACAGTCTTCTTTCCGTGCGTGAGATTCTTCTCTGGGAAGCTTGTAATAAAGAGAATTTTTTTCATGATTAAAACAGTGATGTAATACGTTGGGTGAATCGAGAATTTTGTAAAGATAAGATATTTGCTGCGAGCATTTTTCTTATGCTTGGCTGTACGCTGTGTATATAAAGAATCGTTCCTATTTCAAAGAGAGTATTTGGTACGGCAGTAAGAATGTTTACATGACTCAATTTTTCATTGGACCAGATGACATGGCGTTCTTGTATTTGTAGATTTTCTTTCGATGCAATATAGAGGATTTCTGCATCGTATCCCCATCGGTTGATGATCGATTTTGGAAAAATAACCTCAACAGCCTTCTCGCTAAATAGTTTAAATCCGCACGTAAAGTCAGTTATATTGATTCGAAGTATAGTTTTTGTGAAGTAGGTAAATATTTTTCCCATGTTTTCACGAAGCCATGGTTGGTGCACGATTACGGTAGATTTCCCATTTTTTCGAGTTCCAATGACAACATCAGCATTTTGTTTTATAAAGGGAATAAATTGTTTTAATTCAGAAAATGGTGTAGACATATCAGCGTCACAGAGAAGAGAATAGTCGCTAGCCGTATTCATCATCCCTATTTTTACTGCATATCCTTTTCCTTTGTTTTGCGAATAGGATATAAGTGAAATAGGATGTTTTGATGTTTTTATAAATCGAGAGATAAGAGATGTTGTTTTATCAGTTGATCCGTCGTTTACGAAGATAATTTCTTTGAGTTTTAACTCACGGGGAAGCATAAGCGAGCTAATCGCAGAAAATGTTTTATCCAGCCGTTTTTCTTCGTTATAGACTGGAATGATAATACTCAGTAATTTCATAATGCCTTTCGTCTTAGGACTATGTGTCCGAGACTCATCAGGTCTGATATTCATCAGACGAGGCAAAAGGTATATAGGGATTGAAACGTATTCTTCTTTTTGCCTTCTGAAAACACCGAGCTATTTTTGGTGCTCCAGAAAAAATCTTGGAATAGTCCGTTTCTGTAGGGATTGGGGAGGAGAATGAGCTAGAGGCTCATCCTCCTCGAAAAATTCAGTTATGCCGGAATGTGGCATGACCGATGTCGACGTTGGCGGGTCCTGAGTGAACCCCACTTTCATCTTCCCAGTTGATGTTTCCGGGAATTTTGAAGGTAGGGTAAACAGTACCGACAATTGCCAGCTTGATCGCCCCTGGTTCACCAGGGACCTCTGATAGTTTCAGGTGGATACAGTTATTTGTACACATCTTCTTTACATCACTTACCGTAAGGCCTTGAGCTGGTTGCTCAGTGGGCTGTGGGGCAGGATTCAAATTGCCAGGAGTTTCGCCCTCATCGATGAAGACGATATTCTTTGCTGGCATGGGAGGCGGTGATGCGAATTTTGACTTACACCGCCAGGTGGCGTTCCAAGTCCAGATCTTATAAGCCCTGGCCACATCGTGGTCAGGTGTTACAAGTTCGGCGCCGTCTGCATACTGTAAACGGCCACCTTGAACCCAGATCCAACCGGGTTCAGGAAGACTTACAATATAGATTGGTTCACCACCTTCCCAGGCAAGTCGCACATATTGTGGAAGGACTCTCAGCCAGTTGGCGGCTTCATGCACATCCGTTCCCGGGCATGCATCCCACTCATATACCTGGCTCTCGTCCGTGACGGTCCACACCATCATGGACATTCCGTATTCGGGATGACCAGCAAGCTCTCGGGGATAGAACATGTACCCCGGAAGTGCAGCTGAGGTTTTATCGACCTCCATGACTTTGAATTTTCCGTTCTGAGCGGAAAGTCGATCTGTTTCTGTTGTTGAAATTATGCCGATTGCTAAGATGACAAGTGTCATGATAGCAAGGGTGAATAAGAATTTCCCTTTCACACTTTCCTCCTCCGCGTGAGTGAGAGAAGGGGTGAGAGTAGTGATGCTCACACCCCTTAAAAATTCAGGCGCAGAACCAAGCCGTAAAGGCCGTTCCTGCAGGAGCTGCTTCTCCAGTTATGGCCCGTCCACCGTCGTAGTCGATGTGATGGACTCCCTCTATTGCAGTAAGTGCGACTTGTGGTCCATTATAGATCCAGCCGTGTGGATACTGCGGGTGTTGGGCCCAGTTCTCCGGATTGGTATTTGGAAATACCGTCTGAAGATCTGAGGCTGATTGAGGGAGATTCTTGCAACTTAACGTCGTAGTTGTGTCTGGTGCTTGAACAGGTGCCGTTATTTGTGCTGCTGGTTTTGCTGTCGTTTGGCCATCCCATTCTTTGATGGGGTGTCCATCGGTGAATATGCAAGGTGTCCAATAGACAGTGAATTTCAATCCTGAGGCCGAGCCATCACTTCTAAGAAGGCTTCGATGCCATTTCGGATTGAGTTCTTGGGTGTGCTCAATATCACCTATGACTGCAGTTGCATTCGGGTCATAGTCGATGCACGTGCCAGCTGGCAGGAAGTTGGCGGATACGGTGACTCCGTTTGATTCGGTCCAGCTGCTGCCGACGATCCACCCATTGGGTGTGTCATCGCCCGGGCAGAACTTATGGACAGTTACATGTGCGGCATCCTCGAGAGGAACCTGCATAACCTGAACAGCCTCTGCGACCTGAGCAGGCGAGTCATTGGTGAATGCACCTGGTACAGGACCAGCAGGTCCCCAGGTGACTGGGCCACACTTCGTTGTTACAACTCGATCCGAGTTTGTCGGAAGTGTCTGTGTCGGAATCACTGTCGGGCTTGACGGAATCTGAGTTGGTGCGGTGGTCGTCGGAACGGTAACGCTTGAGAGAATCTCTCCCCTTGTTGCATCGACTGCACCCATGAGACTATCTTTATTGAGATCTCCCTCGAGACCTTCAACATGATCCGCGAGAATCCTCGCGACTATAGCAGTCTCAATCCCAGCTTCGTTAGAAGCGGTGATGAGTTCGAAAACGCTGGTTTCGATTGCGACGATCTCTTGGTCGCTCAGGCCGTGATCTTCGAGGATGTCGTCAATTTTATTGACTCTTCCTTCTCTGATTGCGACGGCTAGCTGTTCATGGTGATTGGGTTCGTCTGTCCGTTGTTTATCGCCGCCTGCCCATACAAGAAAGGCGATTAACGCTATTAGAGAGACAAAAAATATTCCTACGATTATGAGGCCCCTCATTTCGAAAATTATTCTCCTCTTGTTTGTAGTAGTTGTGGTTTCAGGTTCATCTGGCTCACTGCGTTGTGCGTTATTCCCTCCATTTGCATCACGAGGGACGAAGCTAGATTTGGCGTATAGTCCTTCCTCTCTTATTTTCGCCTCAACGCGGCGGTTGAGGTTATTAATGAGGCTTTTTCCTTTGACCTCACTCTTAAGGCCCAAGTTTTTCGCAACGCTCTCAAGCTCAGCGCGAGTGCGCTGCGGCTTGTTGATATAGAGTTTCAATTCGGACCAATTCATCTTTGATCTCCTCAGTGATTTATGTCTGCTTAGAAGATAAAGCTTCCAAATGAAATGGGATACGAGCTTTATCTTGTGTCATTCCTGAATCTGCTATTTATTCATAGTGTTTCCAGGGTGTGTGAGGGCCTTTTATGACCATGACTATTTCTCGGAGCTCGCCGTTTCGATCTTCTGTCTTCCAGGATTCGTAATGTGATCCTGGAGGGAGTGGTTTTCTCATGGGGTCGGTTAACTCCCAATAAGCAAGGAGTGCAAAAGCTGCACCCATTATAATGGCGAGAATCCCGAGCACAAGAGTTAGCGCTAAAAATAGAATTTTTAGTACAACCATCGCGTTCTTTTTATCCTCCGCGTTTTGTCTCGTTGGGCGTACCGATCAACATGATGATACACATCCCTTCGGATAGTATCTGGAAATTCTTCTTCAATCGGAAATGGATCGAGAAACAATCCATATCGACTGTTCCTTCGGATCTTTTTCCATTGCTCTGAATTTTGATTGGTGTTTTCTTTGTTCACGTTCATCCCTCTTAATCCAGCACAGGTTTGGTCTTTGAAGTGCCGGAAGACACGTGCTGTGCAGAAGCTTTACACAGCACGCCTATTCCGACACCATAAAAACCAGAATATAATCCTGCCTAAAATAATTTCCCTATATACCTTTGTCAAAGAGCAGTTACGAAAAGTATTTGATTCAGCAAATGAATCATTCTTTTCGATAACAGATCTAGTCATTAAGACTAGGGAAAGTAGCTTTTTTTGAGGATGGGTGTGATGGATGAATCGTGAGTGGTTTTGAGAACTTAGTAAGCTGCTTCCTCTAATCTCAAAGTTCTTTTAGTTAAACTTTGATTTCTTTCTTATCATAAATCCGGCAATTCCAGCAGGAATAAGACCGAGTAGTGGAAGCATTTCAGGTCCTGTTTCAGGGATCTTTTTTACCGGAGTTTTTTCATATACTTGCGGGGTAGGTTGGCTGGTAATTGTTTTTTCTACACAAAATGCCGCTTCATCCTTTGCTTCTTGACCGCTAGTGTCTCGTGCAGAAACAGTATTTGTTAGGCAGAATGCACCTTTATTTGCGGGAAGATCAGTGTTTACTGTAGCTGCAATATCATGTTCACGAGTTTCTCCTGCCTTGAGGTCAGTAATAGTATAGGTGATTGTTTTTCCTTCAACTGCTCCAGGACCGGATTTAAATGTTACATTTTCTGGGAGTGTATCAGTAATAGTGAGTGATGTGATATCTTCATTTCCAGTATTCGTAACTTTGATTCTAAATGTTACCGTATCATTTGCATGGAATCTATTGTCATTCATTCCCATGTTATCTACGAATCCGCCACCCTTAGTGTTATTTTGTACCAATTTATCAATTGAGAATTTTACTTTCTCTTCGCAAACTTCACCGCCACCATAAATAATTCTACAATTAGAATTCCCTGCAGCGTATGTTGTTGCTGTGATAAATCCAAGTATGGTTGTGGCAAGGGCAATAGAAATTCCTGCGCGAATCAGTTTTTTCATAATCGGAAGCGATTGTAGCATAGCAATATCAGCATGTCAAGTCTTATAGGACGTTTTACTGGGAGGGATTACTTCATTGTTAAAATATATACAAACTTATAGTTTTTCCATAAAAACAGAATAAGATTACTATAAGGTAGAGGTGGAAAAAATCAGAGGAGTGATACTATTTATAATATTTCTATACTTTATATCACACATCTATACTTATAAATATGTTTCTATATTGATTGCCCTTTTCAGAGTTTTTTAAAACAGGGGAGCTGAAGGATGCGCTTGACATTTAATTTCAGGCATGTTTTAATAACTCTAACCTCAGATTAGCTCATCATTTCCTATCAAATAAAGAAAAACGCGCTATCTGACCTCAATAATAATTTTTTGTTCAAGAAAATGCCTACAAAAGCGACAAGCTCAGTAAATAAAGCAGATATGCCTGAAGAAGCGGCAGATAGTTCTGTGGGAAAAAACGACACTCCTCAAAATCCTGAAATAGAAGAAAAGAGCGAAGGGTATGAATCTCGCCCTTCATATAATAGAGGGGGGAGATTTCAGAGAAATAATTACCGAGAACGGGATTTGGATCAGCCTACAGAGGAAGTTTCAGGAATCTTGGATATCCAACATGAAGGACACGGCTTTTTGCGGCCGAAATTCCGCCCTTCAGAGCGTGATGTGTATATCTCTTCATCTCAGATTAGACGCTTCTGGCTCAGAGCTGGAGATTCCGTAGAAGGAGAAGGTCGACCTCCAAAAGACAATGAACGATATTTTGGGCTTTTGAAGGTAACGAAAGTAAATGGTAAGGACGCAGACAGTGTGGGAAAGCGCGTATATTTTGAAGATCTAACCCCAATTTACCCTCAGAAGCAGATAGTTCTATCAACAGGAAAAGAACCACTTTCAACCAGGATGATAGACATTGTGTCTCCGATTGGATTTGGACAGAGAGGAATGATCGTATCGCCTCCGAAAGCAGGAAAAACGACAATCTTAAAAGATATTGCAGCGGGAATTAGTAAAAACTTCCCAGATGTGCATCTTATGGCGGTTCTTATCGGTGAGCGCCCTGAAGAAGTTACCGATATTTCTCGTTCAGTGCAAGGTGAGGTGATCTCATCAAATTTTGATGAGGCTCCTGAGGCGCAAACCCGAGCTGCTGAAATCGCATTGCATCGTGCAAAGCGACTCGTAGAACAAGGCAAAGATGTAATAATCCTTCTTGATTCGATTACGAGGCTTGCTCGAGCGTATAACCTCTCAATTGACCCTTCAGGCCGTACTCTTACGGGAGGATTTGACCCTGCTGCGCTATATCCGGCAAAACGATTCTTTGGAGCTGCAAGAAATTGTGAAGAAGGGGGATCGTTAACTGTGATTGGTACTGCGTTGGTGGATACTGGTTCTCGAATGGATGACCTTATTTATGAAGAATTTAAGGGAACTGGCAACATGGAGCTTCATCTGGATAGGCGGCTTGCCGAGCGGAGAATCTTCCCTTCAATTAATGCAGAACGATCTGGAACGCGCCATGAAGAGACACTTCTCGGAGATAATTACAAGAAGATCGTTACGATGCGACGAATGCTTGATATTTTAGGTCCTGATGAGCGGACACAAGTCCTTATCGAGCGGCTTATGAAGACAAAAGACAATGGAGAATTTCTCGCAAATCTCGGAAAAGAATAATTTTTGAGAAAATTTGTGCAATATAGGCTCAAATATTATTTCTTGAATTAAATCATTTATTCATCGTTATAAGGTAATTTCCGTTCACTTGATAGTTTTTCAGTGATACAATATACTTGATCTATTCCTATGAAATTGAATTTGAAGCGCCGTAAGCTTACTGGATTGAAAAAAAAGAGCCTACATACTTCTATTCTGCCGGCAGTACTCTTTCTTGAGAAGGAGTTTGTTGCCTATCTTAATTTCCTTCAGGTATATATTCGCGGAAAATTATTTTATTTCTCAGAAAAGTTTGAATCAAATAAAAGTATCGTTGTTAGGACAGTTCTGATAAAGCGAGGAAAGAGAAATCGATTTTTTCTTCATATTTCTGCAATGACAATTTTGACTCTCGGTGTGTTAATTTCTCCATTTATACAGGACCCATTTTCGCAGAATCAGGAAAATGCTGCAAATGTTTTGTCATTCTCTGAAGAGCGTAGCCTTACACCCCAAGAGATATTTGAGACTGAGGAGAGCATAAAGCCACGATCTGAGATCATGACATATACTGTCCAAAAAGGTGATACGTTGTCAGGGGTCGCGGATAAGTTTAATATTTCAGCAGAAACGATAAAATGGGAGAATGGTATCTCCCGAGATAATATCAGTGTAGGGGATGAGTTGCGTATTCTCCCGGTAACTGGGATTGCGCATAAGGTTGGAACGAGCGACACGATTTATACAATCGCAAAAAAATATGATGCAAACGCCCAGGCAATTGTCGATTTTCCATTTAATGATTTTGCAGATCCACAGACGTTCTCGTTAGTAGTAGGGCAGATGGTAATCGTTCCAGATGGAGTCCAGCCAGCAGCACAGCCTACCTATATTAGACGTCAGCCATATGTAGCAAGTGGTCCAGTGCAGGTGAGTGGCTCAGGGTTTACGTGGCCAGTGCGTGGAACAATGAATCAGTATTATTCTTGGTATCATTCTGGGGTTGATATCGGTGCAGGGGTCGGAACGCCGATTGTTGCATCAACTGATGGAGTTGTTGCTGCAGCATATTCAAGTGGGTGGCATGGAGGATATGGAACGCAGGTAATTATTAGT
>CAYYLC010000007.1:0-14248 GCA_964472415.1 uncultured Gammaproteobacteria bacterium
GAATATGTATTCCATGAAAATTATTGGGCCGAGTCGTTGGATCATTGAGCGCATACGTGCTTGGTACAAACAATGTAAAAAATAAGGTAAGAAACAGGGCTACTTTTTTCATAGACTCTATCTTACTAAACTGACATACAAAATCAAGTTAAATACAAAAGATTTGAGGTATAATATTCGTCTATGAAATTTAATTGGGGAAAACTGAAAAAACCTTTTTTTGCACTTGCTCCAATGGAGGGTGCAACTGATACGGTATTTCGACAGATCGTGATAGATTGTGGTAGGCCGGATGTATTATTTACTGAGTTTACAAATGTTCAAGGACTCCTCTCCAAAGGATCAAAGCAGGTTTCTCAGCGATTAAAATTTGAAGATTATGAGCGGCCGATTATCGCACAAATTTGGGGCAATAACCCTGAATATTTTTATAAAGCTGCTCATGAAGTTTCAAAAATGGGATTTGATGGAATAGATATAAATATGGGTTGTCCGGAAAGAAATATTGTGAAAAAGGGTTCATGCTCAGCGCTTATTAAAACTCCGGATCTCGCCAAGCAAATAATTAAAGCCACTCGAAAAGGTGCAGAATTGAGCGAAAAAAACCTCCCAATAAGCGTTAAAACGAGAATTGGATTTTCTACCATTTCATATGAATGGATAGAATTCTTGTTAACTCAAAACCTCCCCGCACTTACACTTCACCTCAGGACTACAAAGGAAATGTCCAAGGTTCCCGCGCATTGGGAATTTGCGAAGGATTTTGTGAAATTAAAAAATGAAATCAGCCCGAACACTATTTTAATAGGAAATGGAGATGTAGAAAGTATCTCTGAAGGCAAAAAAAAGGCTGAAGACACAGGGATGGATGGAATTATGATCGGACGTGGTGTATTCCATAACCCTTTCGTATTTTCAGGGAAAAATTATGATCTCGTAAGCCGTGAAGAAAAATTTAAGCTTCTTAGGAAGCACATAGAATTATTTGAAAGCACATGGAATGATGAAAAAAGTTATCAACCACTAAAGCGCTATTTTAAAATTTATATCAATGGTTTTGATGGCGCTTCTGATATGAGAGAGAAAATAATGCTTACAAACAATCTTCAAGAAGGAAAAGAATTGCTTAAAAATATGGGAATTTGAGAGGATAATTACCTCTACCCCATTCATATATTCTCCGTTCGAAATATTTTCAATATTTCTGTATCAGCTATTCTAAAATCTCTTAAATTCGAGGCATCATATGACGAATATTGAAAAAAAGGTTCGAATTAAAATAGGATTTTATGAATCACTATGTTACAATCCACTTCTGCGAAGGCAGAATTGATATTCATTATGTCCTGTTTGTTCAATTCTCTGAATCGTATTATTATCTAATTCTTCTTCTTTCTGGGTTGCTGCGAATCTAATATCATCTGAAAGAAATGCGCAATCTGTGCGAATTTTTATAGGACGAATTTCAAACCAATAAAATAAAAATCCTGCAACTATAAGAATTAAGGTTGCAAACACAGAAATAATAATTTTCATAATGGGAAGTATACAGAAATACTAATAACTTGTCAAAACTACAGGCTAAATTCGGTATCTTTTTTCTCTCATTTGTAGATACCAATATATAATACTACTCAAAAATAAGATTCCGACAAGATAACCACCGACTGTATCACTTGCCCAATGTGCACCAAGATATATTCGAGAAACCGAAATTCCTCCAATAAGTATCACGGAAATAATCGTTACAAGAATACGAATCAATGTCGGAATATTTTTTATAAAAAACATAATAACTATTAAATATCCAAAAAATACTGTGTAATGAACCGTATGTCCGCTTGGAAAACTTGTATCGGTAAAGACGTGTGCGATAGTGACTAAATCATCAGTAGGACGAGGACGATTGATAAGAAGTTTCAGGCCTACATTTACAATATCTGCAATAATCGTTCCAAATAAAAAGAATGCCTCTTTTCTGTTCCCACTCATATAAAGCCAAAAAAAGATTCCTCCGATCATGACAATGGCGACTGGAACCTCCCCAAAAAAGCTAAGAGCCTGCATGATAAAGAAAGCCAGATCTTCTCCCTGCTGTTGAATTCCTTGAGATATCAATATATCGAGAGGGGGAATTGGAAAGAATGAAATAAGAATAGCAAGTCCAGCAAATAATACCCCTATTGTGCACAAAAATGCAATAAATCGTACATGGTTATGAATTTTTTTTAAAAAATTCTGAGATGATTTGGGGTTTTTATTCATTCATTGTTTAGTATATAAACAATCGTTACCAAATTGCGACTTCTGGAAAAAATAGAAAAAAGCACCATTGGGTTTATCGAGAAAAAAATTCTTTATTTGCTCTACACGCTTTGCATAGATAAATAAAAAAATAGTTTTCTCACCCGCAAGTGCTTTTATGCTCAACAGTCTTCCTCCGATATTTTTTGGATCACTTCTCGTATCTGAACGAAAAGCGCGGCTTGCTGCTCAATGGATTGAATGGGATACTCTTCAAGAGTCCTTTCGATAAAGCTTCGTATTCTTGCTGTAAATTCGTCTTTTGGAGGGAGTTCGATCTGCTCGTATCCTCCCAAGGAAAGAAATTTATAAGTATCCTCCATACTCATTGTGAGGGCCTTAGAAAGCTTGAGCAAGAGCTCATAAGATGGTGCGAATCGAGTGATAGGAATCTCTCTTTCGAGCTCTTTCAAATAATGAGTTGAAACAGGACGTCCCAGCTTTCTTACTCCATCCGCAAGATTTTCTACTGAAAGTCTTCTATCTAACCGATAGTTCTTGAGCATTTTTCCAAGTTCCAGCAAATCTTTCATTGTGATTCCCTTTCGGTTACAAATTTATGATTTGCAATTGCAACAAAACCTATTCATCTTCTACTTCTTTCGCAACAATTGCCATCTGATTGCTGCAAAAGCAGAGAGAACTATGCTCAAAAAAACAATAAATAGTGCTAATCCTATGAATGTATTCCTTGGATTCTCCTTACCAAGCTCTACTCCAAGCAAAACTAATGCAATTGCCCCAATGACAGAGAGACAGAAAACCCAAAACGCATAGCTTTCTGGGTTTTCTGAAAGGATGCGATTGTACAGATTCACTTTTCTCTCCTTTTTATTTTTTCTATCCAGATGGACAGCAGTCTAAAGATTACTATAATCTCCAGAATGCCATCCATCTCATATCGAAGTAGTCGTTATTAAAGTACTTTTATATGCTGATACACAGCTGTTGTGTGCTCATATAAATTTATCGTGATTCTAGCACACCTGGTGCTTTTTATAAAATATGGAGATATTATACGTTAAATTTGCAGAATGAAGGTCGAGAGAGAAAATGGAGATGATTATTAAAATAGCTGCTGCAATTGCAGCAAAAAAATAATTATCAGTGTCTCTCTCGACCGAGACAATCGAATGAATGAACTAAGGAGTGGCAACGATACGTTTCGGCATCATCTTTGTAATGATTCCCGACATTTGCTCAATGATTTGATCAAAGTCCACTACTTCATAGAGCAGTTCGCCCTCATCATGTCCAGCGCTGGAACGCCGACAATCTGGCTGAGGATGCATCTTCCGCCATTCATTTCGGACATATACCATGCCCCTCCATGAACAGAAGTAATAATGCCGGAAGACTTCATAAGCAGAATCTGCTTTAAGAAGCACCTCAAGGCTTTGTGGTCTGACTTCCCACTCATCGGAAGTCAACATATCTATGTCCACCCACTCATCAGTTCTTTTCTTGCTTCTCATGCGGATTTGGTAACCACTTGATACTATAGTCCAGATCATATCCGCCAGCAGAAAGTCTGGGGAGAGAATTGGGAAGTTAGGCTGATTCTGTACTTCTTCAGGCTCATAACCCAAAAGGATAGACACATCGGTACTACCCGAATGAATCCATGAGTCAAAATCTAGCGTGTTAAATTTGGAAAAGACCTGGAGAGGGAGCGTGTATGGTCCGATTTGAATCGTGGCCGACGCAAGCTCACTGCTCCTTTTTTTTCCGATCTTATATGGCGATTTTTGACGCCACAACCTGCGTGCTTCATAGTATGACTCTAGTTCTGGAATGTCGTTTTGAGTCTGCGGCACGTGTTGCTTTCTCCTTGTTTTTTTGCCTTGCGGCTCAGCTGGGCACGGAATTCCATGCACACCTCAGCCGCAATAAGCAATTCATTCAATCTGTTAAAGATCCCTCTTTTTAATTATAAAGTATTTAAAAAGGAGATCTATTATAACGTGTTTGTAAAATAAATTAAAGCCCGAGAGAATATAAAATATGGAGATATTATACGTTAAATTTGCAGAATGAAGGTCGAGAGAGAAAATGGAGATGATTATTAAAATAGCTGCTGCAATTGCAGCAAAAAAATAATTATCAGTGTCTCTCTCGACCGAATCGATTGGATATTATCTCGTTGAATAGCTATAGATCGCGTGAAAGGATTATCCCGTCCTTAAGGTCCCAAAGAGCTACTTTTCTAGCAGCCTCATATATGGGAAATAAATCTTTCACTACAACAGCATAAAACTGCGCCGGACTAACTTTTAAGTCAGCCTCCTCAACAGATGACTGTTCTTCTACATACACTCCCATTGGAAGTACTGAAAATGTACGATACACGTTATACTCTTCGTGAGAGCTTGCACGGAGATGATTTAAGCTGAAATGCGTTGTAATCCAGCCATGGTCTCTCTCAAACATCTCTTCACCTTCAGAATCAGGATCTGCACGAATACTTTCTTGAATTGATATAACTAAATCGCCGAAAAGAACACCATAATCTCCAACTGACGTTTTTACGTCAAGTTGTATTTCTGGCTCATATCCGATGAAATCAGTTAACAAGGCACAAGGCTCGCTTAGCCATTCTTTCAGATTCGTGTCATGAAGACGAAGAACTTCTCGAAATAGGCGAATCTGCCCTTTTATTACGATAAAGGCCTTATTCCAGGCTTCTGCTCGAGAAACCTTCGAATCTGGAGAATCAATAAAAAGTGCATAAGGTTCTTTGTTCTTAAAATTCTCTCTAATCTTCTTATCTAGTTCTATCTCGTTCTTTTTCTCGTTCATATTCCTCTCCTCTCAATTCTTTGATCTAGCAAGGAGGCAAACGGCTCCGTTTAGAATATCTCACCAATTTCTTTCCTGAACAGATTAAAACCTTGCTTTAGTGAGAGACTACCCGTATCAATTCACCTTTTGCTATTTTTGCCTTGCGGCATCGCTATGCAGAAGTTGTTCTCCACAGTGAAACCGCAAGGAAACATCATATCCAGTCGATTTTTAAAGAACAAAAAATAAGCTCACTATGAGCTTAGTGACGAGATTATATCATACACACAAAGAATAAGGAGGAGCCGAGAACATGTAATTTTTCAAAAAATTCAAAAGTGTGCATAAAATACCGAATTCTCACTATCGCTACTCAAACATCTCACCAATCAATACTTTTAGACAAGAATTCACAATATATCCTTATCGCAGTCTCAACTATTCGGCAATAAGACCACTACAGGAAATCTCCAAAATACACCACTATGCTTACTAATGCTCCTCATTTTATGTAAAATAGAATCATGCGCTATAAAGCCCTCATGTTAGATATCGATGGAACAGTTATCCCCTATGATTTCACCGCACTACCCTCTGAAAAGCTAAGAATAACTTTAGAAAAGGCACAAGAAAAAGTAGCAGTATTTCTTGTTACCGGAAGATCATACTATTCAACAAAACCAATCATCGAAGCATTGGGGCTTACTAGTAGTTATGTAGTGGTAGATAATGGCGCGTATGTGTTAGATTTGGAAAATCAGAAATCTATATCAGAAAATTTTATTGAACCGCATGACGTAAATCAAGTTGCTACCGTTCTCACGAGAGAAAGCGTACCGTTTTATGTAAAAGATATAAAAACCTTCTGCACAAATCGTGATTTTGCAATATACGAACCCAATAATCCGCTTGAGGACGTTTCTATGGTTTTTACAGATGAAAGATTTCCCGGTGAAAAAATTGATAGGATAATGGAGGAATTTTCAAGTCCCACACTCAATGTTTTTAAAGTAAAACATAAAGATCCTAGAAAGTTTGGAATAAGCTTTACCCATGCAAAAGCAACGAAACTACATGGCATAGCGGAAGTCATAAAGCTTCTCAACATCTCTAAGCAAGAAATCGTCGGCGTGGGAGACGGATACAATGATCTCTCGCTACTTATGGCATCTGGGTTAAAGGTTGCTATGGGAAACGCGATAGATGAGTTAAAAGAAGTTGCAGATTTTATCGCCCCTAGCGTTGATGATGATGGCGTCGCAACAGTTGTGGAGAAATTTATTTTATAACCTATTTACAATACTGCGTAGTAGTGGACGAAACCACTAATTGCCCTATATTCTGACACTTCAGATGATCTACCATCATGAATGGAATATTTTGCTCTTCTAACAATATATAACTTGAATAAAATTGCTGAGCACGTACCCGGTACTCTTTCTGAGAATCTCTCATTTGGGCGTATTGAGTATTTATATTACGCGTATCACGAACCACTTCTTTTCCGACTGAAAATCCGAAAAGCATACTATTTATCGCTACAATAAAAAGAATTATCAATGCGCACGTTTTAATATAAAACTCTTTAAAAAATATTAAGAGTGGAATTGCGCTAATAAATGGTATGAGTTGGAGCTGGCTGACATAACGGAGAAGATTTGGTGCAGGAGTTAGCATAGCAAGAATAAATACTAAGCCAATTCCAAAATATGCAGCATACATTGCATATCGTTCTCTTTTTTCTCGAGTTACTAAAGATGCTAAAACAAGAAATATTATGGAAATGATTACTATACCTGAAAAAAATGGCCCTCCAGCCCCCACACGATTATTGAAATGGCTTCCATTATTTTCTAACTCCTCCATAGTAAACGTAAAGGGGATCTTCAATTGTGCAATATTTTCCTGACTCCTCGGGTCTCCACTTTCCCGGGATTGAGACTGAGAGAAAATTCCATAGAATAAAAGACTTAGCTTATTTTTTTCCTGGATATTTCTCGGAATATTGTTATATGACACGCTCCCCATAAGCTCTGTTATATTAGTAGGAAAAAATGTTGCATCAAATGCAATCTGATTCCTAACATATGGCAAATAGGAAAAAACTCCAGCTATGAAAACAAAAATAAGAGAAATTGTGAGAAACATTTTACTTATTCGATAATCCCTATTCATCAAACGGTTTATGAATATAATTCCAAATATTATCCCCAAAGCAAGTGCGATTGGAAGAAAACTATATTTCAAACTTACCAGAAAAATTTCAGCCAATATAAACACGATAATTGCCCAGTATTCACGAAAGTTTTTTGCGTAGATAATAAGAGCTGCGCTCGCTATAACGAGTAATTGATATCCAAATCCATCCTGCATGAATGTTAAAAGCTGCAGAATAAAAATTGGCTGCAATGTGATAAGTGTTGCGATGAATATACTTAATATTTTCCCGAGCAAAAACTTTCGAAGCAGAATATATGTCATGAGGATTGCAATAAATGCTATATAAAAATTAACAATCTTTGCTGAATTAATTTTTCCAATCAACGCATAAATACTTGCTTCTATTTCCCAAAGAGCAGAAGGATATCCCTCTGCAAAAATCTGACTTGGAAGATGCTGTTTAAACGAAATATCCGAACTGTATACAGGATTCCAATCATTCGCGAGCGCAATAACTGCAGATTGGTGATAACCTTGCCCATCCCAGCTTGTATCATATGTATGTGAAAGGAGAGTTGCCCCTCCCATAAAAAGGGCCATTAAAAAAATAAAGATTGCCATCGAAATGTATCCTGATTTTTGTATATTTCGAAAAATAGGAACAAATAAAAATGTCACAATAATCCCTAACAGATATATAATCAGTGAGAATAAAAGAGTGTACGCATGAATAGTAAGTCCGAAGAAAAAATTGATTCTCACAAACACAACTATAAAAATAAGAAGGCCAAAAGAAATTGCTGCGATAATCTCAGACTTTGACATATGAGCGAAAAATGGTTATAAACGTATAAAGTCGTTATCTGCTTTTTGCAATAAACAGGAAGATTTTTACTATATACTAAAATCGTTATAGATTTCAAATTTTTTCGGTTTTATCACCATTTATTTATATTCTTTTCTTACAGAAGGTCTGCAAGTTATTTACTTTTATCTTTTAATATTATTTTTGCTATATTGATTCGTTTTGTGCTCTATATGGAACAGTTCATTACAACTTGATAAATTTCAATACGCCCGAACAAATCCATATATTATAAAGCTATTCGGGGTATTAGGGATCATAACTACCATTCTTATGGGATATGGATTTTGGAATTTTATCAGACTTGATCTCTTCTATATTATCCTCTTTGGACCGATAATTGCTATCTTTCTTCTCAATAAGATTATGCAATTTTCTCTCCAGTTATTTTATCAAGGATTAAATATAAAAAAGCATACCCATTTCGTAACAGAATTTTGGAAAAAAAATCATGAACCATCTGTAGACATATTTCTTCCATGGGCAGGAGAAAATCTCTCCATGCATGAACAAGTCGTAAAGGCTTGTGCGCAAATAAACTATAAAAATTATAAGATATACATGCTTGACGACGTAGGAAGCGAGAACCATAGAGAATTGGCTCAAAAATACGGTGCAATATATCTTTCTCGCCCCAACAAGGGCCAATATAAAAAGTCAGGAAATTTAGAATACGGATATAGGCATTCAACAGGAAAATTCGTTTTGATTTTGGACGCTGATTTCATTCCCATAAAAGATATTCTGAAAGATCTCGTTCCCTATGCTGTAGTAAATAAAAAAATCGGTATTTTACAAACACCGCAGTTTTTTGATCAAACAAACAATATTCATAAAAAATCAAAAATAGAATTTGGGGGCGGAAATATCGTAGAAGAATTTTATAAAATTGTAATGCCTTCTCGAGATGAATTTAAAGCGGCGATGTGTGTGGGAACAAGCGCTTTATACCGAAAAGAGGTCATCAAACTTCTTAACGGAACTCCGAAAGTCCATGCAAGTGAAGACTTAGCAACTGGACTCCTCATAACGCAATACGGATATCACGTAAAATATTTACCGCTCGTAGTAAGTATGGGGAAAAGCCCCGATACATTCCAGGGGTACTTCAAGCAACATATGCGTTGGTGTAGCGGCAATCTCGTATTTGCGCGTTATTGGCCTACTGCACGCTTAAATGTTTTAGGGAGGCTCGTGTATGCTACAAATCCTCTCCACTATATAACCGAAGCACTTTCTGTAATTTTTTCCTTCCAATTATTATTTCTCTTATATTTCCATGCAGATAGTCTTTCACTCTGGCATACTCTCTACTTTCTCCCATATATCATACTCAGTAGATTTCTCATTCCCCTTACAAAAACAAATAAAAATAAAGTCGGCACCCGACTCGCTGCCATGAATAATTCATACACATATTTCTACACATATATTCGAATGATTATCAAAGGCGTTCCTTCGTGGCAACCAACTGGCGTAAAAACTTCAAGTCTCAATGCTGATTTTCTTAATGCATTCCATATCGGCATCCTCATGTCTTCTGTTTTTATTATTAGCTTTATATTTGTAATCATATCTCGATTCTCGGTATTTGGAAATTTCAATACATATATCGTACTTGCATGGAGTTTTTATTCTGTTTTCTGGCATGCTATCTATCTTTCATCAGTTGGAAAATACATCAAACCGCTCCAGATTGCAGAAACGAAAAATTCTTTTAAAAAAACATTTATACATGCAAAGGCATATAGTACGACGTATCTTTTTATAATTCTTATTGTCCTTTCTATTCCTCATGCGACCATAGCTCTTGCAAATCCGAGCGCGCCTACTATGGCTGCAATACACACGACTTTTTCAGGTTCCGCTGAAAATATAGAACACGTCGCCACAGCTCCCAAAGACGCTATCCCGCAAAAAAATATCCTTGGTGCACAAGTACAAGCACGTGAGAAAAAAACATATAAGCTTACTGTAGAAAAAGGTGACACTTTAAGGAAACTCTCAGAAAAAGCAATTCAACACCATATAGAGATAAAAGATCTTATAATCTCTGAATACCAAGTAAATTCTGCAGCAAATATCCTTGCTCAAAACGTGTCGCAGCCTCGCAACCCACAACCCGGAATGATCATAGAATTTGATGAGGAACTCGTGTCAGACTCAATTAGCACAACGCTCAGTAGCACAGAAAATTAATAAGGGTATGAGCTTTGATATATATCGTTCTCGAATCCTTTCTGAACTGCTGAAATATATTCACTTGATTTTTCTATTCTCCAATCTACACGTTCTCCTTGAGATTTATTTTCATTAAAAAATACTATCATTTCAATTTCTGGAAAATTATTCGGGATCTGCTCAACCATCATATCCTCAAGCCATGCTGCTTTATCTCCTCCAACTTCTGCAGAATTCACCTCAGAAAGCATCATAGGTTTATCCGATATTTTAGTAAGTTCGTTGTAAGAGTTCCTAAAAACTCCATTAAAATCTGTCCAATTGCTCCAGTCATAAGAGTTTCCCCAATTGTAACCATCTATTGCTACCCAATCCACATAATCATCACCTGGATATAGTTCATGATATGGAATTGTTTTTGGATGACTTGTATTAAAGGAAAGAACCCACACTATATTTTCAACACCCGCCTCCCCCCATATATCATGAATTCTTCTCCATGCATTCTTGAACTCCTCCGGCGTGCTATTAGTTTTTTTTATACTCCAATACATATCAGGGAGATTCATTTCCCATGCAAAGCGAAAAAATATTGGCTCTTTATAACCTCGTAGATTTTCTCCAGCAGCACTCAAAAACTCATCGCAATATCCTTCTGCGATAGTTTTATAGAGTGATATACCTTCATCAGAGCACTTCGAAAAGAAGAATGGATTTGAGCTTATTATCGGCACCCAACCATTATGAGATATTTCTTCTAAATCATTCTGCAATTTGGCATTTTCCAAATACGTCCATTCAGAATAAATATTTGCAAACGCCATTTTTTTACCAAGCTTTTTTTCAAATTTTTTTTGCGCTGAAGTATCTAGATTCTTTGTTTCATTGTCCCAAAATCCTTCCACCCAAGCGCCTAAATATACTGGTCTTCGCTTCTCTTTCTGAATATTTTCTATTGGGTAATTATTCCCATCTTGGCTGAATCCTATTGCCACAACAAAAGCAATGAGTATTACTAGCATAGACAACCTAAGTATTTTGGAAATCTTCATAAGTACTTTTCATATTCTTGCAAAGAAATGTATGAATATCACTAAAAAAATGCAAGATGTATAAACGCTATAAATTCATTTTTGAAGATGAGAAGTTACAGTGAACAACGAATTCGTTATTTCAAACCAAATTATAGACGAATTTGTGGAAACAATAAAGGGATGGAGAATTATTTTTGAACAGAATAGAAGTTATTTTTCTACAGTATTTACAAGTTAGGTGATTCCTGTTGAATAATAACCTTTTTCAAATCTAAGAATGGGGATATGAACTTAGGTCTTTTTTCATCTTTATGCAAAGATGGATCTTCTTCATCTTTTATTTCTTTGTATTTATTTTCCATAGACTTTTTATCGAGTGTATATTTAATCTCTTTTCCATCTTTTATATATTGATCTTTTATGCCCTTGTCTTCTTTTCCGATTGCTAATTTGCTAATTGCAAGTAACTCAAGTGATTTTTGGTCTATATTTTCGATTTGATCTTTCAAATGTGGTAGAAATGTTTTGTATGATTCATTTACAGAGGGGTCAATAAAGCCAGCCTTGTTGTTCTCTCTTACCATTGTAACCATTCCTGATACGTACTCCAAATCTGAATTAAAAGTTTCTATTTCAGAATACAATTGAGCATATTTATTTATAAACTCTATATTCAGCAATTTCATACCTAAACCGGTACTGAGTGAGAGTTTATAAAACCTTAATATGAACCTGATGTTAGATTCATGTGTATTTTTAATAGCATCAGATATCGATTCAAGATTCCTTGAAGCATTTACTCGAAGCGGTATGAGTTCTTGTTCAATCTGGACAATTGAATTTCTATGTTCATGATACTTATCATGTCTCAATTCTTTAATTCTTCTTTTCGATTCAAAGTGATTTGCCCATACACCTGCAAATAAGCCTCCAAAAAAGGCAGACAAAATTATTGCAAATAAACCCAATACACCTTCTGTAAAAATAGGCATTATATTCTTTAATAGTGCGGAATTTGAAGCTATTTGCATATTATTCTTGTGCTGAGTCGGTTGGCTCATCTACTAACCATCTTTTGTCTTTAAGAAATGCTTTTATTAAATCTTCACTCACATCTTCATATCCAATACTCCAATAGAATTCTCTTATAAACTCAATAAAGTAATTCTGTAAAGCATTATCATCCATAAGAATAGAAGTCTCAATTTCTATTTTCCATTCATAGGAATTCATAAGTGGAACTTCTTTTTCATCATTCCAAAACAGTCCAGCTCTATATCCATTTGGTATTAACCTTTTTATGCTTGCTCCATTGATGTTGTCTAGGTGTAAATAACCATGAATACCTCCCTGATACTTAAGATATGAATAATAGTTTTTCAGTGCTTTCAGGAACAAGAAGTAGTAAACTGCTATTGTTTCTATGTAGATTCTCTTATCTCCTCTGTTTTGTCGTAGTACATCTTCAGCTAAGTATGCAAGACCATTAGAAAATAACTGATGACATGTAATAGAACCGTCATAACTATGATTGAAGTACAAGACTCCATCTTGAATTGGCTTTATGTTGTAATTTGGAAACTCTGCATCTCCATGACGATATCTTATTTCTTCAATTCCATTTTTAATGTCCCGAGGAGAACACAGGGATTTTAATGGGAAAAAAGGTTGAAGAACAATAGTCATCATTGATACCTCACTACCTAACTTCTTTTGAAAGTATTGAGACTCATATTCTGGCTTAGGTGTGTTTGTTTGTTTTGCAAGTTCAACTTTACGTTGATAATTTTCCTTTTCAACCGCAATGAGCCTTAATCTTTCTTTATCACCAGACTCAACAGCAGCATCATAGACTTCATTAGCTCTTTTAATTGATAACTCTCTTGCAAGTCGTGCTTTATCTTTTTTTCCAACTAATAACTCAACCGCTTCAGGACTCGCTAAATCAATAGGATCTGTTATATTCCCAGTTCTAACAAATATACTTGCTTCGTTCTGTGCATAATATGGGGTTCTATCTCCTTCATAGATTCTCACAAGAATAAATACTTTTCCATTAACCTCATTAGTTACATGTAGATCGTATAAGGGTCTAGGATCAACGGAAGTTGCATATTGATGAATTTTATCTGCAATCTTGCTATCAAAGACAATCCCATCAAATGTTTTTGGCTTGCCTGAAGTATCTTCTTCAACGCCAATAATAATTACACCGCCTCTGCTATTGGAAAATGCAGCAAAATGCTTAGCCAACCCTTTTTTTGGCAACTCTTTTTTATAATCTATCTGATACCCTTCAATTTGACCTTGCTGGCAGAAATTTACAATATCTTCGAAGGTAAAGGAGTCAATCGGTTTGTTTAAGATATCCATATGTTTTCATTGTGTAATTAGTTAATTTTTATTGAACTGCTAATAATGCCCTCAAAACTATCAATCTTAGTTACAGCAGTGTGAGGCACTAATTTATATATCCATTTCTTGCCAGTCGCTTCTGATGCAATCTTGCACCATTCCTCAGCTTTTTTAGCCTTATTAAATACATCAGGATCTTTCTTATCTATCTTAGACTTATCTTTCACCTCTACAAGATAAAAAGCATCCTTACGCTCGACTACAAAGTCAGGGTTGTAGTTTCCGTACACGTATCTAATCGGTAATTGTCCATTACGAAGCCTTACCCAACTTTCAACGGATTTATCATTATCAAGTGAATCAGCTAGTAACTTCTCTTGTGCAGAATCAAAGACGTAGGTTGGATAAACACTTTTCTTATAGCCTTCGATAAGATTGCCTCGAGAATCAGAGTCACTTACTGTATCTTTGTGAAAGGTGACAGCAGAAGCCTTAATAGCTTTTGAATATGGTTCATAATCCAGAGCTTCATCAAGTATTTTGTAGTCAATTTTTATATCTTCATTCA
>CAYYLC010000008.1:0-6089 GCA_964472415.1 uncultured Gammaproteobacteria bacterium
AACAGGCTGATCGCTCCCAAGCGTCCATAGCGACGGGGCGGTTTGGCACCTTATTTGAAAAAAATCGGGGCGCCAGTATGATTAGTAATAATCATATAAGTCTGATTCCGCAAGGAAAGATTGATAGGTCTTTTTGTGTGAATAAAAATACTAGTCCAAATCGGTGAACACCAATCCATGAACAAGATTGGTCAATACCGAGAGCGGTTCGATTTTTTATCGGACTCTTGTATCGACTTTGTCGCTTAAAAAGCGGCAGGATGGGAATTCTGAGTTTAGGCTCAAATTTATAGTTTCCATAATACGGCTAGCGCTTGTTTGCAAGGCGAGTGAAGGTATAGTCAATTCCTCTGGTAACAGAGGGTTTAGTTTTCCTCAAGCAATTTTTGCTTGAGAAGAGAGACATTGCGATGTCGGCTCATCCTAGCGCGGAGGTGGAGAAGCTTCCAAGCGTCGGGCTGTTCGCCCGTTAAAAGGGTACGCGAGCTGGGTTCAGAACGTCGTGAGACAGTTCGGTCTCTATCCGGAATAACTGTTTTGAAATTTGAGGAGAGTCGCCCCTAGTACGAGAGGACTGGGGTGAGGGAATCCCTGGTGTGTCGGCTGTACCATAGTATGGGCATCGTCGAGTAGCTAGATTCCTTCGAGATAACCGCTGAAAGCATCTAAGTGGGAAGCTTACTTCAAAATTAGATTTCTAAGACTCCTTGAAGATTACGAGGTTGATAGGCTAGAAGTGTAAGTGCAGTAATGTATTCAGCTAACTAGTACTAATAGTCGTGAAGTAGTGCAGATTCTGAAAACCATGAAGATCTGGCTTAGTTTTATTAACCCCAAACTTTCGCAAAGGTTTAAAAAATCTTTGCGACTGAATTAATGTGAATTCTTTAACAATTTATACTCGTAAGCCTTTTGGTGATTTGAGCGATATGGCACCACCTCTTCCCATTCCGAACAGAGAAGTGAAACATGTTAGCGCCTACGATACTTTGTAAAGCAAGGGAAAATGGGTCATCGCCAGAGGACTTACGGGTATAAGCTTCTTACGAGCAAGAAATTCCATAATTTATAACTCAGGTTCGACTTACGAGTACCATATTTTTCCTTCAAATTATCTTCTTTGCTAAATCATTATTGGATAAAACAGATATATTGAGTAGAGCTATAGCTCAGTCGCTTCTGCTGGAGGAGTGGCGGTTTGGGTCGGTGATGAAGACGTATCTTCTTCTGATGGAATATATTGCCTTAATTCTTCCTCTGTTAATTCTCCATCCTGAATTTCTCTAAAAATATTCTCGAGCTCCTCTCTTTCAGTAGGTGCGTATTCTGGTGTAGGAGTGTTTTCCAGAGAGACTTCAAAAATATCAACAATCGCAGATACGATAAAGTAACCAGCGAGGAGTGCAATTACTAACCCCACGATTCCAACGATGGTGGGGATTTTCAGTGAGCTTTCACCTTTGGGAGTTACGTGCTGTAGCTGCTTGAAAAGAACGATCGTGTATGCAATTGAATACCAAGAGGCAAGAAGTTGCATTACGATATTAATTATAGTGGTGAGTAGAAGATATTCTGAGTTCCCTGAATTTCCTATAAAAGATATTAAAATGTTTAGGATGATGATAATCCCCCACAATGTGAGGATGCGAATAAAAAATGGGCCAAAATTTTTCTGTACGAGGAACATGCTTCGTGTCAAAGCATATTTAATGCCTCTTCCTTCAGTGATGACTGCGATTGCAGAGAAGTGAAAGAAGAGCGCGAGGATAATCCCAGGAACGATAAGAAGAAAAAATCCTCCTAAGATAAGAAGTCCAGTAATAATTCCTATAACAATAAATGGAATAATATACTTGGCGCTCCGTTTTATAACGCTAAAAGGACTAATATGTGAATTTGCCTCATAAAGAATGATGACTGAGCCAATTTGTCCGAGTGAGGAGATAACAGCTACAAGCAGAAACGTAATAATAAAGATTGTTATTATGCCCACCCCCACTGCTGGGATAACCCCCTGCGTAAAAAGTCCTGTATCTGTAAAGCTGATTCCAAGCAATATGATCCCTGCAAAAATTAAGATAAAGGCAACGAGTGAGCCAATAAAAATAAATATATTAAATACGATGAATGGTGCGAGAACACTTCTGAGCAATGTAAAACTATCAGTAAAAAGCGTGGAAATTGGCGGAAGCGTCTTTTTCACAGCGGAATTCTTTTCGTCCATGATACTTATTATGAAGAGTTATCTATTAAAAATCAAACGCCTCTTATTTATCGTTGATAGGAAAAGTTTGTTATACTTTTTCTATGGATGTCAGTATGGAAAAAGATAAGCGTAAATTTGAACTGGTTTCTCGTAAGCACGGATTTATCATAGGGGGTATCGTGTTCTTGATACTGGCTTTATTACTAGGTTCATTTTTGCTTATTCAGAAAAGTAGTGAAGTTGTTGTTGTAGATTCTGGAGAGGAAATTGAAGAGACAGAATTCCAAGAAGGAATATTTGAACCACGAAAGGTGAATACTTTTTCGGAAATTCAGAATACAAAATTTGAGATTCGAGAACGAGGAGAGCTGATCGGATTTTTGGATACGGTAGGTGCTTTCCATGACAATAATACTATAAAGATAATTCTTACAACTAATGAAAAGGAAGAGTTAGTGCAGAATACTGAGACGACAAAAAATTATTATCTTGTACTTGAAGATTTTGAGGTAGATGAAAATATAAAAGAAGCTACGTATCGAAGATTTTTAGAGGTCCTATATGATGAAAATATTGATCAAGAGTTGGATGGGGTAAGTCGTGAGGAGTTTGTAGATGGAGTTCTCTCAACGCCTGGAGGACAGGAGTTCTTTGAGATTGGTTCTCGTTAAGAATTTGAGCGCGGGGCATAGCCCGCAAGCAGTATAATATTCGCGTCGTCTTCTCCAAACCACACATTTTCTTCTGCCCAGTCATGCCAGTCAATAATGCTCTCTAATTTTTATTCATCATTTTCAGGAAGAATGAGTATCGATTACTTGACATATCTTATAGGAATATGATAAACGTTGATAATCACTATGAGTATAGAAAGTGGAGAGAATCCGCATCAGTCAAAGACAGAGCAGGCTGTTATTGCTCAGCCCACCGTAGAGCAACCATCAGTTGAAGAGGCACATATTGCACAAAAAAATTCTCAAAAATCATCTTTTTTAAAAAAAATAGTAGGTCCATTAGCAGCAGTTGGAATATTAGGGGGTGGTGGGCCAAGTGTGGGACAAGGACATGTTGAAGATGCGCAATTTCAGAGTCCTGATCCAGGATTAACTACACAATCTGTTGAGCCTGTTACGCAGGAGACTCATCAATACGAGCAAGCTCTTCATGCTCACGATTCCGCTTTGAGACAGTCAGGTACCCCTCCAGAAGTGCGCGGAGATTTTTCTCAAAATACTCAGGAAAGTGCAACCCCTCCTCCTGTTAAAAAAGATCGTGAAGAAGGAGATGTTTCAGCTTCACTTTCAGAACAGGGAGGGCAAAGCCCACAGAGCGAAGGAGTAGTTAGTATGTCAGATGAAGTGCAGAAAGATAGTTCTGCGATTGAAAATGTGGTGACTGAGACTCCTGTTTTGGAGCCAACTGTGATGTCAGATTCTGCTGAACAGAGACAGATTGAAGATACGCAGAAAGAAACCACTCCTATGGCGACATTAGAGGAAAATGATGCACATATCTATAAAGTTACTGTACCAGGAGTGACGAAAGACGGAAATGTGGGTACAAATGAGGCTGTTGATTCGCCGGAAGCTGAGAAAGAAGAGGTAATTCTTTTTGACACGCTAGAACAGGGTATAAACGGGGGAGTTACAAAGCAAGAAATGAGCGTAATTTCTACGCAAGCTGGTTGGGATCAAGTTAAGGCAGAGCTAGTAAATAGAAATAAAGATCAGAAGTTGTCTGATGTCGATTTTGAAAAAAACTTTATAATTGCAGTATTTAATGGATGGGATTTTACTCAGCATTCTATGATCGAAGTGACTGGTGTTACAGAGCATGAAGATCATTATGAAGTGAATGTTTTGGATGTTAATCCAGAATTTAATGAATCCAATCATCCGTACGAGAAGGATCCTTCTTCACCTTACCATTTAGTTAGAGTGCTCGGAGAGTATGATCCTGAAAAACCAGTTAAATTCAATGTCACCGTCGATACGAATTATTATGATCTAAAAGAAATACAGGCGGTTAATTATGACCGTGAGGGAAACAAAACGTATAGCCCTTCTTATGTTGAGAAGATCCCACTTCCTGAAGAGGACGAACAAGCAGTGCTCTTTAAGGAGATTGCGCAGGATAACAAGAGTAATATTGATTTTGCAGGGAAATTATTTGTTTCTGACCAAGATGCTTTGAATTCATTATGGAGTAAATTAGGAAGAGAAGATGAGGTTCCGGAAATAGATTTTGTGCATAATACAGTGCTTTTTTTCACGAGAGGGCCATACGAAACAGGGGGAAATACTATCGTGAAAAGAGTATATGAAGAGGATCAGAGTATAAATGTTATGGTTGAGATGCAAACGTCTCATCCAGATACAGAATCTCAAAATAAAGGTTCGTACAGTCTTATTCAATGGGAAAAAGGACCTATTATAAATGAAGCAGGAAGTGATGGTAAGAAAATTAATGTCGTTATGTATGAAACAATGACCCCTGATGTTCCTGCTTCTGAAACGAATTAGTGCTCCAAATTGACACTCACACTCTAAAACAGATACTATAGATAAAATTATATCTTTATCCATGTGTTGTTATGCCTGATGGAATAAGTCCTTACAATAATTCAAGAAAAAGCGCACTGGCAAATCTTCGGCCTGAAGATACCGTGATTCCGGCATTTTATTATCCTTATTTTCAAGTCTGGACTATTGAACAGGATATAAAAATTGTTTCAGCTTAAGAATGAGTAGAATAAAATTTTTCCCCATCTTTATTTTTACTGCCTTTGTTTTTTTAGCTTGTACAAAGACGGTAGCTGAAGCGAATGTTAGAGTTGGTAGTTGGACTCCAAATTACTCTCCTGCAAGTGGCGCTCCTGGGACTCTATTTGGAGTTTCAGGAACATTTCAATGCGATGAAAATTTGGCAGGATATGCCTCAGTAACTATTGGAGAGAAAGGTGATATTGTTTATTCTAATAGCAGCGGAGCACTTACTGGTGTAAACAAGAGTTATTCTTTTACTTGGAATAGTTCGGATACTTCTGCGGGTAGTTATCCTGTGGATGTTGAGATAGGTTGTGAATGGACGCAGGATGATATTGATTCAAATCCTGGAGGGTCACTTGTATTACATGACTTTTATTCTTTCCAAATTACTGAAGAAGATCCAACATTTCCACCCGGATCAGGATTCATGTGCTCAAATCAACAAGGAACTATGTTTTCGCAATGTTCTACTTCGGGAACGTGTCAGAGCCGATGTATTGATGGTGGATGGGCAGCATGTGTACCTTGTACTCCGTCAACCCCTACACCAACTCCTACCCCTGTGGGTGTAGATCCTGTAGATCCTGCTTGTAGTCTCACTAGCCAAAGGCCGCTTGCATGTTATTGTACGCAAGACTTTCAGTGTGCGAGTGGGTACTGTGAAAAGCTTGTCAGTGGCGGCTCATCGGGGTATTGTGCAAGTCAAGATGCGCGGACAGAATTTTTCATTTCAGGAGTAGCATTTTTTGATGAAAATGGTAATGGGAGAAGGGATTGTAATGGGAGCTGTCTTTTGGGAAATGATGATGAGCCGTTAGTGGATGGAGTGCGAGTTCGGGTAGTAGAGCTACCGAGTGGAACTGTAATAGATACAGGCATTACATCGCCAGGGATTTTTGGGATAGGACAAGGGTATACGCTTGAAGGTATCCCGAGAGGTTCAAGTGTGCGGGTTGAGGTTACTGATGTGCCGGTAGGATACACAGTTATCAATAACAATATCACCCGTTCAAATATTACTTCTGATCATACTATTAACTTCATACTGCGAGCGCCATTACCTTCCTGCACCAATGGCCTTACTGCAGCCCGTACTACCGTAAACCCTGGTGAGC
>CAYYLC010000009.1:0-4943 GCA_964472415.1 uncultured Gammaproteobacteria bacterium
CGGTGATCTTCACCTTCGTGGGAGTGAACATTCTCCTCCCCTCCATCCACAGCTACGCCACCTGAGCTTGTGGTGGCGAGGACCAATCGATCGAACGGCTGCATACACGAGTAGACTGCCCACACACGAGGCGATGATCATCGCAGAGTCTTGCACCACAGCGCCCATGGGCTACCAAAGCCCATGGGAGGGAAGGTGACGACATGCTTCATCGACCTCACCACCCTCATCGGCGTATGCCTCCTGTAAGACGGTATTGTGAACGGCAGACACCGGCGCTCGAACGCTACCACGGCGTCGATTTTCTCCCGATGAAGAAAGTACATCCTAATTGATATCATAAATCTTCCTTTGATTTGAAGCTCCGTCGTCCTCTCACTCTATAATTCCCAGCTTTGCTCTTATCTTTGCTATAACTTGAAATCCATTTTCTAGATTTCATTACTCTTAATAATTGAATGATACCATTTTCATTTATAATGGATGGCCATTTGCCTTCAAATACTTTTAATAGTTCATTCATCTCCAAAATTTCTAAGCACTCCATAGCTTGTTCTTGGGTAAGGTTTACTAGTTGTGTTGCGAGCAACTCAATTTTACTAGAGATGTCGGGAGATTCTAATAGTTGGCTAAGAAGGTCATATGGTATTTTGATATCATCCGTTATGTTATTACCAAACTCTTCAACACAAAGAGAAAATATTACTAACTTCAGTTCTGGTGTTTCATTATCGTAACCTGATACAATTAAGGGTAAATCACTTCGGCAATAATTGTTCTTGATAATGTGTGTCCTTACTCTATTAGATATCCTAACATTTGCAACCGATATTTGTTCTTTAGTAAATGAGAGTAACTGCAGCAGGTTATCATCAGAGACCCTTTTCTTCAGTAGTTCATTTAGCTCATTTAAGTCAAAAGCATCTCTGTTTTCAGTAATTACCTTTTTGGTATAGTCATTAATATTCGTTAAAATGAATTGCATTTTACAAGGTGCATATTTTTGTCGAATAAAACTCAAATTATTTATGTTCATCTGAATAGTTCTGAGCTTGATAAGAATTTCAACTTTATCAGTATCAATCCCTTCAAATAAAAAATTGGTGTATACTCTCCCAAATTCTTTGAAAAGAAGAGAATATTTATCGTTATTTAAATCGTTATTCTTTAGCAGATTTTCATAAAACGCAGACGCATTTTTTTCTCCATAATCCCTTACGATCGTTTGGTATGACAATCCATGAGTTAGGTCCGAAGTGTTAATAAATTGAGTCAAGTCACTGTCAAAGGCTTTCTTTCTACGAAAATAATAAGCAAGGATGTTCTGCGGTGTACAGGGTATAAGGTGTCGAACGAGCAACAGTGGCCATAAGGCAGCTTCTTTGACTTCGTCGATTTTTTGAATTTTTGTTAGGAGAACCCCAATATATTTTTCTTTACTCTTTGCACTGACTTCAGAATGATTGAGAATTGCAAGAACATTCACCTCATCATCTGTTATTTTCTCTTTACATATATCACAGACAAGGCGGATATAAGTATCCATGTTAGCACCAATATAGCTTACTATCCGTTCATCAGGTTTCTTCATCAGTAAGGAATAATTTGCGTGAATGAAATCTTCGTTCTCAGCTAATTTGTATATTTTCTCTAAAATCAAAAAGACCATTGATTGATTAATCATATAGAGGTTTCGTGAATATATTTCGTCAAAGAGTTCTTTATTGGATCCATCATAATTGATTTTAGAAAATCGAATCTTCAGGAATGTTAGAGCTTCAACAAATGGAGCCTTAGGCTCACCAAAACACAGGAAATCTTCACATTGCGATATGTATTTTGTTAGTGCATTATCAAAATTCATTCTTCCTATTTCATCTAAGGAAGAATAATTAAAACTATCAATAAGGTATCTAACTGCATCTTTTGCAGTTAGGCTCGCTTCTTGAGAGATTATTAGCCATAATTCTGGCCATGCTTTGTTTACAATACTGACCATAAGATGCTTTTCTTTATCAATTTTCCAGAACCCAACAATAAAATCAATTTTTTTGTTGTTCTTAAGTTGTTCAAGAAATAGAGATAAGTTTTCATTACTTGATTCAAGTAAAAATGCAAAGAAATCATAATTTAAAATCTCTGGTTGGGAATAATAGCGTTGGCTTATTTTTTTATTCACCAATGCCGGATTTTTTAGTGGGTAATCAAACGGTTTAGATTCAGCATCATAAATGCTTCTTAAGAATATTTGATCACCCTTTGAAATGCTTTGTTCGTAGAAATAGGACATATAGTCTTGATAGTTCTCATCAATATGTTTGTTTCTAATCAAATATTTGATTAACGGAAAATATATACTGCCCTTTATTTCTGGATATTCATGAACGACACTGATTTCATCCGTATATGATGATGCAAATACAAAAGAGGCCATTTCTTTACTAGTCTGTACAATTTCACTTAAGGTTGCACTCTCCAGTTCTTTCTTACGAATATTTAATTGACGCAACTTCTCTGATAATAATTGCTGTTTTCCTGAGCTCATAGCTTCAATGCGTTCTCTTCTTTCCACATATTCAGGAATAGAGGCAAGTTCATTGAACACAGACTGTATATCTATATCTTGTCTTGAAAAGTTAGTGGTGTAATAAAAACCTCTTTCGGGATTGTTTTTTAGTGCTTTAATGAGATCCCTTCTAGTATCAAATGTCTCTGCCCTGGTGGGATTTTTCTCTTCTTTCAGTCCATAACCAGTTGGCAGAAAAATCGAGTCAAGCTCGTCTATGTCCTGTGTCTGTTCTTGTTCATTGTTTTTCAAACCATCATAAACTTCTTTGATTTGCTTGTTAATATCAGCTAATTCTGATCTAGTGAATTGTTCTTTATTTCTAAATAAACAATACACATACCCTTTTCCAAGTTGTAGTTCTGAAAAATCTCTCGGGAAAAGATTTTTATAAGTTATCAGACCTAAAAGCTTGTTACTGTTAAGCTCTGTTAATTGAATCCTATCGTAATAGAACCGATATTCATTATAGATGTTTTTCAACAATCGCATATCATCAATGTACATTGATATTTCTTGTAAAAAATCTTGATCAAAACTGCTAAGAATGCCGCCATCTGAAAAATATTCAATTAATTTGTCATAGGAATTAGCTCCATCAATAACAGGAACAATGGGAATTATAAAATCGAAAAATTTGGTCCTGTCTTTTGCTGTGAATATATCATCTCGCAATAGATAAAAAAATCTAAATATTTTTCCTTTAGAAGCATTGGGGCTATTATTGAGCAAGTAATTAATTTCTCTCAATTTTTCAAAAATCTGATTGGAGTTATACCTATCCATATCTTCAAAAACTACTGCATCTGCTTCTATCTGGTGAAACAAGTATAGCACTTCATTTAAATGTTTGTCGAAAAAAGATTCGTTATCGTTTTCAAATAATTCTATTTCATTTCCTTGAATACTAAGCTTTCTTAAAAAATTTTTGTTGTGCTGTAGCTTTAAAAAGCTATAAATCCCATAAAACCCAATCAGACAACATATGCCAAGAAGAACAAATACAAAGTATTCTGTTGTTGTAATTCCCAATATCTTCTTGAGTGTCTTGGACTCAGGAATTTCACTTAAAAGTGTTATCCAAGCATTTCTGTTGAGTAGAAAAACAATTATTGTTAAGAAAACAGTAGTAACAAAGGTTGATACTCCCATTTTCAGCCGTGGGAAACTGCGTTTTACCTTGAAGTGAGTTTGAGGTATCTTTTTTACATCAATCTGATGGATAAATTGATTTAGAATTTTACCTTCTACGACTTTTATGTCTGCTTTGGCTTGCTTCTCATCGGAATCTACATTGGTATCGGTAACCGTTTCAAAATGTGCAAGTGATATATGTACAAACCGCATATTATTATGGGCAGATTTGTACGATTCGAGCATACTGCTTTTACCAGAGCAATATGATCCTGTTATGGCAATGTTTCTAAGGTCTGGATCACGAAAAACGAAATCCAAAGAATCTGCATACACATTTAGCTCAATATCCCTGATAGGAGTAAGTTTGTGAAATTTAGGCTTGGTCGTACCCATGCTGAATTCCCCTCTCTTTATCACTTAAATATTTCAAATAAAACTGTCTAAGTCGATTCGATTTGTGCAACTAGGAGTTTTTTTAAGGTTCGTTACTAATCCCTCTCTCTCCAAGAATTCAGCTACACAACTTTATTAACATAATATCGGGCCGAAACATTGGGGCTGGACACTAAGAAGTACCCCCATCCTTAGCTGTCATTTAGGATTATGCACTCTGTTAATGATATCACATCGTTTCATTAATTTAATTGTAAGCACCATTTAGAAAATAAGCTATAACATTTGTTTTTTCCTAACAATAGAGTCTTAGAATACTCGCATCCCGTCAAGTGCGTAATCGTAATATTGTGGATGACTTGAATAATTCAGATTTTGTATGTTCACTTCATAGATATTCATCATCTTTATATAATTGATGAGAGCAAGCGGAGGCAGACATGCACCTTGATGAAATAGCACTGAAGGCAAAGGATGGGCGCGTCTTCTCCCTGCGCTCCCTTGAAGGGTCGGATGCCGAGATGGCCATCGCCTTCATGGGCAGGATCTATGCAGAGAGCCCGTACCTGAGCCGCTATGCCGATGAATGGAGCATGAGCGAGGAGGATGAGCGCCTCTACCTTGAGCGTGCCCACCTGGCAGAACGCCACCTCATGATCGGGGCGTTTGCAGCGGGAGCGCTCATCGCCATCGCTGACTGTTACCCACTGTATGTGGTTTCAAAGATGGCCCATCGCTGCAACTGCTCCATCGCCATCGACCGAGCGTTCCACGGCCTTGGCATCGGGACGGCGATGATGAAGATCCTCATCACAGAGGCTCGATCGCTGGGCTACGAACAGATGGA
>CAYYLC010000010.1:0-4847 GCA_964472415.1 uncultured Gammaproteobacteria bacterium
TCTATTATATTCGATTTATTAACTTTTTTCTGTCTCATTTCATGGGAGCATTATATAGAATGCTTTTTGCAAATCTGATAGTTCTTCTTGTATATCAATAAATTTGAATATCTTAGTCAAGTCAATCTTTTTAAACATTCTAATCAAAGCATGATTGCACTCAGGGAATTCTAAACTACTAATCACATCAAAATATGAACTTTTTCTATTCTTAAGTTTGATTTGCGAAGTTGGATACTTGAATGTGATTTCTTGAATTTTCTCAGTATTCTCCATTGCTTCTTTCATTAAAGCATCTGTATTTCTTCTGGGAAACAAGGAAGAGCCATTATCAAAAACAGGTGCAAACTCATATACACCCTTCTTTTTAATGAACCCCCAATTCGCACCATGTCTATCAAAGTTTCCAATAAGAGCATCAACAATATACATATTCCAAAACTTTTCAATTGTTTCAGATACTTTTGTATTTTTTTTATTTTCATTCAGCATCATAATAATGTCTTCATATGAATAAGTATATACCTCTTTGTCCCTTTCCAGTGATGACTCTCCGACTCCATTAAATGGAGTAAATACTTCATCCTCACTGTTAAAATCCTTACAGAGCACAATCTCTCTACCTTTATATGTACCCAAAGATGTAATTTGTGCTCTTTCTCCCAGTATATTAAAGATGCTGGATCCTAGGTGTTCAGAAATATGATTGTTTAAAAGTCCGGCTTCTGAGTTTTTCCGAAACTTGATAATAAAGTGTTCATTGTCTATTGTTATTCCAAACTTCTCTTCAGCTCCGGTATTATTTCTATTATTCTTACCATATCTACTATAGTCCACAATCGTGTCACCTCTGACTCTCCATTTTGACACAAATATAAAATGAAAGATACCCTGTGTCAACTCCGTCTGCTATTTTTGACACTAGCAATGACTTACATTGCTCAATGTTGTACTTACGGACTCTATCGACACTGTTATTCCTCTGTCCATATGCAGAAACATTCTGTATGCCTTGTTGCTGCGATTCTGATAACCGTTGAACCTGATAACTCCTTAGCAGCCCCCTTAATAACATCTGTAATTAGCTGTGAAAAGTCAATGGTGTTCTTTTTGTTATCACGGACTTACCAGTAACAGCTTCAATTTCTTTGCGTGCATTTCCGGCAATCCGTCCACCAGATTTTGAATGGCTCAGCTTTAGTGATGGAATGGTCTGTCAACATCAATGATAGAAAAACATCATTTCTGTCCTAGTTAATCTGTCATATCAATCACAGCATCCAGAAAATTAGCCCCGATAGTTACTCCATAATATCCAGGGTCTATTACTGCACCCAACTTTACTGGAGTATTCCCTTCGTTTATTATTTTTGTTGTTTCAAGAAAGGATGTAAAAGAGCCTTCCATAATAGCAAAGCCAACCCTTCCTGCTTTTTCATAAAATTCCATTGCTCGCTCAATTGAAGTAAAAACAGGGAGATAAGCTGTCTCATCTTGAGCCGGCAGAATAAACAATCGGCTGCCTCCATCTTTATGGTCTCCAAAAGGTGTGGAATAAAAAACCTTCACCTTACCAAAAGAACTTAGAAAGGACTTGTCATCAAGCAAACCACTTTCATGCTTATCAAGTAAAGAAATCCCATCAATAATATCTTCATTATTTTGTTTGGATGGTTGCGAATCTTGCTTCTTATTGAATAAACCCATATCACTTCTCCTTTTTTTACTCTTTGAGGTATTGAAAATCAACTGTAGCCGCTAAGCTTTTCGACTCCTTCATTTTTGAAAGTAATTGATAACTATCTTGCGATAAAGGAATTTTCTCCGCCTCATTAATAATAATCTGAATCTTTTGCAACATATCAAGAAAAACATTTTCGAAATCATTAATACCGCGATTTTGACCACGGTAAGGCTTGTCAATAAAGTAATCAAGGTTTTTATGAATGATAGAGCTGAGTGTACTATCCTTTTTTAAACACAAGGCAAGCTCTTCGAAGTCTTCAACTAAATCAAGGGCACGACCAGGGCTGTCATCATAGGGGAAACGAGCTAAAATCTCATTGATTCTATTAATATTGATTTGCTCAAAGGGTTCACCAATTATTGCAAACAGTTGCTTGGACTTTTCATAAGCAATTCTACGAGAATCAGTGTATCTTACTCGGTGTTTAAGTTCAAAGTCGGAGGAGTAACCCAAAATATAGCCTTGAAGTATCCAATTTACAACATCATCGTCAGATGTGGATTGCCGGTGCTCTATACATTGCCCCCTTTCAAAAGAGCGATAGTGATAAGCATTATCTTCAATTTGAATAGATGAGTGGAAATAATAAGAATTTTATACACAAAATAGTCCTTAATATCCACTTCAATTTGTGATTTATCAAATTCTGGAATTTTAGATAGTAATTGTATTACCTTATCTTGTATTCGCTCAAGACTAAGCATGTAAAATACCTCCGGTATGACAAAGGGACGTTCAATCATTTTCTTCTTTCATAACCTGAACATGCCAAATTCTTTTAAATTAATAACACATGCTTTTATCTACACTTTCCACCATTATACCATTGTTTGGCATTGTGTTTATCCCTGTCTTGTTTTTTTCCTCTTGGACTTCTTTCCATATTAGCACCTTTTTTTTACCTTAGTACATCGTAACAGTAGCCAGCGAAGCATCCCTTTTCATCCACTTTATTTTCCAATGCTTGAAAACTCAGCCTTCCAGCTGTACGGATTTTATGCCGCTTTCCAGATTCCCGTACACCGTGACCGAATGTCCCCAGAACATATCGTCATCGATATGATAAGCGGTAAATGAACCTTCAGCGTCCATAACAAGCTCTATAAGACGGATTCGTTTTGCAAAATCTTGCTCGGTAATGGGAGACTTCGATTCGTCCACGTCCCCTTGCCATTCATTAGCGAGAGGGCTAAGCTCTTTCGCTGCAAAGTCGCCCATTTTTTTACTCCATCTGTCCTGCTCAGCAAGCATTTGCTTCGCTGCGTTTATCGTTTCTGTCCAGCTTCCCTCATCACCCGTGTCCACATCAAGGGAAAGACTGACCGATCGACCTTGCCACTTAATTGCTCCCTCGAAGGAAGAAAATCGTTTGTTTAGCATCAACTCGCCCAGCAAATCATCCTGCACAATAACAGGTTTTTTGTATTCTGCAAGCAATTCACTAAGAACAGGACTTTCTGCATTTTTCTCCAGTATCTCCGTGACATAAAATTGATTAAAAAAAGACTCTACCATTCCCTGTCTTATCGTTTTGTCCAAAAGCGCACGCGCCTTAACCCGATAGATTGTTTCATTTGCAAAGCGGTCAAAGCCTCCTCCGGACTTTTCCCCCTACTCTGTAATCGGCCACACAAGACGACCGTTACCCTTATGAAGAATATCAGTTTTCACATCAATATACGCTAAAAAATAGGCCGAAGCAACCCAAAAATCGCCGTGCTTCGCCCCGCCTCCTCCCTCGTGCCGTAGGATTAGAAGTTCCTCCTCAAGTGGTGCATATCTTTTTTTAAAACCTTCAAATGCCATAAAATCATCTCCTTAGTATATAGACATGAAGTTTTGCAAACGGTGTTTCATACTCACGTGTTTTCACTCAATTCCCCCATCAAGTCTCATTTTGCGCAACACCTAATAAATATTATAATATATTCAGCTAAGCGTTGGTATCTAAGCCAACCACTCGCCAGACTATGATGTCCAAACTGCTCTGCCACAAGGGATTTTGCTTGTTTTGACCTATTCCCACGAAGCAAAAGTCGGATGATTTTTGAAGGTCAGTTTTTATAGCGAACTTTTGGACACCTTATTCTAAACTCTCGTTATCAATGTTACCGTCTCAACACGGCACGAGCGGGTTCTCTTGATAGCATAATTAGAACCAAAACCTACTTTCTCCTAGGTAATAAGTCCAAGAAATCCAGTGTTTATGCAAGAACAAGTCCAAGGCAAAATTCCTAGGAAATGCCTGTATTTCAGTAAATAGGTCAACGGCTTCTTTCAATCTTGTTCTTCTAATTCCAGTTCTTATTCATCACCAGTAACTGTTACTGCCAATTCTATATACTCCTTTAATTTCTTTTGCAACAATTTCTTATCAATCAATTTCAGATTGTATTCGGAAACCATCGTTGGAGACAGACTTCGGCTGAGTGAAAATTCTACAACCTCATCGTCCTTGCTTGCACAGAGGATAACACCAACGCTAGGATTTTCGTTTTCTTTTTTCACTTCACGATCAAGTGTCTCCAAATAGAGATTTATCTTGCCGACATACTCTGGCTTAAATTCTCCGATTTTTAGTTCAAACGCAACAAGGCAGGAAAGGCCTCTATGGTAGAAGAGTAAATCAATATAATAATCGTGCTTTCCGACCTGCACACGGTATTCTTCGCCGATAAAGGTAAAGTCCTTGCCGATTTCAAGAATAAAATCCTTCAAATTCCGTATGATAGACTTCTGTAAATCACGCTCGGAAACACTCTCTGGTACATTCAGAAAATCAAGCACATAATTATCTAGGAAAACATTTCCTGTTACTCTTTTGGATTCTGCGATGGCAGGAGTCAACGGCTTCTGTGATAGCATATATCTTTCGTAGTATCCACTATCAATCTGTCTTGCTAATTCTCTTGCACTGTAATTTTCTTTCAAACACATAGTCATATAAAATATGCGTTCTTCCATTGTTTTACAAGCTGACATTATTTTGAGATGATTCGACCAGTTCAATTGTGTCAACAGCGTTGACACTTTTTCACTGTCCTTATTCTAGAGAAGTCAAACATTTGTGACACAGACCTCTAAATTAATTCTCTGCTGA
>CAYYLC010000011.1:0-2875 GCA_964472415.1 uncultured Gammaproteobacteria bacterium
AAAGCTTGATGGCTTGGTTACAAAATTCTCGGATGGCCTTTGGTATTCACTGATTGACTATGCAACAATACATGGCAAGAAGGATGTCAGGTTCATGTTCCGAAATAAGATGGAAATCCAAGCTTGATCAAAGGATAATAACGACCACAATCTTACTCGTCTTATAGGACATCCAATATTCAATGACAGAAGACGTAAAATGAATAAGGTCATTCCAACCTCGGAATAGCCATTCTTATCCCTTCATGGAGACTGCATTAACTGTAGTATTCTTACAGCAATGTCTTCCTTTGGAATTTGCCCTACCGCTCTTCTTTTTCGCCTGCTGTAACAACGGATACGATTCCATACTTGATCCAAATTTCTATCTTCGATTATTTGGTCAAAAATCGTTCTGTCATATTCAACAAATTGTTCTTCCCCAACAAAGAACCCATTTGAACGAATATTCTCTAAGACCTTGTAAATTCCTGTCTGGTAAAATCTTCCTGAATTCATCCGAGTAGGCCACGTCACAGCTGTCGCAGTATCAGTCTGCCCACCATATTTATTATATTCGCCATAGAGAAGATCGATATCCGCCTCCGCCAGCGCTAAGGTACAATGACTCTCAATAATCTGGTCAATATTAACCTTATTTCCAAGCAACACCTGATTTCGAATATTCTTCATATCAATATCATTAGGTTCTTCTTTTTTAGAAATTGTTCGCCAGAATAGTGAAACCTCTGTATTGTCGAGGTATTTTGCCAACAACAAATGTAAATCAAAACTCCTATACCATAACGGCAATGAAAACCATTGGAAATACGTATTTTCCCTACTGGGCTTTATTAATCCCATATTAAATTGAAGCACAACCGCCTCTTGGATTGAGAAAACGACTGACATGAATTCTTGGGTTTTTTCCCAAATTTCATCGAAGCGCTTTTCCCTGGTTTCAAAAATTACATCGACTGCTTGATAATATCGTTCAGCTAGATCATCAGCATATTCTTGCAACCAGGGAGTATCGATGCCTCGTAAAACGTTGTCCGCAACTACTGTGTGGAGTCTTGAGAACTTATCTTCTGTATCTTCGGGATCTCCTTCACATAAAATTCTATGAAGAAGAGGAAATTCATGAAATTCATTTTCGATGAAAAGGATTTTTGTCATCTTTGTGTGTTCATGTTCCATGACTGCAAAATCGCAATAAGAAATTAGAATCACCCTGATATCATTACTTAACCTTATTTTCTCTGCATGTATTGACCCACTCTCTATGCTATTCCGTTTCCCTGTGAATGTTTCAATTACTCCATTGGCATAGAACTCAATATCCTCAGTCAATTGTAGATAATTCAGTACCGGGTAGGTCTGCATGGCTTTCTCAAAATCAAATGAAGGGCCGGCAATGAACACCTCAACTACATTATGAGCCTCATTTAGCGAAAATATTTCATGGTTCGGTTTCTTAATATACTCATTGTACAGTACGCTTTTTGGGAAAAACAATTTGCAAATCGGGGTCATCGAAATATCATTACCACTTGGTGCCCGGAAATATTCTAAAGGGAGCTTTTCATAGTTCGGCTTTTCCGAGCCTTTAGTAACATGTTTGATGTGGACACACACCCCTTTTCCAGAATTACCTTTATGGTAGGTGACGCTGAGTTGTCCATTTGGGTCCGGAATCATCCTATGAGCTCGCACTTCTCCCAATCGTAAATAGTTCACTTCAAAAAGCTGTTTCGAGAAATCAAACTTCAATTCAACTTTATTTTCATCCGGATTAAATGGAATTATTCTAAGCAAATCTAATCCATTTCTAATCAATGCAATTCTTCTTTCTCCATCCTTTCCCAAACGTAACTCCTTATTTTTGCAGACTTACTAGAAATTTTAATATTTTGATCCTAAGCTCAATAATTCTAGCACAATGAACTCACTCAGGGGCTAGGAATGAACTTAATCTAATGATGGCTTCAGACATTTTATCCCTACCATCAGCAGAGTATGCAGAAAATCTTTATGCAAATCTTACTTTATTCTTGCCTGTGATATCACTCAATCCGGGAGTATTCAACCTAGCAACCATCACTGATGTTTCCCTGCAAAATCTTTCATGGTCTTCAAAACTTACTGCAAAATTAAATTTGGGTTGGGTTTCATTTTCCTTAGACGTTGAATATTTCTCAGAAGCTGAAAAATCCTCTCATATTTTGGAATTGGTTTGATAAATGACTTGATTCTATAGTGAATTTAATTACCACAAAAATCGTTTATTGAAGCCAATAGGCAATGGTGATATATCTGTGAGAATCTTCACGTGATTTTCAAGTTGTGCCAAAAATCAAATTGTGTAACCCTCTAAGCTAGGAAAAAGCAAACATGTTATTGCGCACTCTTTGGGATTGTGCTGGGGGTAGGAGGTTTTTGCTGATGCCCTAAAAGAGAGAGCTACTGCTATAATAGTAGCTCACAACCATCCAAGTGGCATTTTAAAGCCAAGCGTTGATGATTTAAACGTAACAAAAAGATTAACTACCGCAGGTGAAATATTAGGAATTAAAGTACTTAATCAGCTAATCTTTAGCAGCGATTCTTTTTGTTCAATGTCGGAAGAAAATGGGCTGGAGTAAACAGTTGTGGTTATCATAGGAGTTGCCTATTGATAAGAGGCTTTACAGCATGTAGATAAATTCAACATAATAGCCGATACACATATAATCTGCATAAAATGTGATATTCCACACGTCTTTAGTGCTTTTAATGTGAACTTTCATTGACTGCTCCCTTTTTTTCTCCCTACACTGCTATATAACGGATGGAGATTTCCTAAAAATCTACCCAATGACCTTTAGTGAGATGATGAATGCGGAGAATGAAAAAG
>CAYYLC010000012.1:0-1711 GCA_964472415.1 uncultured Gammaproteobacteria bacterium
TCGTAAAGGCACCATTCGATATCCTGCGGATGTCCGAAATAGGACTCAATGGTTCGTCCCATATGTTCCAGCTGTAAAATCTGTTCGTCTGTCAGGGTCTGCCTATTCTGGTCTTTAGTCTCAATCTCTTTTTCTTCCGTACCACCCTCTTCTATAGCGTAGATAGCAAGTTTTTTGGTAGAAACCTTTTTATCGACGATTCTGCCTTCTCTTACTTTATAGATATCTGCATTTACCAGACCGGAGACCAGAGCCTCACCAAGTCCTAAACTGGCATCTATTGATGACACCTTCCGGTTAGAGTTGACGGGATCTGCTGTGAACATAATCCCCGATGCCTGGGGGAAAACCATCCTCTGGATGATAACAGATAAATGAACCTTGCGGTGATCGAAGTTATTCCGTATGCGGTAGGTGACTGCGCGATCGGTAAACAATGATGCCCAACACTTACTGATATGCTTAAGAATCGACTCTTTTCCTTTGATATTTAAATAAGTATCCTGCTGTCCTGCAAATGATGCCGTAGGAAGATCCTCCGCTGTGGCACTGGAACGCACAGCATAAGCATGATTTTCCCCATATTTGGCGAGGTAATAAAGAATTTCTTCCTCGATGTCCTTTGAAATAACGATTCCTTCAATAACTCTGCGAATTATTCCGCTGATTTCACTGATTTTCTTTCTGTCTTTTGCCTTTAGTAGAGACAATTGCTCCAACAATGAGTCTAATTCCGGTGTTTCGTTGATTACTTTTTTGTATGCTTCGGTCGTAATGCAAAAGCCCTCCGGTACTTGTGTTCCCTCAATTCTGGATAGTTCCCCAAGGTTGGCGCCTTTACCCCCAACTGCCATGAGTTTATGTCTATCAATCTCCTGAAAACTAAGCACATATGAATTCATAAAATTTTCCCTCCTTCATTTTTTAATCATTACTTATAAAAGTTTCTTTTAAAGAGTTTCAAGCATTCTTCAAACATTTTATATAATTCATCAAAATCACTTTCTCCTATGTCTGCCATTTTGCTCATATAACCCTCAGAAATCCAGTCAATCATATTCATGACAAGGTTTGGATCAATATCGTCTTTAAATTTTGAAAAATCTGCACCCTCAAAAGTTATTTTCTTTCCGAGGGTTCTGCCGTCACTTTTGCTGAAAATAGTTTTTAGTTCTTCCTTAACTTCATCATCATTTTCAAAATATGCATTCTGAATAAATAAAGAAACATGAGGATGTTTTTCCATCAAAGAAAGCTTAAGCTTACTCGTATATAAAATCCTGTCAAATAAATCTGTAATACTATCATCAAATTTTTCGATGACTTCAATACTAATACTCTTCACGCATGTATTTACCAAGTATAGATATAGTTCTTTCTTTGTACCAAAGTAATGAAATACCATTGCTTTGGAAATACCTGCACTACTGGCTATATCACTAATGGATGTTTTCTTATATCCATGCATTGCAAATGTTTTTAATGCGGCATCAATAATTAAATTTTGTTTTTCTATAGGTAAATTTAAAAATTTTTCCATGTCATTTCCTCCCTACCAAAATTGCATTAACCGAATCGGTTTATGTAAAAGTAACATAATAAACCGATTCGGTCAAGACTTTTCTTGTTCATTCCAAGTTGAAGCATATACAGTTGCAAACCTAACTTTTTGTCTACATGTCAATTCCCAAATTAAACTAGGTAAACTTTT
>CAYYLC010000013.1:0-1670 GCA_964472415.1 uncultured Gammaproteobacteria bacterium
AAAGCTTGATGGCTTGGTTACAAAATTCTCGGATGGCCTTTGGTATTCACTGATTTTCGCCTGCTGTAACAACGGATACGATTCCATACTTGATCCAAATTTCTATCTTCGATTATTTGGTCAAAAATCGTTCTGTCATATTCAACAAATTGTTCTTCCCCAACAAAGAACCCATTTGAACGAATATTCTCTAAGACCTTGTAAATTCCTGTCTGGTAAAATCTTCCTGAATTCATCCGAGTAGGCCACGTCACAGCTGTCGCAGTATCAGTCTGCCCACCATATTTATTATATTCGCCATAGAGAAGATCGATATCCGCCTCCGCCAGCGCTAAGGTACAATGACTCTCAATAATCTGGTCAATATTAACCTTATTTCCAAGCAACACCTGATTTCGAATATTCTTCATATCAATATCATTAGGTTCTTCTTTTTTAGAAATTGTTCGCCAGAATAGTGAAACCTCTGTATTGTCGAGGTATTTTGCCAACAACAAATGTAAATCAAAACTCCTATACCATAACGGCAATAAGAACCATTGGAAATACGTATTTTCCCTACTGGGCTTTATTAATCCCGTATTAAATTGAAACACAACATCCTCTTGGATTAAGAAAACAACTGACATGAATTCTTGGGTTTTTTCCAAAATTTCATCGAAGCGTTTTTTCCTGGTTTCAAAAATTACATCGGCTGCTTGATGATATCGTTCGGCTAGATTATCAGCATATTCTTGCAGCCAGGGAGTATCGATACCTCGTAGAACATTGTCCTCAACTACTGTGTGGGGTCTTGAGAACTTATCTTCTGTATCTTCGGAATCTCTTTCACATACAAATCTATGAAGAAGAGGAAATTCATGAAATTCATTTTCGATGAAAAGGATTTTTGTCATCTTTGTGTGTTCATGTTCCATGACTGCAAAATCGCAATAAGAAATTAGAATCACCCTGATATCATTACTTAACCTTATTTTCTCTGCATGTATTGACCCACTCTCTATGCTATTCCGTTTCCCTGTGAATGTTTCAATTACTCCATTGGCATAGAACTCAATATCCTCAGTCAATTGTAGATAATTCAGTACCGGGTAGGTCTGCATGGCTTTCTCAAAATCAAATGAAGGGCCGGCAATGAACACCTCAACTACATTATGAGCCTCATTTAGCGAAAATATTTCATGGTTCGGTTTCTTAATATACTCATTGTACAGTACGCTTTTTGGGAAAAACAATTTGCAAATCGGGGTCATCGAAATATCATTACCACTTGGTGCCCGGAAATATTCTAAAGGGAGCTTTTCATAGTTCGGCTTTTCCGAGCCTTTAGTAACATGTTTGATGTGGACACACACCCCTTTTCCAGAATTACCTTTATGGTAGGTGACGCTGAGGTGTCCATTTGGGTCTGGAATCATCCTATGAGCCCGCTCTTCTCCCAACCGTAAATAGTCCACTTCAAAAAGCTGTTTCGAGAAATCAAACTTCAACTCAACTTTATTTTCATCCGATTTAAATGGAATTATTCTGAGCAAATCTTTTCCATTTCTAATCAATGCAATTCTTCTTTCTTCGTTCTTACCCAAATGTAACTCCTTATTTTTGCGGACTTACCAGAAATTTTAATATTTTGATCCTAAGCTCAATAATTCTAGCACAATGAACTCACT
>CAYYLC010000014.1:0-1591 GCA_964472415.1 uncultured Gammaproteobacteria bacterium
AGTTCCTTCTTAAAGTACTGAACAATCTTGTTTCGGGTACCACAGCTGAGAATTAAGATATTGCTACTCATTCTTTCTCATTCTCTAACGCCTTTAGATAACGTTCTTTCAAAACAGCATTCCCCCAAAGACAAAGGTATGATGCTAGACTAGGATTACTCATACGACTAACATTTACCTTTGGCAAAGACATTTTTACGCGAAACTTCTTAAGTATATATGCTATATATATATATCGATTTTCGGTAATAAATTGCATCCATAACTTTGCCGACAGCTTTCGCCTATTCTGTTCAACATAACTAATAAAAGACTTGTAAGAATCTTTGGACATTCTTTTTCTCAAGCGGTTGCGCGAATCATAGCGATAATTGATTCCCGCTCCAATTTTTCTCTGACCAAATAGAGTACGAGCAATTCCACCCTCTTCCAAAATTCTTCTTGGAATAGGACGATCATAACCACCCCCAATCGTATACGATTTCATCTCTTCAGATTTGGAGATCCTATAAATAGACGTCCATCGTTCTGCACCATACAAGGGAAGGGGACAAATAAAATACCCAACTCTAAGTCTGTTTTCTGTGAATGAAATACCTGCAAACTTTTCGTTTGAAAATCTGAACTCATCATTAACATCATCCCAGGAGTTGCTCCAGATTTTATCTCCCCTCTCCCCAAAGAATACAAGATTTGAAGAGAAATCTTTTTCAAAAGCCTGAAAAACTATACCAGTACCCAACTCACCAGAAGCGCAAAATTCAGCTTCGACTAGATTATCATTTTTTAGGTATTCCAATGCTGAATGATGAATAATGTTTTTATAACCTATCGCAGTAGCAATTTCAGCACCACTATCAGATTCATATTTCTCTGGTTTATTGAAGGAGACCGAAGTATCACATCCAATCATCTTTGCCAAAGCTGCACAAGCTGGCGCATCATACCCACTAGAAATTGTAGTTACAAGCCCATATGGGAAATTTCGGTCTTTACTCGACACATTAGCACCCAACAATGCCAACATAGACGTGATACGCTTGTAATAGTCTGAGTAATCGACAAAACTTTCAATTTCCCTTTTAGGTTTAACTTCAATATACAGTGTAGAGGAAATCTCTAAATTACAATAGAAATATTGCTCACAATACCCTTCACACAAATTAATTTTCGAAGTATAGGAATTAATTCCATTCAAAATTGAGGAAAAATCAGATTCGTATTGTGTATAATTCGTGTCCAGTTCCTGATGCGAGATGGCAAGTAAGAAAGCAAGTGAATTGGAAGCATAAAAAGTTTCATCGGCGGTGCGATAAACAAGCACTTTTTCCAAAACATGATTTGGAGTAACCACCAGAAGTTTTTGCTCTGGGTCATTACCAAGGATTTTACATCCAGTTCCAACAAAAAAAGTACTGTCTTCAAACAAATATTCAGAGAATTCTCCATCCCATGCACCTTCGAAAAAACAATTCTCTTCAATCTCAACGTTCGAACCATGATACACATCAATAATTTGAGTTTTCTTACTGAATGATATTGCCCATGAGAGTTTAGGTAGGTTTTGATTAAGATGAAATTCAAATTTCAT